>NZ_VOSM01000004.1:0-300000 GCF_007997015.1 Lujinxingia vulgaris
CGCCTGCGTCGGCGACCAGCCAGCTCTAAGTGACGATCAGGCGCTTAAACTAAGGACTTCAGGTGACCCTCGGTCACGTGACCATGTCTTGAGCATTTCTCATTTTCGTGAACAAAACGATCTCGCCCTCGTCCACCTGGCGTCACAATGTATGACGTTCTTCACGTCCACCGCGACAGAGCCAAATAACAATCGCTGGGTCGCGCGCGACACTCAGCAATTGTGACCGAGAGGCTTGAAACCAACGTCGAACAAATCGCGCCAGAGGTGGCGATAACCCGCGTAAACAGAAGACAGCAGACGACCCTCGGTCATGCAAAAAGACGACCCTCGGTCATGTAAGAGGACGACCCTCGGTCATGTAAGAGGACGACCCTCGGTCACGCAAATGGCCCCTCAGCCGTGACCCTCGGTCACCGCTTTGCGACCCTCGATCGCCTCTGCTAACACCACCTATGCTACACTCCCCGCGCCCCCAACCTCGGAGCCGGCCCATGTTCTCCCACATCACATCGCAGCGGCGCGCCAACCTCGCACGCCTCCCCAGGATTGCGGCACGCGTTGTCACACTGACCACCTCCGCCCTCCTCACCTTCGCCGGATGTGCCAGCGCCCAGCCCGCCCCCTCGACCCTGGGTGCCGAGCAATCCACCGAGGCTTCGAGCGGCGCCTCCAGACCACGCTCCGGCCCCGGCGTCTGCGCGCCCGCCCCGCTCAGCGACCTTGGAGGCTGCACGCTGATCACCGGCGACCTGGTCATTGAGAACATCCGGGAGTCGGCACTTCCCGACCTCGGCAGCATTGAGCGCGTCGAGGGCAGCCTGATCGTGCGCCAGAGCTTTTTGCTCAACCACCTCGAAGGGCTGCGCAACCTCGAGGCGGTCGGTGGCGACGTGATGCTCGTGGGACTCCCGGGCCTCGCCACACTCGAAGGGCTTAGCAAACTCCGGGTCGTCGGCGGTGAGCTGCACCTGGTGGAGGTCGGCGTCGACGCCTGCCTCATCGCCGAGTTCATTCGCGGCCAACGCCAGCGCGGCTACCAGGGCCCGGCGCACGTCATCGGCGTCGACCCCTCACCCTACTGTCAGGTCGACTTTTCCTCTCCCGAGCTCGCCGGCCCGCCGACTTCCGCCACATCTCCCGACGCCGGAGCAATTCCCGCCCCCAACCCCACGCTGCCGCCTATCACCCTTCCCGACATCGACGAGATTCGCGGCGGAAACCACCTGGAGACCATTCACCCCGAAATCGCGCTGCGCGCCCGCCTCCTGTATGCGCTGCTCGAGCACGAGGGCATCGAGGTGGTGTTCATCTCCGGCCACCGCCGCTGGAGCCCACCCGGGGGCCGGCGCCTGGCGAGCTGGCATCACGTCGGCATGGCATTTGATCTCAACCTTACCCACCGCGCCACCATGAGCGAGGCCAACCGCCACTACGAGGCCGACCGCAAACAATGGGAGCGCATCGGCGAGCTCGCGGAAGGGCTGGGCATCATCTGGGGGGCACGCTACGACGACATCTTTCACTTCGAGTGGCACCCCGGCCATCACGCCCGCATGCGACAGCACGAATTCGACGCATTCCGCGAGCTCGCCGGCCGTGACCTGGGCAACTACCGCCAGAGCTGGTCGCTCTACGAAAACGATCTTCAAAACGTCGATGAAACCCCTCCCTGCCTGGGTGGCTGCTATATCCCGCCAGATAAGGGGTTAGGCGAGCTCCTTGACTCGCTGCGTTAGACCTGTTCAACGCGAGTTTCATAACCTGTTCAAAAGAATCACACTCCTGACTTGCCACCTTCCAACTCGCTCCTAAGGTTCCCTGCGAGCTCTCGGGTACGGTGCCACCGGCGGGTTTGCCAACGAAACAGGGCAAGCCTGTTCAAAAGGTGGTCAACTCCGAAAGCGACGATCGCAACACTGAACTTAACGCAGTTTAAGGAGATGGATCATGAACAAGACTCTGAAACTTCTGGTACTTTTTTTGATCGGTGCATTCGTGGTGGCGTGCGGTGGTGACGATGACGACCCCGACACCATCGATGACACCGGTGTTGAGGAAGATGCCGGTGACGCAGGCGACGGTGGCGACGAGACAGACGGCGGCGAGGATGTTGACGGCGGCGACGAAACCGATGGCGGCGATGACGTTGACGGCGGCGACGAAGAGCCCCTCAACATCGTCGAGACCGCTCAGGCCAACGAAGACTTCTCGCTTCTCGTCGAAGCGGTGGTCCGCGCGGGTCTGGATGACGACCTGGCTGCCGAAGGCCCCTTCACCGTCTTCGCGCCGACCAACGCGGCGTTTGAGGCGGCTGATCTCGACTCCGCCGCCATCGCAGAGATGGAGCCCGCCGAGCTCGCCGCTGTGCTCGCCTATCACGTCGTTGAAGGCGAGGTGCTCGCTGCTGATGTCACCCCGGGCGCCGTTACGACCCTTAGCCTCGACCCCGAGGTCCCTGGTGCGCCGGCCATCATCGAAGACATCGACGGACTGACCTTCGCCACCGCGCCGATCAGTACCACCGACGTCATCGCTACCAACGGCGTGATCCACGTCATCGACGAAGTGGTCTTCCCGCCGGCCTTCAACGCCGCTGAGACCGCCGCCGATTCGGGCAACTTCACCGGCCTTATGGCCGCGGTCGCCGCTGCTGAACTCGGCGAAACCGTCGCGACCGGTGGTCCCTTCACCGTGTTTGCCCCGGCTGACCCGGCCTTCGCAGACATTAATCTGGAAGAATACAATGCCGAGGAACTCGCCGGCATCCTCACCTTCCACGTCGTACCGGGCTACGTCAGCTCCTTCGACCTGGCCAGCGGCAACGTCGCCACGGTCAATGGTGCCGAAGCGGCAGTCGTGGTCGACGGCGCCACCGTCACCTATGAAGGTGCTACGGTCACCGAAGCCAACATCCTGTCGAGCAACGCCATCATTCACGTCATCGACAGCGTGGTGGTGCCGCCCGTCGAGTAAGTTTACGGCGCAGTAGCACATCGGCGGGGCGCCAGCCCCACCGGCGTGAATGTCCGAAGGGCGTGCCAATCTGGCACGCCCTTTTATGTGCCTATGAGCACCCGTGCGCTTGCTTCAAGAGCCGCGTCCCCACTCCACGGGCCATATTCGTGCATGACGCGACTTGTCATTCACCCGAGATTTCGCTATGGCTTCGCCCACTTGCGCATGATTTTGGCCACCTTTTGAATGTGGCATGTGACTTGCTCTACACTTTGGATCTCTCCGATCGAGCTCCCTCTGGCTGCCGACGCGTCAGACTAACGTATGGATAACCTCATGATTCGCACCTCTTCCTGGATGCCCTCTCTCGCGGCGCTGGCGCTTCTTCTGAGCGCAGCAGCCTGCGGTGAGAGCAGCGTGCATTATAATACGGGCGACGGCGTCACCCGCGTCGACACCAACCCCGACCGGGACCCGCCGACCAACGACGACGCCCGCGGATACACGCTCAGCGCCGTCAGCCAGACCGACCAGGCCACCTTCATCGGCGAGTCACTGGAACTTCAGGTGCGCCTGTCCGATGACCAGGGAGAAGTCACGCCGGATGAAGCGATCACCTTCGAGATCATCGCCGAAACCGGCTCCACGCAAACTCGCCTCCAGTCCGGCTCCTCATTCACCAATGCGCAGGGTATTGCTACCAACCGCCTGCTCGTCGGCGACGCGCTGGGCACCATCCGCGTGCGCGCCACCCACAGCTGGGCCGATGACCCGGTCGACTTTAGCGTCGAGGTGGGAACGGTTCCGGTAGGCGCGTTGCGCATTGGCGCCTCCTACGACCGCAGCGACGTCGCCCCCCTGAGCTTCGTGCAGCTGCGCCTGTGGGACGCCGTCCAACAGCCCTGCTCCTCCATCCCCACCTTCACCCCGCCGGCCGCCGCGCACCTGCTCGAAGCCGACCTGGCCGACCTCACCAACACTGCCCTCTTTGAAGGCCTCGACCCGAGCGACCGCTACACCGTCGTGGCCTACGGCCGCGGCGCCTTCGACCAGATCATGGCCTTTGGCTGCGCCGACGACGTCAGCGCCGAGCCCGAAGTTACCACCGACGTGATGGTCGACCTCACGCTGCTCGACCTGATGCCCACTGGCGTCTACGACGTCGAGAGTTATTGGGATTTCCGCGAGGCGATCTCCAGCACCGGGGCGATTGGTTCGACGATCGTCACTGCAGTCGAAGCCATCTCCAATCCGGGGCGCGCCATTGCCGACCTGGTGATCGACTGGGCGGAAGAATGGGTCTGCGAAAATCGCAGCCTGGAAGAATGCCTCATCGCGATGGCATTCGGCGGAGAAGCTCGCGACACCATCGAAGACTTCGTCAACGATCAGCTCAGCCGCATGGACTTCTTCGTCGACCTGATGGCCATCGGTCAGGATCTCAACGACACGATCAGCCAGATGAAGGTCGAGAGCGTTCTGACCATCAGCAACAAGCAGGTCGGTGAGGGCGAGCTTCGCGGGGTGGACGCCTGGCAGGCCATGAACTTCTACTGGCGTCGCAACTGCACCGACACCAGCCCCGCAGACTGCGGTGAGATTCGCTTCGGCCTGGGCTCTGGCAGCAGCATCGGTGCATTACAATCGGAGTGGGATGGTCGTCTGACCAACTATAATCGCCTGGAAATCGACTCTCATGAGATGACGGTGCCCTACGGCCTGGTCATTCTGCAGATCCTCAACGACACCCTGATTCCGGCGATGACCGGCGGCAACGCCAACAGCATCTCCGGAGCGCTCAACTACTGGATCTGTGATAACATCGGCTCGGTGAATGTGGGTGGCATCAACTTGCCGGTGGGAAGCTTCTGTAGCTCTCTCGTCGCCCCGCTGATCAGCACCTACGCCAATCAATTTCTCGCCGACCTGGAGTTCTCCATCAACCTCTTCGTCGAAGGCGAAGGCCTGATGTTTGATACCGACTCCGACGGCGTAACCGACCTTGTCAACGAAGGGCTCTTCCTGGGCGAAGTGCGCCGCGACGATGGTCCGCCCACCGAGATGGAAGCCACCTTCGAGGGCGTCCGGCAGCCTTAAGCTCCGATAGCCCCCGGTCGAGGACAGTCCCCATCCTTTCGAAAAGCTCGCTGCCCCTCGGGGTAGCGGGCTTTTTTCGTAACCCACGCGCACCGTTTCATCCGCCGACGGCGTAACACTACCCTCCCCTTACGAGCACGCTCCCCTTGCCATCTTCTCATCGATCTAAATAGCTTCGCGCCGCGGGGTGTTACTCAAACGCGAAGCCGCCAGGTCAACTGACACGACCGTAGGTCACCCGACACGACCGACAATCACCCAACACGACCGTAGGTCACCCAACACGACCGTAGGTCAACTGACATGACCGACAGTCACCCAACACGACCGTAGGTCAACTGGCATGACCGACAGTCACCCGACATGACCGACAGTCACCCAACACGACCGTAGTCAACTGACATTACCGTAGGTCAACTGACACGACCGACAGTCACCAAACCCGATATCACCCGCATACGCGCTTATCTTCTCGACACATCCCCGCCACACCCGTGGAGTACCCGATGACCCGAAACCTCCCCGTTCACTCGCCCGGCCGCCGCCCGGAGCAATTCAGCGATCGCAGCCGCATGGTGGCGTTTACTCTGGCCGTCTTCCTGGGCGTGTTCGGTGTGCACCGCTTCTACACCGGCAAAGTCTTTACCGGCCTGCTGATGTTCCTCACCGGCGGAGGCTTCGGGCTGTGGTGGGCGGTCGATGTCATGACCATCCTCATGGGCTATTATCGCGACGACCGGGGCCTGCGCCTGGCCCCGCCCAACCGTCAGCCCGAGCGCCTGCCCCACCACCCCGAGCCCATGCGTCGCGCGGTCCCCACACGCGCGCCCACCGACGAAGAGATCGCCGAGCGCGAGCTCGACCAGCTGCTCGACGACCCGCTGGCCGACAAATTCGCCGAGTTGGAAGCGGAGATGGGCCAGGACGCCACCCTCGATAAGCGCGCGCATCACCGGCACTGATTTTCTACCTGTAAAATCCGCCCGTTATACCTGACCCTCGATCACGCAAAACGACCCTCAAAAACGACCCTCGGTCACTCGAGTCCTGACCCTCGGTCACGCAAAACGACCCTCCCAAACGACCCTCGGTCACTCGACCACGTCGGTCACTCGATCACGAAAACGACCCTCGGTCACGACGACAAAAAAGCCCACCGCGAGCATCGCGGTGGGCTTCTGGCATCTCGACATACAACCCATCGATTTCGTAGAGCCGTCCTCGACCTTTAGTTCGCAGGCAACGTCATAAAGATCGTGGCGCCCTGACGGTAAAGCAGCACCAGCACCTGCCCGCGCGAGGCCTGCCAGAGCTGTGAGACGTCGGCCGGGCTGGAGACCGGGCGGCGGTTAACCTCCAGGATCACATCGCCCGGGCGAAGGCGCAGGCGCGAGGCCTCACTTCCCGGCTCCACCTCGGTTACGGCCACGCCCTGGCGCACAGCAGGCGGCACGCGCAGCTGCGCGCGCAGCTGATCGTTGAGCGCCTGCAGGCTCAACCCTTCGACCGGTGAGGGCGCAAAGCCCGGCGCGCCGCCCGGGCCGCTGGCAACACCGGCCGCGTCTTCAAGCGAGCCCAGCTCCAGGCGCCCTTTCATCGCCTGGCCTTCGCGCAGATACGCGATCTCCACCTCGGTACCGGGCTGGGCCATGCCCACCCGATTCTTCAGCTCTCCAGGGGAGGTCACACTGCGCCCGGCGATGCTCGTGATCAGGTCGCCGCGCTGCAAGCCGGCGCGCGCCGCCGGGCTCTCGGGCTGCACATCGGAGACGACCACCCCGCGGGCGCTCTCCGGGATCTCCAGCGCGCTGGCAAGCTGCGGAGTCAGCTCCTGAATCATCACGCCCAGCCAGCCGCGGCTGACCTTCCCGGTCTCCACGAGGCTCTCCATGATGCCGCGCGCCATCTTCGAGGGGATCGCAAAGCCCACCCCCTGATAGCCGCCACTCTTCGAGAGGATCGCGGTGTTGATGCCCACAAGCTCCCCGCGCAGGTTCACCAGCGCCCCGCCGGAGTTGCCCGGGTTGATGGCCGCGTCGGTCTGAATGAAGTCCTCATAGTCGACAATACCCATATTGCCGCGGCCCTTCGCCGACACAATCCCTAAGGTCACCGTGCTGGAGAGCCCGAAGGGGTTGCCGATGGCCACCACCGACTCGGCCAGCCGAAGCGCGTCGGAGTCGCCAAATTCAATGGCTTTAAGATCGTCAGGAGCCTCCTTAAAACGCAGCACCGCGATATCGCTCTGCGGGTCGGTGCCCACGACCTCGGCCTCAAACTCGCGACCGTCGTTGAGGGTGAGGCGGATGGTGTCGGCCCCCTCAATGACGTGGTTGTTGGTGAGCACGATGCCTTCAGCGTCAACAATCACGCCACTTCCCAGGCCTTCCTGCACCCGCTCCTGAGGTTGCTGCGGCATACCCCGCGGCCCGAAGAAAGGATGCCCGCCGAAGGGAGAGCCTCCAAATGGCGAGACCATCTGACGCACGCTGCGTTCGGTGTTGATGCCCACCACCGAAGGCATGACCTTCTCGACCACATCGGGCAGCTCCAGGCGCATGGCCATCTCAGCGCTGCTCACCTGCAGGTCTTGCCCGGCCGCGCCGGCCGCCTCGTCAGGGTGAGGCTCCATCTTTACGCTGGCCTCTTCTGCAGCCGGCGAGCTGACCTCGGGATCCGGACTCGTCTCCGGCTGAAAACAGGCCACGCCGGTGGCCGCCAACATCGCGATCATCCATGGTGCTCGTCGCATGGGTTTTCCTCCTGTCTCCACTGAGCGTTAAACATCATCTCGGCCAGGCGCCGCCCGGGCGTCGGCCATAGCGGGAGTTCAACGCCAGAAAATTTTAAAATCATTCCATCCTCGCGACACCGCGACTGCAGCCCCCCTCCGAACGCCTCCCACTCAAGGCGTCCCGTCAGAGCGCAGACCGAAAGGTGCACGAAGCCGGTTTGGCGAGCGGGCCCGGCTGCGTTATAACAACGCGCAGACCACCACCGCTTCTCCCACGACGTAGCCCATGACGCACCGCAATCGCCGCCCGCTTCGCCGCACCCTGGCCCTGGCCACGCTCTTCGGGGCGCTCCTCGCCACTGCCGGCTGCGAGCGCGTCGGCGACTGGGTCGATGGCGAGTGCGTCGAGGGCCAGCTCGACCGCCCCCGCTTCTGCGACCGCGACGGGGATCTCGTGGCCGACCGCGACCCCGAGGGGCTGCGCTGGCTCAACCCGGACACGCTGATCTTCGCCTACACCCCGGTCGAAGATCCGGCACAGTACCGCCAGGTCTGGGACGGCTTTCTGGAGCATCTGGAGCGCGAGACCGGCAAAGAGGTGCAGTTCTTCCCGGTGGGCTCCAACGCCGCACAGATCGAGGCGATGCGCGCCGGACGCCTGCACATTGCTGGCTTTAACACCGGGAGCCTGCCCCTGGCCGTGAACTGCGCGGGCTTTAAGCCGCTGGCGATGATGGCCGCCGAAGACGGCTCCTTTGGCTACGAGATGGAGCTCATCACGCATGTCGACAGCGGCATCACCACCGTCGAAGAGCTCAAAGGCCGCACCCTGGCCTTTACCTCACCGACCTCCAACTCCGGCTTTAAGGCACCCTCGGCCTTGCTCGGCTCGGAGTTTGATCTTCAGGCCGGTCGCGACTTCGAGGCCGCCTACTCCGGGCGCCACGACAACTCGCTGCTGGGCGTCCACAACCGCGACTACGACGCCGCCGCCGTCGCCAACGTGGTCACCGACCGCCTTTTTGATCAGGGGAAGGTCCCCCGCGATGAGATCCGCGTGCTCTACCGCTCCAAAACTTTCCCGACCACCGGCTTTGGCGTCGCCTACAATCTTCGCCCGGAGCTGGAGCAGGCCATCCGCGACGCCTTCTTCAGCTTCCCCTGGGAGGGCTCGGTGCTCGACCGGGAGTTCCCCGACGAAGACGGCTTTATCCCCATCTCCTACAAAGATCACTGGGAGGTGATTCGCCAGATCGACCAGGTGTTCAAGCCCGGCTACTCCTGCCAGTGAATTTCAATCAGTCCCCTCCCTCCCTCTCTTCGAGGATGTTGCGATGCTCACCCTGAAAGGCCTGCACAAACGCTACCCGGACGGCTTTGTGGCCCTGCCCTCGGTCGATCTGGAGGTGCCCACCGGGCAGCTCGTGGCGCTGATCGGCCCCTCGGGCGCCGGCAAATCCACGCTTATCCGCTGCATCAACCGTCTGGTCGAGCCCACCTCGGGCTCGGTGAAGCTCGGTGAACAGGAGCTGACCACCCTCTCGCGCGGCGAACTTCGACGAGCGCGGCGACGCATCGCGATGATCTTCCAGGACTATGCGCTGGTCGACCGCCTTACGGTGATGGAGAACGTTTTGAGTGGCCGGCTGGGTTACGTGAGCTTCTGGCAGAGCTGGATGCGCCGCTTTCCCCAGGCCGACGTCGACCGCGCGTTTGAGCTCCTGGAGACGGTGGGCCTCAAAGGGCTTCACGACCGCCGCGCCGACGCCCTCTCCGGCGGCCAGCGCCAGCGGGTGGGCATCGCCCGCGCCCTGATGCAGCAGCCCGAGCTTTTGCTCGTCGACGAGCCCACCGCGAGCCTCGATCCGCGCACCGCTCGCCAGGTCATGCAGCTTCTGGGCGATCTCTGCAAAGCGCATAACCTCACCGCCATCATCAACATCCACGACGTGCCGCTGGCCCGCGCCTACACCGACCGCATCGTCGGGCTGCAGGCCGGCAACGTCGTCTTCGACGGCAAGCCGCAAGAGCTCACCGACGCGGTGCTCCCGGAGATCTACGGCGGCGAAGACTGGAACAAAGACGCCGAAGGCGACGACGCGACCGTACCGGCCGAAGATGACGGGGTCGCCGCGTGAGCACTGCCCCTCCCACAACGCCGCCGACGGCCGGCGCGCCCCAACGCTGGCGCCGCCCCCCGCACATCGCCAACCCGCGCACCCGCTGGGCCCTCTACATATGTGCGAGCGTCTACCTTCTGTGGGCACTCTCCTCGGTGGAGGTCGATGTCGCGCGCCTTTTTGAGGGCATGAGCCGCGCGCGCACCTTCTTTGCGGCCGCGCTCACCCCCGACTTTGTGACGCGCTGGAGCGACATCCGCGCCGGCATCCTGGAGAGCCTCACGATGACGGTGGTGGCCACCGTCGCCGGCATCGCGCTTTCGGTGCCCCTGGGCCTGGGCGCGGCACGCAACCTGGCCATTCGCCCTGTCTACCTGGTCTGCCGCGCCATACTTGCCGGCACGCGCGCCTTTCACGAGATCATTCTGGCGATCATGCTCGTGGCGATGTTCGGCTTCGGTCCCTTTGCCGGGGTGGTCACGCTGGTCGTCTCCACCATCGGATTTCTCGGAAAGCTCATCGCCGAAGACATCGAGGCGATTCAGTGGAACGCCGTCGAAGCCGTGGAATCGGCCGGGGCCTCGTGGCTGCAGCGCGTCGTGTACGCGGTGCTCCCACAGATCATGCCGCGCTTTATCGGCCTCTCGCTCTACCGCCTCGACATCAACTTCCGCGAATCTGCGGTCATCGGGATTGTGGGTGCGGGCGGCATCGGCGCGACGCTGACCACGGCCTTTGACCGCTACGAGTTTGAGGCCGTCTCGGCCATACTGATCCTGATCATCACCACCGTCTTTATCGCCGAGTACATCGCCGGCGCCATCCGTCGAAAGGTTCTGTGATGCCCGTTGAGCAGCAAGGCGATACCCGCATCTGGCGCCGCCGCGACCGCAAGGCCGCCTGGCAACATTTTGGCATCACCCTGGCGGTGGCAGCCCTGGTGGTCTTCTGCACAAAGATCATCAGCGACCAGACCACCTGGGAGTTTGTAGGCTCGGCGCCGATGCAGGGCGCAGATCTCGCGATGCGCATGTGGCCGCCGCAGCTGAGCTACATGGCCGAGCTCTGGGGCCCGGTCGTCGATACCATCCACATCGCCACCCTGGGCACCATCCTGGGCGTGATGATCGCCTCGCCACTGGCCTTTCTGGCGGCGAATAACACCACGCCCTCGCGCGTCTTTGTGCGGCCGGTGGCCCTGGCGCTGCTCGTGACCTCCCGCTCGGTCAACTCGATCATCTGGGCGCTGATGCTGGTCGTGATCTTCGGCCCGGGCATGCTCAGCGGCATCATCGCCATCGCGCTGCGCTCGGTGGGTTTTTGCGGAAAACTTCTCTACGAGGCCATCGAGGAGATCGATGCCCACACCGTGGAGGCTGTCTCGTCGACCGGCGCAAGCCGCCTGCAGGTGCTCACTTTTGGCGTGATTCCGCAGATCGCCCCGGCCTTTGCGGGCATCTCCGTCTACCGCTGGGACATCAACATCCGCGAGGCCACCGTGCTCGGGCTGGTGGGCGCCGGCGGCATCGGCATGGCGCTGCAGGGCGCCATCGACACTCTGGCATGGAGCCGGGTCAGCGTCATTTTCCTGGTGATTCTGGCGACCGTCGTGCTCTCGGAGTGGGTCTCGGCCAAGGCGCGCGCAGCGGTCATTTAAATCAGGTGACTCCGTTGATTTTTGAGCGCTTTTGAACAGCTCAGACAACGCCCCCGGCCTTTTCCCACACCTTTTCCACAGCCAGGCGGGTCTTGTGTCTTTTATGCGATTTACACTGATAGCCGTTTTGCTCCTGCTTGGCTGCGAGCCCGAATCCCCCCCTTCCCCCTCCTCCGCCCGACCCGCGGCGCCTTCCGGCTCCGAGCTTGCCAGGCCCCCCGAGGCTAAAGCCGACACGCCCCCCGCACCCGCCGCAGCCGCGCTTCGCGCCACCCCCGACGCCAATTTGAAGGTCGGCGACACCGTCGAAGTCTGCTGGCAGGCCCCCGACCGCACCGGCTGCACCCTCTCCATCCTGCACGCCAGCGGCGAAGGCGACTTCGGCGAAGTTCCCGCCAGCGGCTGCCGCGAGCTCATCGTTGAGCACACCACCCTCATCGAACTTTTCTGCCAGGGCGACACCCACGCCCTCCTGCAACTCGACGCTGCAGAGTGACAATTCGCCGCGTCGTTGCTGCCCCTCAGATGACCCTCGGTCACCGGAGCTTCGCTGACCCTCGGTCACCCCGTACCCGCATAATCACTGAACTTTCGACGACCCTCGGTCACCGGAGCTTCGCTGACCCTCGGTCACCCCGTACCCGCATAATCACTGAACTTTCGACGACCCTCGGTCACCGGAGCTTCGCTGACCCTCGGTCACCCCGTACCCGCATAATCACTGAACTTTCGACGACCCTCGGTCACCGGAGCTTCGCTGACCCTCGGTCACCCCACACCCGCATAGTCACTGAACTTTCGACGACCCTCGGTCACCGGAGCTTCGCTGACCCTCGGTCACCCCACACCCGCATCAGCACTGAGCTTTCGTTGACCCTCGGTCACCTCAGACCCGGAAAACGCACTCCCCCAAACGCCCACTCAAACATCCCCACACCGCACGCCCCCCAGGCCCCTCAACCACCTGACCACCCAACCACCTGACCACACGCACTCCCCACACCGCACGCCCCCAGGCCCCTCAACCACCCAACCACACGCACTCCCCCCACCCCAAACCTCACTCCTCCAACTCCACCCAACGCAACTCAAACTCCAACTCCACATCGATATTCGGCGAGCATTCGCTCCCGCAGATGCCACTCTGGCAAAAGAGCGTAAATGCCGCGTCCCCGGCGATCGTCTGTCCGGCGTGGTCATACTCGCTAATCGTCGCCGTGGTCGCCGCATTGTACGAGCAGTTGGCCCCACCGACGTTCTCCACCAGCCCGATCTCCAAAAACTGATCCAGAGGCATGGCCGCACCCGGCTCGGGCAGGTCCATCCCGAAGGTCATCACGTTAAGCGAGCTTGAGAAAAAGAGGCGCCCCTGGGTGTACTCGGCGGTCACCGCGGGAGCATCGCCACTGACCGTCTCGGGCGCATTGCCATAGAGCGACATCGTGATCGTACCGCCCGAAACCTCCGGCTCCTCGACGGGCTCCTCCAAGCTCAAACAATCCGCCGCGCAGCCCTCCTGCCCGTCGCAGACCTCGCCAAACTCCACCTGACCATTGCCGCAGGCGGCCGCACCGCTCAAACACGCCGGTCCGCTCTCATCTTCGGTCTGCTGGCAGGTGTAACCCGGCGCGCAGCTCTCCACGCAGAGGCGGCTGCAGTACGAGCCCCCGAGCTCCTGGTGGTAGACGCACACGCCGCCCTCGCACTCCTCGGCTTCCACCACGCAGCTCGACAGGTTGCAGACAAAGTTGCAGGGCTGCCCCAGGTCACCGGGCTCCTCCGCCGGATCTTCGACCATCCCTCCATCGCCCACGTCGCCGCCATCCCCACCCACGTCGCCCGCATCATTGGAGTCGCGACGGTTCGTATCATCCCCGGAGCAGGCCGCCCCCAGGCTCACCATCGCCATCGCCGCCATCACGCCCATCATCTGCTTCTTCATCACAAGCCTCGCCATCGTCGCACCCATCCACGGATCATCCGTCCATTCGCACTCCCTCAAGTGGGCGATACCTTAGCCAGCGCCATCCCCACGGCGCAACCGCCCGACCTCAGGAAAATGCTTGGCACCTCCGGTTTACGCCCGACCTTTCGAGGAGGTGGTTCGCCCCATGATCCTCACCGACGTCCCGGGCACGAGGTCGTTTTGGAGAACACGCTGCAGGCCATCATCACGCTGATCTCCCTGGTCAACCCGGTGGTCTGCCTGGCGATGTTCGCCAACATCGAGGAGGGCCAACCCCGCGGCATTCAACGAAAGGACGCCTCCCAGGTCGCCCTGTCCACGGTGGTGATTCTGGCCGGCGCAGCACTCCTGGGCACACGCATCCTGGATATCTTTGGCGTCTCCATCGACGCCTTCTCGGTCACAGGCGGAGCGGTGCTTATCGGCATCGGCGCCGCGATGCTCGGCGGGCGCCAGACCCCGACCAACCCCGACCCCGCACAACCCAACGAAAATGACTCCTTACCCGAGCCCGCCGACCCCGACTCGGAACTCGCCATCCACCAGGCTTCGCTCACCCCGCTGATCCTCTTCTCGGCCGGCCCGGGCCCCATCACTGGCGTCATCACCATCGCCGCCCAGGGCACCGAGCGCCTGCCCCTGAGCGCGCTCATCGCCGTCGGCGTCACCTGCGCACTGCTCTGGGTGGTGCTCTTCGCCGCCGCTCGCAAAGCCCCGAAGGAACGCGATCAAAAGACGAGCGCGTCACCCTCCCCCGAAGCATCCACTGAGGAA
Source organism: Lujinxingia vulgaris (assembly GCF_007997015.1). Classification (NCBI taxonomy): domain Bacteria; class Deltaproteobacteria; order Bradymonadales; family Lujinxingiaceae; genus Lujinxingia; species Lujinxingia vulgaris. Next base: position 14,307 of record NZ_VOSM01000004.1, read on the forward strand.
CCGGCCCCTAAGAGCTTCTACCGCGACATCGCCACGCGTTTTATGGGCCTGATCGTCATCGCGATGGGCGTGCAGATCGCCCTGACCGGCGTCAAAGGTTTTTTCGGCATCGGCGCATAATCTCGGCACTTCCGGCAACCCTCGGTCACCCTGGTGACGACGCTCTCAACCGCATAATCTCGGCACTTCAGGCGACCCTCGGTCACCCTGATGACGACGCTCTCAACCGCATAATCTCGGCACTTCCGGCAACCCTCGGTCACCCTGGTGACGACGCTCTCAACCGCATAATCTCGGCACTTCAGGCGACCCTCGGTCACCCTGGTGACGACGCTCTCAACCGCATAATCTCGGCACTTCAGGCGACCCTCGGTCACCCTGGTGACGACGCTCTCAACCGCATAATCTCGGCACTTCAGGCGACCCTCGGTCACCCTGGTGACGACGCTCTCAACCGCATAATCTCGGCACCTCAAACGACCCTCGGTCACCCGCATTGACACACGGCTTCGAACGACCCTCGGTCACCTCAAACGACCCTCGGTCACCCGCATTAACACACGGCTTCGAACGACCCTCGGTCACCTCAAACGACCCTCGGTCACCCGCATTGACACACGGCTTCGAACGACCCTCGGTCACCCCACCGGAACGACCCTCGGTCACTCCGACCGACCCTCGGTCACTCCGACCGCACCTCCATCACCCCCGCAACCACACACCTTCGACCGACCCTCGGTCACTCCGACCGACCCTCGGTCAGAGCTTTGTTGCATCTCTCCACACGCCCTGCCTGTTCAAACCCGCGCCCCACGTCCTAGTCTCCCCCCACCTTCGAGCCAGACTGACCCAAGGAGCTTCAATCGATGCTCCTCATCCGTGAGGAGAACACCATGCACCCGAACCCTACCCGAAGTCACCATCGCCTCGCGTTGCGCCTCAGCGCCCTGCTCACCGCCTGTGCGCTCACTGCGTGCAGCAGTGACGAGGGCCCCGCGCAAACCCCGTCGACCGATACCGGAGAACACCAGGACGCCGACGCGACGTCGCCGGACACAGACGCACCCGACACCGAGACACCCGACGTTGAAGACGTTGAGAACATTGAGGATAGCGGTGACGCGCAACAACCTGACCCCGAAGATCCGCGCGTGACCATCGGCGATTTCAGCTTTGTCGGCGCCTTCCGGGTTCCTTCGAGCCAGTTTGGCGACTCGTCGATGAACTTCTCGCAGGGGCCGATTGCGCTGCACCCGGAGCGCAACTCGGTCTTTCTGGTCGGGCATAACTACGACCAGGCCATCGCTGAGTTTACCATTCCAGAGCTGGTCAACAGCTCCGTGCTCACCGAGCTCAACACCGCCGAGAGGCCGATCCAGAGATTCGCCAGCGTGCTCGACCGTCTGGACAACCCCCAGAGGCTCGATCGACTCGGCGGCATGGCCTTTTTTGAGGATGGCGAAGGGTATGATCTTCTGGTTCACGCCTGGCAGTACTACGACGCTCCCGCCGACAAGACGCACACCACGCTGATGCTGCGCGATCCCGACGACCTGGAAGGCTCCGCTATCGACGGCTTCTATGAGCTGGAGGGCCGCGCACACACCAACGGCTGGGTCACGCCCATCCCCGAGGAGCTGCAGCAGGAGCTGGGCGCCACGCATCTGACCGGCTCCTCAGGTGGCTACCCCATTCACAGCCGCGCGAGCATCGGCCCCACCTTCTTTACCTTCGATCCGGCGGCGTTCGCCGCGCCACCTTCCGAGGAGGTGCCGACCGAGGCCTTGATGGACTTCAGCCTGGCCAACCCGCTCCACCACGACCTGAGCAACGAGCAGGGGGACAACGACATCTGGACGCACCTCTCACGCGCGACCTTCGGGTTCATCCCGCCCGGCTCGCGCACCTACCTTGTGATCGGGCACTCCGGCGGCCACGAGAGCGGCGTCTGCTACAAATGCACCCCGGAAGGCCGCACCGCACCCTGTGGTGGCAACTGTGCGCGCGACGCCACCGACTACGCGACATTCTTCTGGGCCTTCGACCTCGATGACCTCCTCGAGGTCAAAGCCGGTGAGAAGCTCCCGCATGAGGTGCGCCCCTTCGCCTATGGGCCTTTTGAGATCCCCTTTAGCACCAACTCCATCGGCGGGGGCGCCTTCGACGCCGAGCGCGGCCTGCTCTACCTCACCGCCCAGCGGGCCGACCGCGAACGCGAATACTCAAACCCGCCGGTGATCATGGTCTACGCATACAATCGCTAAACGCCCTTCGCCGCGCAGCCAAAAGCGCACGATGGTCCGCATGAAGAAAGGACTTCCGGCGACCCAGGGTCACCTCTTCCGCTGACCCTGGGTCAAGTCCGCAGGGTCAAGTCCGCGCGACCTGGCCCCCCCTTTTCAAACCTCCGCGCATCTCCTAACCTCCAAGCCAGACCGACCCGGGGAGCCGCCGCAAACGCTCCCCTGCTGTGGGGAGACCTCCATGCGCCTTGCCCGTACCCGACTTCACCATCGCCTCGCGCTCCTCCTCAGCGCCCTGCTCACCGCCAGTGCGCTCACCGCCTGCAGCGGTGACGACGATCCCGCACAGAACTCGCCAGCGGACACCGGAGAGCACCACGACGCCGACGCCACCTCGCCGGACACCGAAGCACCGGACACCGAGACCCCGGATGCCGAAGACGACGCTGAGGACAGCAGCGACGACGCGCAACAACCTGACCCGGACGATGCACGCGTCACACCCGACGCTTTCAACTTCGTGGGCGCCTTCCGGGTGCCGGCTGGCGAGTTCGGCAACTCCTCGATGAACTACTCCGAGGGACCGATAGCGCTGCACCCCGAGCGTCCCTCGGTCTTTCTCGTCGGGCACTCGCACCACCAGGCCATCGCCGAGTTCACGATCCCCGAGCTCGTCGACAGCGCCGTGGTCGCCGAACTCAACGTGGCCCAGGCGCCATTGCAGGGCTTTGCCAGCGTGCTTAACCGGGCGGAGAACCCCCAGTCGATCGACCGCATCGGCGGCCTGGCCTTCATCGAAGATGGCGAAGGCCAAGGCTACGATCTCCTCATTCACGCCTGGGAGTATTACGACGCCCCGGCCGACAACACCCACACCACGCTGATGCTGCGCGACCCCGATGATCTGGAGGGCTCGGCGGTCGACGGATATTATGAATTGCAAGGCCGCGCTCACGCCAACGGCTGGGTCAGTCCCATCCCCGAGGAGCTGCAGGCGGAGTTGGGCGCCACCCACCTGACCGGCTCTTCCGGCGGCATCCCTATTCACGGCCGCGCGAGCATCGGTCCCTCCTTCTTTACCTTCGACCCGGCGCCTCTGACCGCGCCCCCCTCGGAGGTGGTGCCCACCGAGGCGCTCCTGGACTTCAGCCTGGAGCACCCTCTTCACGAAGACATGAACAACACCGACGGCACCAACGACATCTGGACGCACCTCTCGCGGGCCACCTTCGGGTTCATCCCCCCGGGCTCTCGCACCTACCTGGTCATTGGCGAATCAGGCGGCCACGAGACCGGCGTCTGCTACAAATGCACCCCGGAGGGTGGAACCGCCAACTGCGGCGGCTACTGCGCCAACAACGTCACCGACTACAGCCCCTTCTTCTGGGCCTTCGACATCGACGATCTCATCGCCGTCAAAGATGGCGACAAGCTTCCGCATGAGGTGCGCCCCTTCGCCCACGGCCCCTTTGAGATCCCCTTCAACACCACCTCCATCGGCGGCGGCGCCTTCGATGCCGAGCGTGGCCTGCTCTACCTCACCGCCCAGCGGGCCGACCGTGAGGGCACCTACTCCAACCCGCCGGTGATCATGGTTTACGACTACAATCGCTGACGGTCCTTCGCCACATCCCGGGGAGCGTGCGCGCGGTTGCCGCCACAACGAACGTCGACCGACCCTCGGTCACTCCGACCGCACCTCCCTCACCCGCACAAACACACGACTTCGACCGACCCTCGGTCACTCCGACCGCACCCCCTCACCCCCACAATCACACGACTTCGACCGACCCTCGGTCACTCCGGCCGCACCTCCCTCACCCGCACAAACACACGACTTCGACCGACCCTCGGTCACCCCGACCGCACCTCCTCAGTCATTTGCACCGACTCCTCCCTCGTGGTACCCGATGGCCTCACTTGATTGTGCACCATCTTTGCCCGGAGCTGTGATGCTAGCCTGGTTCAAACGCTTCTTCGCTGCCCTCTTCGGCAAGCGGCCCGAGCCGCGGCAGCTGCCCCCGGGGCGCGACGTTAACCTGAGCAGCCTGCGCATCGGCGATGTGGTCGTGCACCTCGACCAGACCTACATCGTCAACCAGCGCATCGTGAACCACGCCAACGGCTTCTTCTGGCACGACTACAAGCTCTACGGCGGTGATGACGCCCACATCTGGCTCTCGGTCGAAGATGACGACGAGCTGGAAGTTGCCCTCTACCGTCCGGCCGATCTTACGCTCAACGAGGAGCCCCCCGAAGAGATCGAGTACCTCGGCCAGCTCTTTCGCCTCACCGAGAAAGGCACCAGCGACGCCAAGATCAGCCGCGAGAGCGGCAGCGAGACGCGCACCACCGCCTACTCCTGGGACTACGAGGGTGAGGGCGGCAAGCGTCTCAGCGTGCAACGCTGGGGCGAGAGTGAATATGAAGTGATGGTTGGCGAGCCGGTCAACGCCGCCTCGCTCGATTTGATGGCCCAGCCGGACTGAGACCATGACGATCCGAGACCGCCCACTTATCCCCGCCTTCTTTGCGCTCTTCTGCCTGGTCGGTGCCATCTACGGCATGATGGGCGAGCGCAAGACGCTGATCTACAACGAGACGGCCAACTTCGCCGAGCTCAACACCCCGCAGAAGCTCATCGGCCTGGAGCTCGACCCCGAGCGCATGTACACGCTCAACATCCTCTACGCGATGCCCATGCCGGTGAACGGCGCGATGGACGTGGGCGCGGCGGTGCTCAACAGCGATGGCGAAGAACTTCTGGAGCTCGAAGACTCCTACTGGCGCGAGACCGGCGTCTGGCGCGAAGGTGGCGAGTCGGGCACCTGGGACGAGCAGAACGCCCGCACGCAGTTTAACTTCCGCGTGCCCGACGCCGGCACCTACAGCCCGCAGATCACGCTATTCAGCGCCCGCGCGGTGCCGGCGGCCGCCTTCAAGGTTCAGATCCTGCGCAGCAAACCGCGCATTGTGGGTTCCTGGCCCTTCTGGCTGGGGCTGCTCATCTTCATCGGCGTGGCGGGGTATGTGGCCAACGGTCGCACCAAAGTCACCCGCAAACACCTTGAGAAGATGGGCTCCGGCTCCAAACTCAAGCTCCGCGGAGAGCTGCTCACCGTGGTCGACGTGCGCGAGCACCGCGAGCCTGGCGAGGAGACCGGCTACGAGCTCCGGCTGCAAAATCACCGGGGCGAAGAGCACTTCATCGCCATCGAGACCTACGAAGAAGAGTACACCGACAGCGAGGGCGACGACTGCTATCGCAACCACCGCTACATGCTGCACTGGCTCGAACTCAGCCCCGACGAGCTCGCCAGCGTCAGCCAGCAGGCCCACAACCAGCGCTGGGTGCGCGTGCGCAACACCACGCTCTCGCTCGACCGCAACAACAGCGGCAGCGGCAGCCTGACCACCCGCTTTGAGGGTGAGACCTATCAAAGCAACTACAAAGCCTGGGTTTACTTGCCCTCCCCCTTCCCGCGTATCCACGCCGGCGGCGCCCTCATCCTCGAACACCTCCTCTATGAGGACCGTGGCGAGCATGAGTGGAGCCTGATGGAGATTTTGACCTGGAAGGATATCGAGATCATCGAGTTAAAGCCCCGCGCCTGATCGCGCCTGGAGGCTGCCCCCATAACCACACGCTGCACGAGGAACCCCCATGGACATGGCACAGTTGGGTCAACTGATCACACAGATTCTCGGATGGAGCCTGGGCGGCATGGCCGCTCTGGTGCTGGCGCGTTACGCCTACAAGGTCATCGCGCCTTTCGACGTCAACGCCGAGCTCGTCGGCGACCGCAACACCGCCGTCGGTGCGAGCAAGGGCATGTTCCAGATCGCCGCGGCGATCATCCTGCACGGGCTCGTCGGCGGCGAACGCATGGCCAGCACCCTGTGGGCCGACATCGCCCTTGTGGCGGGCCTCTTTTTGCTGGGCCTCTTGATGCTCTGGGTCGGCCGCATTGTGCTCGTCACCGCGACCTCCTTCGACTTCAACAAGCAGATCCACGAGGAAGACAACCTCGCTGTTGGTCTCATCGAAGGCAGCTACTTCATCGCCTTTGCCGTGATCATTCACGGCGTCATCTGAGCTCGCCGCGCAGCCTATGAGTCCCCCCAACCTCGACGCCACCGAGGCGGCCGCCCAGCCCCTGGGCTCTCGCCAGCGCCTGCTCCTGGCGATTGTTGCCCTGAGCGTGGGTGCCGTCTCGATATGCGGCATCATCTACCAGCTCATCGTCGGCACGGTGAGCACCTACCTGCTGGGCAACAGCACCTTCCAGTTCTCCATGACCATCGGCCTCTTTATGTCGGCCTACGGTCTGGGCGCCTTCCTCTCCACCCGCGTCAAACGTCGCCTGGTCGACGTCTTCGTGCTCACCGAGATCCTGGTGGGCCTTGTGGGGGGACTCTCGGCCTTTACGCTCTTCTACCTCTACGCCATCGGCGGCTTTTTCGAGATCGGGCGCGTCGTGCTCATCCTGACACTGGGCACGCTGGTGGGCCTGGAGATGCCGCTCCTGATCCGCATCAGCGAGGAGCTGCGCCAGGACCTGCGCTTGAGCGTGGGCCAGATGATGGGTGTCGATTACCTGGGCGCGCTGGTGGGAGGCGTGGCCTTCCCCCTTTTGCTGCTCCCGGTCTTCGGCATCATGGGCTCCTCGCTGCTCATCGGGCTCTTCAACGTGCTGGTGGCCCTGGTGATGCTTCAGGTCTTTCGGCCCATGCTCACCCGCGCGCGCCAGATGCTGGTTTTAGGGGTGTTGGCCCTGGCCTTGCTCGGCGGCGCCCTGATCGTTAACCGCCCCATGGAACGCCTGGTCGAGCGCGAACTCTATGAAGATCCCATCGTCTTTATGGAGCAGACCCCCTACCAGAAGATCGTCATGTCCAGGCGCGACGACGACATCCGCCTCTTCCTCGATGGTTCCCTGCAGTTCTCCGCCCGCGATGAGTACCGCTACCACGAGGCGCTTGTGCACCCGGCGGCCGGCCGCCTCGACACCATCGAACGCGTGCTCGTCCTCGGTGGCGGCGACGGTCTGGCGCTGCGCGAGCTCGGCCACTACGAGAGCATTGAGCACATCACCATGGTCGACCTCGATCCGGCGATGACGCGCCTGGGCCGCGAGCATCCGATGCTGCGCGAGCTCAACGAGCGGGCTTTTGAAACACTCCCGGTGGAGGTGCTCAACGTCGACGCCTTCAACTTCGTGCGCGAGTTTGAAGCGCGCGGGGAGACGCCTTACGACCTCATCATCATCGATCTTCCCGACCCTCATCACGAGTCGCTGGCCAAGCTCTACTCGGTGACCTTCTACGTGAGCCTGCAGGCGCTCCTTGCCCCCGAGGGGCTGATGGTCGCCCAGCTCGGAAGCCCCTTCTTCGCCAACCGCACCTACTGGGGCGCCATCGCCACCCTCCAACGCGCCGGCTGGCAGACTCGCCCCTTCCACGCCAACGTCCCGAGTTTTGGCGAGTGGGGATTCGCGCTGGCCTCCCCGGGCTTTATCCCCCCACAACCTCAGCACCAGTTTGAAGGCCGCTTCTACGACAGCACGCACGACGACGAGCTCTTTTACTTCCCCCCCGATCTGCAGCGCCGCCAGGAGGTGGAGCCCAACACCTTGATGCGACCGGTGCTCATCGACTACTTTCGTGATGACTGGCGCAGCTGGAACTGACCTGCCCCCACTTTTCAGGGTTTATTATGAACGGACACGCCATCGGCCTCGGCATCCTCTGCGGCCTGCTCTTTCTCTTCATCGCCGCCATCGCTGTCGCCGCCAACCCCGACGACAGCCCCCCCACCGACAACTCGCGCGAATACACGCGCCGCCATCGCGACATGCACGTCGTCTACTACGGCCGCCACAGCTACGGCCGCTCCGGGCGCCTGGGCAGCGTCGGCAACCGCAGCTTCCGCGGCGGCGGATTGCACGGCGGCAAATAGACACCGCCGACCGTGACTCACGGTCACATATTTCACTTTAATATCAACACCTTACGCCACACACACATGCAACACATGTAGCCACACTCCCCACGTTCAGCATCATCCCAAAAACGACCCACGGTCACCTCCAGGCTGACCGTGGGTCGTTTTTTTTCGCGCAAAATCAACACCTTACCTCTTATCTCCTTTCCACAACCCGCGCCCCCAACGCCCTCACGAATCGACCAACACCGCAAACCCCCGAGCCCCACAACCACCCAACCACACAACCACACAACCACAACCCGCGCCCCCCCCAACGCCCTCACGAATCGACCAACACCGCAAACCCCGGCGCCCCCCTCACCGCTCCCACACCCCGGCAAGCCTGGCCACGTTGTCATTGTCGATCCAGTGCAGGTAAATCGGCCCCTCCCCCGCCAGCAACGCCCCCGGGTTGAGCACCACCTCAATGCGCGCATCCTCCCAGCTCACGATGCGCTGCAGCTCCACCCGGGCGCTCTCCAGATAGTCCGCACCATCGGTCAGCACCACGCGGCGCCAGCTATCATCGACGTAGACCTCACCAAACATATAGTCAGGCTGATTGTAGCCCGCCGGCTCCGGCCCCACCTGGTGGTAGAAGCCCCGCGTGCTATCCCAGTAGGTGTTGGGCGTGTAGCGCCCAAGCTCCTCGCCATCCGGCCCCAGATTCATCGCCGGCAACCAGAGCTGTCGGCCGGTATCCGCAAACCAGTACTGCCACTGGTTAAAGATCATCCCGGGCTCGGTATCGCCAGAAGGATCGATGAACATCTCCTCCAGATGCCACTGCGTCACATCCCCCTCGGGCCGAGACGACCACACCGGCACCCGATAGCCATTCTCCATCGGAGGCGGAAACACGAGCGTGCCCCCCTCGCTGTACTGCCACTGATTCTTCGAGATATTGCCCGCCGCCGAGCCTCCCCACCCCTCCTGCTGGTTGTCGCGCTGAGAGCCTCGCATCGTTTTTAAGGAGTTGTCGTTCTGCCCCTCGGGGTAGCGCACCCGCGAGGCGTAATAGTAGCGCGCATCACGAAAAGGCGCCGGCTCGCTGGTCTTTCCGCCGGTGGTCGCAACTCCCATAAAGTACGCGCCGCTCTTGCGATCTTCGGGGCCGCCACCGGCCGGCCCCAGGTAATGCGCTGGACCTCCCGGGTAACGCAAACGCTCCCCCTCCCGCTGATACACCGGCCTGGCCCGGGGCGACTCTTTGCCGTAAAGCGGCGAACCTTCCACCTCCTCGCCATGCGCAAGTCCGGCGTTAAACCCCTCCGCTTCGCCGCGCACATAGACCTCATCGCCAAAATCCCACAGCAGCGCCGGGCCGCCCCCGGCCTTCTCCCCGAACCCCACCGACGCGCTCCCCACCGCGATCACCACGCGGGCCCCCACCTCCTGCGCCCCACGCACCTCATAGCCCCCCTGCCCCTCCCAGAGCGGCGCATCGCTGCCGCCATCGGCCACGTCTGCATCACTCCCGGTATCATCTGCATCCGCGTCCTCTCCCCCATCACCGGCCTCGTCGGAGTCCTCGCCACCGTCCAACGCTGCATCCGCACCATCGCCACCAGCATCACTCCGAACCCCGGCGTCGGGCCCCGCCGCCGGCCCCTCCGGCTCCCCGCTGCACCCCACCATCGCAGCCAACGCCACCATCACCCACGCCATCTTCACCGTTTTCCAGCGCATCATCACTCCCCTCAAAGCAGCCTCATCCACCGGCGCCCCTCCCCACACAAGAGCAGAGGACGCCCCACCTTTAAAACGCGATTCCCCCTCCCTACCACGCCCCCCAACGCACGTCAGGCAACGCCGCGTTTCAAGATGCAACGCCACAACCCGCACCTCCCCCCCACAACCACCCAACCTCAACCCGCACGCCCCCCAACGCCCTCACAAATCGACCACCATCGCGACCCCGGGCGCCCCACAACCACCCAACCACCCAACCACCCAACCTCAACCCGCACGCCCCCCAACGCCCTCACGAACCTCCCCACCACGCAAACCCCCGCGCCCCCCCCGTTGAACCCCACCTCCCACCGCGCTACCATCATCGCGCTCTACAAAACTGCAAAAGCTGCAAACCTCCCACCCCCCGGGGCCTCCCCCTCTCTCGGAGCCACGCCATGAACGCGTCCCTTCGCTCTGCACTGCGCCTTGCGCCCCCTCGTCTCGCAGCTCTCATCGCGCTCCTCGCCAGCTTCAGCATCGCCTGCTCCGACGACCCCGAGCCCTCGCCGGACCCCGACACAGCCCTCCCCGACGCCGGAGACACCTCCGACGCCCCGGACGTCGAGCCTCCCGAGACCTGCGGAAACGGCCAGCTCGACGATGGCGAGCTCTGCGACGGCGCGCTACTCAATGACGCCACCTGCCAGAGCCTGGGCTTTGAGGGCGGCACGCTCACCTGCGCCTCAAGCTGCTTGAGCTACGACGAGAGCGGCTGCGACTCTGGCGAGCCCCCCACCTGCGAGCGCGGCTGCCCCCAGGGCTACACCTGCAACGCTCAGGGCGAATGCGCCGGTGGCGACCCCACCGATCTGACCCTGGACCTCATCACCCACACCGTCTCCGGGGAGGTCCGCCTCGATGGTGAGGTTCCCGAGTTCCCGCACGACGAGGACGACGACTGCGTCACACTTGAGTTCGTCGACGAGGCGCACAACGTCACCATTTCCATCTACGCAACGTGCAACAACCGCGGCGAGCCTTTTACGTTTGAGGGACAGGTCTACCCGGGTACCTACACCGTGACGGTGCGCGCCGGTTTTGATGCGATTCCTTACTCCTACCGCGTCAGCGACGCCCTCAGCATCGATGCCGACACCGAGGATCTGCTCTTCGACGTCATCTCCCACCCCATCGCCGGCGAACTTCGCCATAACGGACAGGTCCCCCACGATTCGCCAGGCGGCGGCCCGAACTGCGGAGCGATGATCTTTGTCGATCAGCAGCTCCATCAGCGCTACACCCTCCCCTTCACGTGCAACCCTGAGGGGCAGCCTTTTACCTTTGAGGGCCGCCTCCCCGAAGGGCGCTTCGATGTCTACGTCACGAGCTACCAGTCCGAGACCCTGCCGCTCTCGGTTGAGGGCCTTGTCGAGCGTGATCTTCAGGTCAACGCCCCCCGTACCGATCTTCTCTTCGATATTGCCACCCACCTCGTGCGCGGAGAGCTGCTACGAAACGGGGAGCCCCCCACCTTCGACGACACAGTCTTCACACGCTGCGTGAACGTCCATTTTGTCGAACCCACCCTGGGATACGAGTTCACCCAGGAGTTTCGCTGCGACGCCTTCAACGAGGGCTTCGACATCGAGATGCTCCTCTACCCGGGCACCTACGATGTCTACGTCTCGGGCGTCGGTGACGTTATGCCGCAGCTTCGCGGACGCATCATCGAAGGACTTGAGGTCAACGCCGACATCAACGACCTCACAGTCGATGCCACCGTACACACCATCGCCGGGCGCGTGCTCAAAAATGGCGCCGCCCCCACCATCGCCCCCGGCGGCGCGGCATTCTGCGCCATGCTCAGCATCACCGACCTTGAGGGCGGCGCCTCCCACGGCATCGATCTGCCCTGCACCGATGATGCCCCCTTCATCTTTGAGCGCCTGATGTTCGAGAGCACCTACGCGCTCGCCATCACCACCCACGCCGACTTCGTCACCGATGTTCCCGACGCCCCCTTCCTCGCCCACGAAGCCCTGGTGGTGGACCGGGACCTCACCGACCTTGAGCTCGACGTGCAGACGGTCTCGGTCTCCGGCGAAATTCTCGAAAATGGCGACATCCCCGAGATCCCCGGCAACGCCGCCCCCGAATGCCTCTACGCCCACTTCGTCAAACCTCAGCAGGACTACGAGCTGCAATTCTCCCTTGCCGCAACCTGCGACCCCGAGGGCGGCCCGGCGATCTTCGAAGGTGAAGTCTTCCCGGGAACTTACAAAGTCTATGTCTCCGGAAGCTACGGCGTCTTACCTCCCTCGGGCTATCTGGTGCTCGACGAGCTCACCATCGACACCGACGTGAGCGATCTTGAGCTCGACGTCCCCACCCGCCCCCTCGCCGGCCAGATCTTGCATAATGGCGAGCAACCCTCCTATGAGCCGGGCACCTTCCCTCAGTGCGCGTCGGTGAGTTTTATCTCCCTCAACGACCACGGCTCGGTGCACATCGGCGGTACATGTCCGACCGACGGCGGCGCGGTGCGCTTTGATGGCGAAGTCTTCCCGGGCACCTACCGCGTGGAACTTATTGGGCGCTGGTCAGACCTTCCTTTCTACCCGCTGCGGGTGGTCGATGTGTTGCGCGTGGACTGAGTTTTTTTTGCCACACACCTCATGGCTACCGCGCTGACCGGGGCCTCATCAAAATCACTGTTGGAGCACGCTGAATGATGTCCACTTCTCCCTGGCACGCCTTTCTTCTTCCCCTCTTCCTCGCTCCTCTCCTCGGCTGCTCCGCAGCCGACGACCCCACCCCCGAAGCGAGCGACTCAGCCCGGGCGACCCAGGCGCTCGACATCCCCCTGGACGCCTACGCCACCCTCATCGCCGAGGATGGCGCCGCCTCACACCAGTATGGCGAAGCCATCGCCGCCGACGGCGACACGCTGCTCGTCGGGGCAATGGGCGACAACGAAAACGGCGTCCGCTCCGGCGCCGCCTACATCTTCCAGCGCAACCCCGACGACCCGACGGGCTGGGTTCAGGTCAAAAAGCTCGCGCCCGGCGATCCCGGCACCAACTTCCGATTTGGCTACGCTGTCGCCCTCCACGGAGACGTCGCGCTCGTAGGAGCCCCTTATAACTCCACGCGCGACAACGGCGCCGGTGCCGCCTACATCTTTCATCGCGACGAAGGCGGACCCGACAACTGGGGACAGGTCAAACGACTTCTCCCCGCCGACATCGGCGACTCCGATCAATTCGGATCTTCGGTTGCCCTGGATGGCGAGCTCGCGGCAGTGAGCGCCTCCCGCCAGGATCACACTACGGACACGCTTGACTCCGGTGCGGTCTATCTTTTTGCTCGCGACGAAGGCGGACCCGATGTCTGGGGCGAGTTCAAAAAAATCACCCCTGAGGTCCCCGCTTCAGGCGGCAGGTTCGGGTTCGCCCTCGCGCTGAGCGGCGATGACCTCCTGGTCGGTGCACCGAAAGAAGACATCACCCGCGCTGACTCAGGCGCTGCCTACATCTTCAACCGCAACACCGGCGGACCCGACGCCTGGGGACAACTTCAAAAGCTCGTCCCGGCCAACGAGGCTATCTCCATCGAGTTCGGCGCCTCGCTCGCCATGGACAACGGCCTGGCGATCTTCGGCCTCCCCTATGATGACGTAAACGACACACGAATCGGTTCGGTCTACGTCTTCGGCCGCGATGAAGGCGGCCCCGACACCTGGGGCCAGGTCACACGCCTGGTGCGCGAAGACGGTATACGAAACGACTATTTTGGCATGTCCGTCGCCATCAAAGACCGGCGACTGGTTGTGGGCGCCTCGCAGGTTACTGTCGACGACCGCGCCTACGCCGGCGCCGCCTACGTCTATGAACGCGCCGAAGGCAGCCCCCTCAGCGCCTGGGGACGCGGGGAGCGCATCACCCTGAACGAGGTCGAGCTCAGCGACAAATTCGGAAGCGCAGTCGCCCTCACAGAACGCGACGTCTTCGTCAGCGCCCCCCTGGACGACTTTGGAACGGTGACCGTCTTCGGCCAGCCCAACACCGCGCCGGTGGCGGAGGACGGCACCGCCCAGACCGCTGAAAATCAGCCGCTCACCCTCACCCTTCAAGCCACAGACAGCGACGGCGATCCGCTGACCTTCAGCATCATCACCGAACCTCTCAACGGCAGCGTCACCCTCGCCGGCGACCAGGCCACCTACACTCCCAACACCGGCTTTCGCGGCAACGACACCTTCACCTTCGAGGTCAGCGACGGAGGCTTAAGCGACACCGCCACGGTCACCATTGAGGTCACCCCTCCCGACAACACCACCCCCGACGCCGGCGAGGTCGACGCCGGCGAAGGCGACGCCGGAGATGAAGACGCTGGCGAGGTCGATGCCGGTGATAACGACCCCGGTGATGGTGACGCAGGCGATGCGAACGACGGCCCCAACACCCCCACCGCCGAAGCCTCCGGCTGCGGCTGCACCAGCACCTCCGGGGCCCCCGCAAACGCCCTGCTCCTGCTGACCATCCTCGGCCTGATGGGTCTTCAACGACGCCGACGCTGAGCCCTTTCTAATGTTTTAAGCGGCCGTGAATTGAACCCCTCCCCCTAACTCGGTACCCTGATGCACTCATCAAACCCACGCGGGGGGTACACGGCCCCTCCCTCCTGCCCTTCGTACTGAGCCCGTCGCCATGCCTCCCTCCACACGCTTCGCCGCAGCCCTGGCCCTCACCACCCTACTCGCCGCGGGCTGCGTCCCCGAAGATGGCCCCGACACCCTGGTCGATAACGCAGGCTGGGAGTTCCAGGAGCCCGGTAACCCCAACGACCCTGGTGATCCCGGCGACCCGGGCGACCCCAACGATCCCGGCGACCCCAACGATCCCGGCGACCCCGGCGATCCTGGCGACCCCAACGATCCCGGCGACCCCACTGACCCCAACGATCCGAGCGACCCCACTGACCCCAACGATCCCGACGATCCCGACGGCCGCTACCTCCAGCCCCTCCCCGAAGGTTTTGAAGTACCCCTGCTCGACGAGGAGTTCGTCGTGCGCCTGGAGTGGGAGCACCTGACCCAGGAACGCCCCCTGACAAGCCGTTCGGTGGACCTGGAGCTCATCTATTGCGTCAGCCCCCCGGGCGTCGCCATCGACCGCCATCACACCGAGGCGTGCTCAACCTGGACCATTCCGCAAAACACCTGGCGCATCGATGGAGAGTCTTACACCGTGCGCACCGGCGGCGACGCCACCCGCGACGGCGTCGCCGAGCAGGTCGGACACCCCATCCTGCACGCCGGACGCACCCATGTCGGCGTCCTCTACCACAGCGGCGGTTATGACACGTGGGCGACAGTGCGCATGTACCACCGAGGGGAGATGATCTCGGAAGAGCATCTGCTTCTCTCCGAACCCGGCCAGATGTTCTACGTCGGTCCCCTGGAATGGGGCGGCGAGGACACGCTCCCGGAGCGCCTGCCAGCCTTCACCTGCTACCCATCACCCGACCAGCGCTGCGACGGGTCCTACTACCTCGACGAAATCCCCCTCTACCTTGACGACCCCGAATAACCCTTAGTTATCAACCACCTGCGCAAACACTGAGACGCCCATGCGCCCCAATCTCCCGCTTGCCCTACTCCTCGCCATCTTCATCCTGGCCCCGGCCTGCACCCCCGAAGACGCTGAAAATACAGCCGACGACTGCCCCGACGCCTCCTGCGACTGGCAGCTCGACGATGACGCCGGCCAGGACACCGACCTTCTGCCCGACGCCGACCCTGACACCTCCGACGCCGACGCCCCCCACGATCTGCCTGACTGGCGCCCCCAGGATCCCCCACCTCGCCCCGAACGCGACGTTTTGATTGAGGTGCTCTGGGAGCGCCTGGATCCCGTGGATGAAGACGCGAGCCCGTACATCAACTCCCTTACCGACCTCGATCTCTTCTACTGCCACGCCCTCGACGGTTCGCTCTTCGACGACCTGAACGGCTGCACGAGCTACCGCAACACGCGTGCCGGGTTTAATCCCACCCCGGATGGTGAGCGCATGGAGACCGAGATGCTGCTCGATAGTCAATTTATCGACTACCCGGAATGGGTCGTGCACGATCACCCCATCGCCGGGCGCACCCACCTGGTGGTCCACGGCTATAGCGTCCGATTCGCCGTCCGAGCCCACGCCCGCGTCTACCTCGATGGCGAGCTGGCCCGGGAGAACACGATGGACTTCGATCCTTCAGTCAACAAGGCGATATGGTACGCCGGCACGATCGACTGGCACGAAGACCCCGCTCAGACCACCATCACCGACGGCCCCTCCTGCGCCGAGCGCGATGGCGATGATTCCTGCCATGACGTGAACGACGCGCTCTACACCTACGACGTCACCTTCGCCGAGGCACCCTGACGCGGCGTTCCCGGACCCTCTGCATCCTTGAAAAAAATTGAAAAAACCGGCCCCCTCCTCTTCGGCGGGAGGCCGGTTTTTTTATGCATGGCATCGTGCAACATCCCGACTGCCCCCTTTGACCCCATCCCCCTCTCGCGGTAGCCTCTCTCCACGCTCAAACCAACCACCGCGGAGGGAACGCGCCAGCCACCGGTCCCTTTCGCTACCACCGCCGAGACGACCATGCCCCGACCTGGCCTCCCCCTGCCCGCACACCACCGCCGCGCTCGCCAGCTCTCCCCCCTGCTACTCGCCGCACTCGCGACACTGGCCACATCCTGCGGCCCCATCGAAGCCGATGTCCCGCCAGAAGGCGACCCCGGCGCCCTCTGGGAGTTCTACGAAAACCCCATTCCCCCAGAGCCCGCCGAAGATCCCTACCTTCCGCCTGTGCCCGACGACGCGGCCGACCCGCTCCTGGACGAGCCTTTTGTGATGCGCCTCTCCTGGGAGCCGCTGATCGACGGCCCCATCCTGCGCGAAGACGCCGTCGACCTCGATCTCATCGCCTGCATGAGCCCGCTGGCCACCTCCTTTGACGCCCCCGACAGCCTGGGCTGCACCTCCTGGCGCTCCCCCGAGAACCCCTGGCCCATCCACGGCGACCTCTTCTACGCCCGCGCCGGCACCAACGCCACTCGCCATGGCCTCGTCGAGCAGGTTGGCCATCCCGTCCTCCCTGGCCAGCGCACCCACGTGGCCGTGCGCTACAACTCCGGCGCCCACACCGTGCTGGCCAGGGTCGATGTCTACCTCCATGGCGAGCGCGTCTGGCACTACAACAACGCCCTGCTCTCCCCCGGCCAGACCTGGTACGTCGCTCTCTTCGACTGGCTCCCCCACACCGACACCCCGAACCGCTTCCACCCCACCTCCTGCCTGGCCGACGACACCAACGCGTGCGCCCGCGGCGGACTTTATATGGACGAGGTCCCCTTTGATTTGAGCGAGCATGAGGTGGAGGTGGAGTGAGGGGGGGCGGGCGCGGGAGCTACGTCCTCACCGTCACGCGCTCGACCATCTCGTCAACGAACCTTGATCCGCTTCCAGGTCAACAACGACATCAGAAAGAAACGAGCCGCTTGATGGCTGTTCGTAGAAGGCCAGAGATCTTTGATCACCGAACGGGCGCGTTCGTGGGCGTTGGTCGCATCACGTCTCAGAAACGTGCGAAACAGGTTGTAATCCGCATCGTGACGCTCTTGCTGCAACCAGACGAAATGTCTCGCTACCAGCTGTAACTCCCGCGGTAGATCCAGATGAGCCATCACATCCTTTACCCCCGCGGGCAAGCTACCAACCCCGCCTCGAAAGCTTTTACACGCACTGGCCATCTCACCGTGTTCGAATGAGCGTGCCAGCAATTGCCGCAGCGGTTTCGACTCGGGTTGACCACCGATCAGACTGCGTGTGGCCTGTTCAATCAGAAAGTGAAACACAGCGTAATAGGAAGTTGACACCGACCGCCTCAAACTCGCCTGTTTAGGCCGGCGAGGCTCCATCGTCGCCAGATGATGCGCCTGGTTTAAGAGTTGCGAATGCAACAAGACCGCGCGGCTCATGCGCTCGCCCCATGCTCGGCGCCATACTCCGACGTCGTGCGATACAGAATCACCGGGACCAGCTCAGGATGGCTCTTCCGAAGCGCGTCGGTGATGGCATCCTCCAGGGGCTCGACCGCTGGCCAAACCAATTGTGCTTCGTCGGTCCCATCCGGAACAACGACCCAGACGCGAACCGTGTCGTCCTCCAGACGGTCATGCCAATCGAAGTGGATATCGACGATGGTGGGCTCCCCCGACCACTCCAGATCTTCCGGCTTCAGCGTGGGTTCTTGAGCGCTGAGATTATCGCGTTGCATGATCCTTCTCCGTGCTGGTGACGTTCCGTGGTCGCGTACGTATCAGGCAAAACAAGGTTAGGCGCGTGATCATTCATCCCCGGCCCGAATGCCTGGTGTGGCTGCATTGGTTGTAAACCGCTACCTCACTCCAGGTCACGCCCGCGCCATACGACCTCCCCATACACCCCCCAGAATCGACTCACATCGTCCGCCGAACGCTCCAGCCGCTCCGCTCGCCCCCGGCTTACCACACTTGTGAGAAAAAGGGCCCTCCCCCCCGCGGCGAAGCCTCTAAGTCGCGTTACAAGCTCACGCAGGCGTTTTTGGGCCCTGGCCGGAACGCCTTCCATCGTACTCAATCGCTGAGCCACGTAACCCAACCGACGCCGCGCCTCGACATCCTCGCACTCCAGCATCTCCAGCGCGTCGAGCTGCGCCATCATCACCAATGCCATCACGCTGGCTTCGACCGCACGGGCACCGGGGTTTTCCATCACTCGCACCACGACACGCGCGAGCTCGTCGAGCGTGACTGGCTCCTCAGGCCTCTCGACCGGATAGGGATATCCCGCCAGCGAAAAGGCTTGAAGCTCCCGTTCTGTAAGTTGATGTGCCATCGCATACCTCGCAGCAAATCCTACCGAGCCTGCATCCTGACTTCTAAAATAGGCGTCGAACACCGCTACTTCAATCATCCCGCACCACCGGCGCCACTCAACCACCCAACCACAAAACGCGAACCACCCAACGCCCTCACGAATCGACCCACCCCGCAAACCCCGGCGCCCCACACCCCCCCAACCCCACAACCACCTGACCACACCCCGCGAACCACCCGACGCACGAACGAATCGCCCCCCCCCGCAAACCCCGGCGCCCCACAACCACCCAACCACCCAACCACCTGACCACAAAGCGCGAACCACCGAACGTCCACGCCAGCCCGCCAACACCGCGCCCCCCACGTTGACCTCCCCCCCATCCCCGACTACTCTCCCCTCCATTCACCACACCCGAGATCCATCCTTCATCCTCGTGATGTACGTCGTAGGAGATCTCGCCCTGAAGTGTTCCGCCGCGCATGGGGCGCGGTGGTCCTTTACGTCACGGCGTTGTCGGTGGGCCTATCGCGCCCGTTCGCAATGCCCACTTTAGAAGCGAGGAAAGCTATGAGCATCAAAGGGATCGTCTCCAATCACCTCAACTTCATTCACATGCCCACGGGCCGCTACGTCTTCGCCCTCAAAGCCCTGGGCGAAGAGGCCGAACGCCGCGGCCTCGACACCCTCAAAGCGGCCGCCGACGAGGCCATCGGCGTCGGGGAGCGCGCGCTGCGTCTGGAGTTCGCCTACGAGCAGGCCCGCACGCAGTCTTCAAATGCGCGCGGCGAGGCAGTGCAATTGGACAACCAACTCGATGGTCAAATCGGGGCGATCAAAGCGCTCACCGACGCCCGCGCCTTCGGAGACGAACATGACCCGGTCGTGCAGGCAGCCCGGAAGATTCTGACGGTGATCTTCCCCCGCGGCGCCGCCCCCATCATCCACCAGAGCTTCGAGGTACAGCTCGGCACCATGGACGTCATGCTGGAGCATTTAGAGGGCGATCTGGCTGGCGAGGTTCAGCTCGTGGGCCTGGAGCGCGAGGTCACGCGCATGCGCGAGCTCGTCGAGCGCTTCCGCGCCGAGCTTAAGCGCGCCCCCGATGCCGCCATCTCCTTCTCCGAGGTGCGCGCGGCCCGCGAGGAGCTTCACGAATACGCCAGCCTGGTCATGATCCAGGCCCTCGCCAGCTACCCCTCCCTTGATGAGCAGGCCACCCGCCAGCGCGAGTCCCTCGTCGCCGCCCTCATCGACCAGCAGGAGCGCGTGCGCGACGACCACCGCCGGCGCCGCAATCCCGCCGATATCAACCCGGAGACCGGCGAGGAACGCTTCGAGGGCGACGCCCCTCCTGCTGATGTGCTTCCACCGGTGGTGAGCGACGACGTCGTTGAGCCCTCCCACGTGTAACACCCCATAGAACGCCAGACTGACACTCAGAAGCCCCGGCCACTCGCCGGGGCTTTGTTTTGCCGACAAATGACGCACGCATATACCCCAAACGGGGCGTCGAGGGGGTCCCGAGCCTTTCGCGAACGGCGGCGGTGGGCGTCGACGGGGTCACCAGCCTTTCGCGAACGACATGGCGAGTCGATCGACGGGGTCCCGAGCCTTTCGCGAACGGCCGGGCGAGTCGATCGACGGGGTCCCGAGCCTTTCGCGAACGGCGGCGGTGGGCGTCGACGGGGTCGCGCGCCTTTCGCGCTCCACCGGGCGTGCGCACGAATCGACCAGCGTGGCGAAGCGGGGCGTTCCGCAACCACCCGCGCCCTAAACGCGGCACACACGAATCGACCAACGTGGCGAAGCGGGGCGCCCCACAACCACCCGCGCCCTAAACGCGGCACACACGAATCGACCAACGTGGCGAAGCGGGGCGTCCCACAACCACCTAACCCCACAACCACCCAACCACAAAACGCGAACCACCCAACACGCGAACGAATCGACCAGCGTCGCGAAGCGGGGCGCCCCACAACCACCCAACCACCCAACCACCTGACCACAAAACGCGCCCCTCCCAACACGCGAACGAATCGACCCACCCCGCAAACCCGAGCGCCCCACAACCACCCAACCACAAACTTCCGACAATGCGTGCCCATAGCAATTTCGGTAGAATACGCCACCACGAACACAGACGCCGCGCTAGCGCATCGAGGGTAGTTTGGTGTTCAGCCGCCCGAGCACGATACCCCGCACGACATTCGACCGACCTTCCCCCGGAGTCCCCGATGAAGTTTCCAGTGATCGCCCTTCTTACCCTGGGGTTCGCTGTCGCAAGCTGCAGTGACGACAACCCGCGACGCTCGGATTTTTTGCGCGATGCCGGTGACGTCGCGCTTCAGGAGGACACTCCCAACGATGAAGCCCCCCGCTGTATTGAGCACAGCGATTGCTCGTCGGTGCTTCCCTACTGTGATGTGCAGAGCGGCGACTGTGTGGCCTGCCTGCCGGGGTTGGAGACACAGCACCGTTGGCACCACCTCTGGCCAGGCTCCGAGGAATCCCACCCTGAGATTGCGTTGCTCGCTCCCCATCCCGACGGCGGCATGGTGATCACCGGAGATTTCCGCCCCGGCGATCTGACGAGCTCGACCACGCCTCTGTGGGGCGAGGAGTTGGAGCATAGTATGGCCCGGCTCAGCGCAGGGGGAGAGGTACTCTGGATACGCGGTCTGCCCGTCGGCCTGCGCAACATCGCCATCGACGACTCAAGCCAGATCTACGTGATCGGCCGCTCCGATTCGCAGACTGATCTGGGAGCGGGCATCCCCGAAGACGCCGTCGACGAGAGCGGTTTCTTGCTCAGCTTCAGCGGCGATGGCGAGTACCTGTGGGAGCGCCGGTTCACCACACCGAATCTCCAGGCCCTGGACGCCCACCATGGCGAAGTGCTACTCGCCGGCACCTTCGCCGCAGATGTTGATCTGGGAGCCGGTCCGATCGAGCCTCAGCACGAGGGTGCCACCGGCTTCTACGCGCTCTTTGCTAACGATGGCGCGTACATCGATCACCGCGTGCCCGGCCCTTCCTACACATTTAGCGTATCGCAGGCCGCGCTGCTCGATGACAACACGATCGCGCTGAGCGGGACCTTCCGTGCCGAGCTCGACCTGGGTGCTGGCGAGGTCAGTTCGGGGACCAACTCCGACGCCTTTTTGGTGGTGTATTCTCGCGATGGAGAGCACCGCGCTCAGACCATCCTCACCTCTCCGGGCACCGTATCTCCAACCGACGTCGCCGTACGTCCCGACGGTGGTCTCGTGGTGCTCTACAACACAAGCGGCCGGGTCGATGTGGGAGGCGTTTTCAGCTTCTCCCCTCTTTACATGTACGCCAACTCCGGGGGCACCATCGAACCCTTCGCCGTCAGCTATCACGCCGATGGTACGCCCCACTGGCTTCGCGGACTCCGGGCCGCCCGCCACGGCGGGGACGTCGCCGTCGACACTCTCGGCAACACCTACCTTTTGGGCAGCTATCAGCTCTACTACCGCCAGGACAGCGCCGAGATTGACCTGGGGCACGGCGCGCGTGAGCTCGTTGGCGAGTCCGACGGATTTCTGGCGGCCTACGATCCCAACGGCGAACCGCTGTGGGAGCTCTTCTACAGCCAGCAAGGCAGCGAGATTTTCGCCAGCGCGCTGGCCATCACCGCAGATGAACAGCTCGTGGCCGCCATGCAGGTGACCGGCGAGGTGGAAACGGGCGCGGGCCCGGTCTCGTCAGCCTCCCGGTCGACGCTCCTCACGGGACTGTGCATGCCCTAGACGCGCGCAATAGCGCACCTTCGTCCCGCCAGACCTCGCCAGCGTCGACCAGCGTCGCGAAGCGGGGCGCCCATAACCACAAAACGCGAACCACCGAACGCCCTCACGAATCGACCAGCATCGCGAAGCGGGGCGCCCCACAACCACCTAACCCCACAACCACCCAACCACAAACCGCGCCCCTCCCAACACGCGAACGAATCGACCAACGTGGCGAACCCGCACCTCCCACGCCCCTCCTTTGCTTTCCCCCCCTCCCATCTATATTTCCTACAGGCAGCAATGCCCCGCCCGCGCCGAAGGAGTCGCCATGAAACCCGCCCAGACCCGACACGACGTACTCGACCGACTCGCCACAAACTGGAGCGCGATCCACGCGCGCGGCGTCGACCGTCTCGGGCTTTTTGGCTCCTTTGCCCGCGATGACGCCCACGCGCACAGCGACGTCGATCTCCTCGTCTACTTTCGCCCCGACGAGAAGACCTACGCGAATCTTTTCGAGCTCTCGGAACGGCTCAAAGCGCTCCTCGGCAGGAAGGTGGAGCTCGTCACTCCGGAGAGCGTGTCGGGGGAGTTGCTGGCGCGAATTCTGGAGGAGGTTACAGATATCGCCGGCCCCCCGGGCACCACCTCAGCCACATGTTGAACGGGATCGGTGAAACGAGCGCACCCCGCGAACCACCGGACGTGCTCACGAATCGACCAGCATCGCAAAGCGGGGCGCCCCACAACCACCTGACCACCCAACCACAACCCGCACCCCGCCCGACGACCGCACGAATCGACCCACATTGCGAACCCGGGCGCCCCCCAGACCATGTACGGACTATCCAAGCCACCGCCTGTCCCTGTATAGACGGGGACGTCGAAAGATTGCGTACCAACGACTTGTTGTTATTTTTAGAGACCTTCTTCCCCGCCCTTCGGTGCTTGTATGGCGACAGCAGAGCAAATCAAGGCACTTATTAAGTGCTACGCCGAGCACGACGACACGCGATTTTATCGCGTTGCGCTGCAACTGGCGGCCGAGCAGGCACGGAAAGGGCATAAAAATGTCGCGCGAGAGCTTCGCCAGCTTGTCGATGAAGCGAAAGCGCAAAACGCTGTCGTGCAACCGACGCGCGGCCCCGTGCCTATTACGCAACCCCGTGGGGAGCTCGAAGGCGTACTTACAGCCTCGTTTCCCAAAGCGCGCTTCACCGACATGGTGTTAACGCCCGAGGTTGAGCGCAGCTTGAAGCGTCTGCTCAAAGAGCACAGCAATGGCGAGAGGCTTCGCCACCACGGCCTCTCCCCTCGTCGCAAGATCCTGCTCGCAGGCCCTCCCGGAACGGGCAAAACGATGACAGCCCGTGCGCTGGCCGGAGAGTTGAACCTGCCGCTTTTCACCGTGCGCTTCGATGGGCTCATCACGCGATATATGGGCGAGACGGCGGCGAAGCTTCGGCTTGTCTTTGATGCGATGCAGAAACAGCGCGGAGTCTACCTCTTCGATGAGTTTGACGCCATCGGCGCGCAACGCGCGGCTCAGAACGACGTGGGAGAAATCCGCCGCGTGTTAAACAGCTTCCTGCAATTCCTCGAAGATGATGCGTCGACCAGCTTGATCGTCGCGGCGACCAATCACGTAGAGATGCTCGACCAGGCGCTCTTTCGACGCTTCGACGACACCATCTGCTACGAGAACCCCGACGCCCAACTCGCCGCCGAGATGATGAAGAACTTCCTCGCCCCCTTTGACCTCGACGAGATTGACTGGGACGAACTCGGAAATCTCGCGGAGGGCATGAATTTTGCCGAGATCGCGCGCGCCTGCGAGGACGCCGCCAAGGATATGGTGATGGACGATCGCGCTCAGCTTTCGACCTCCGATATCCGCATGGCGCTTCAGGAAAGACAGCGAAAGCCGACGTATTCGCCGAGAAGCAACCGCACCTAAATTTGAGCGGGGGAGCAGTACATCATGGCCGACGACAGTAAGAACCGGCGCAAGCATTTCGTATTGAAAAACACCTCTGAGGCCTTTGCCTATACTTACCCAGGTGGCGGTGGAAAACGTGGTCGTCATACGTGGACCCGAGGAAGAGAACACGGGCGAGTGCTGCTTCAGCAACTCGAAGCGCTTCAAGATGACGTCCAGGAGATTCAAGAAGCCCGTCAGGCCCTTCATTTAGGCCCGCGTTCCGGCGATGTGCTCGAGTTCCTTCTTGAAATGACGCCGGCAACAAAGCTCGACAGCCTTGAAGACAAAGTCGCAGGCATTGAGCTCCTGAGTTTCAAAGTCACGAACGACGAAGTCTCCGAGGGTGTCGCGAGTGTCTTTGTTCCCGATGGGAAGTTGAGCAAGTTTGAAAAGAAAATCGAGGATTTTCTAAATCCCGATAAAGCCACCAAAAATGGACATCCGCGCAACGAGCCCCTCGTCAAGAGCATTCTTCGGATTCGCCGAGCCAGACTTGAGTCGTTGTGGAACGACCCTCTTGAAGACTCCCCTCCGGAAGGCGACGAGCCCATATGGTGGGAGCTATGGGTTCGGGCAAATCCTGACGAAAATCTATTTTTGAGAGAAGCCACAGCGGTCGGACTGCAGCTCAAAAGTCGACCCTTGAGATTCCCCGGCCGAGTCGTCTTCCTCGCCGTCGCATCTCCTTCGGACATGATGAGCAACGTAAAGCTGCTCGACACGGTCGCCGAGCTTCGCCGCGCGCGCCCGGTGGTGCAGGAGTTTGCCGAGCTTGGGGCCGCCGACCAGCGAGAATTTATCGACGAGCTTGCCAGCCGACTTTCCGCTCCAGAGGAGGACGCTCCGGCGGTGTGCGTACTGGATACAGGCGTCTACAGCGCGCACCCACTCTTGAAGCTGGCCCTGCATCCCGAATATGATGTCGACGCTTACGATCAAGCCTGGGGAACCGACGATCATCATGGTCATGGGACCGAAATGGCTGGCTTCGCGCTTTTCGGTTCTGTGCTCGAAGAGTGTCTGTTGAGCTCCGAGGAGTTCCAGCTTCTTACGCGGCTGGAGTCAGTGAAAATACTGCCGTCCCAGGGACAAAACGAGCCTGGAATGTATGGGGAGATCACCGCGACCGCCGCGACCCTGGCCGAGATTAACAATCCGGAACGACGACGCGTGTTTGCCCTCGCGACCACGGTTGAGCCATGTCGCGACGGGCAACCGAGTTCATGGTCTGGAGCACTTGATCAGCTCGCGTCCGGCGCCATGGAAGAGGATCGACCGACGCGTTTGATCTGCGTTTCCGCGGGCAACGCGGACTACAAGGTTCCCGGTTATGAATATCCGACGGCCCACTTGACCGACTCCGTTCAGAGCCCGGCTCAGGCCTGGAACGTGCTGACCGTAGGTGGCTACACCAACAAAGTGACCATTCAACCGCAGGACGAATACCCCGATTGGCGCGCCATTGCTCCCATTGGAGGTCTTAGCCCCTTTTCGACCACCTCCTACGGGTGGGACAACGATTGGCCTTATAAGCCCGATATTGTCGTCGAGAGCGGCAATCTGGCGATCAATCCCGACACCGGCACCGCCGACTTCGTTGATAGCCTGATGCTTCTTACGACCTCGTCTCCTCAAAGAGATCGAAGGCGACTTCTGGAAGCCTCCGGCATGACCAGCGGGGCGGCAAACATCGTGGCGGGAATGGCGGCCGTCGTCCTTTCCGAATACCCGAACGCCCGCGCCGAAACCGTGCGGGCCCTTCTCGTCCATTCAGCACGTTGGACCAAACAGATGCAGCAGGATGTCGCACATCTGCCTAAGACTAAGAGAACAAAGAAATTCTCACATCTGCTGCGCTGCTACGGTTACGGCGTCCCGAACCTGGACCGGGCGCTGTTCAGCGGGCGAGATGCCGCAACGCTTGTGATTGAAGACGCGCTGCAACCCTTCCTCAGAAAGAAGAAGTCCTCCATTACAACGTATGAGATGAATGTTCATGCGCTCCCCTGGCCCGATGACTACTTGCTAGCCCTTGGAGAGACGCCCGTCCGTCTTCGCGTCACTCTTTCGTATTTCGTAGAACCGAACCCCGCACATCGCGGCTTGGAGTTTGCCAGCCGCTATCAATACGCCTCCCACTTGCTTCGCTTTGACGTAAAAACCACGTTCGAAAGCGATGAGAATTTTCGAAAACGTATCAGTAAGGCGATGCGAGAAAAGGGCGAAAAGAGCCCTTCAACGTCCGACGCGAGCGCGTGGATGATCGGCACGACAACGCGTCACCGGGGCTCAATTCATTCAGATGTTTGGCAGGGCACCGCTGCACAACTAGCCGGCCGCGGCAGCGTGGTCGTCTATCCGGCGACAGGGTGGTGGAAGACCTACGAGTCCCAAGAGAAGTACCACCGCGATGCGCATTACTCGCTTATCATCTCGTTAGAGACTGACGAAACGAACGTCACCATCGAGGGCCAGGAGATCGCGATCGACCTCTCCGAAGCGGTCGAGACGAAGGTCGCCATCACCCCGGACATCTCGATCGAATGACCAGCGTCGAAGAGTAATCAGCCCCCTGCGAACTACCAGCCGCCCACACGAATCGACCCACATCGCGAACCCCGGCGCCCCACAACCACCTAACCCCACAACCACCTAACCACAAAACGCGAACCACCGGACGCCCGAACTGAACCGCCCGACATCGCGAACCTCCCCGCCTCACCGCCCTCCCCCACACCACCCCCTCGCCGCCCCCACATCCAGCAAAAACTCCGACACCATCTCCCGCTGCGCCCCCTCCGGCAGCGCCGGCTGAAACTTGCTCAGCCGGTAATCCGGCAACGCCGCCAAAATCGCCTCCCAGGGCAGCTCCTCCTCCCAGAACGCGGCGTGGCTCAGGCGCTCTTGAGCGACCTCAAACGTGCCGTCCAGTAAACCGTCGCCCTCAATGCGCAAGCGGCGGTTGTCCACGGCGATCTTCCAGCCGTAGAGAGCCTGCAGCACATATTTGAGCGTCGTATTGATGCGACCGCCGGCGAAGGTCCACCAGATCAGCTCTCCGGCGCCGCGTTCCACGGGCTGGTCGCCGAGCTCAAAGAGGGGCGCGAAGTACTCCCGCTCCACATCCAACGCAAGCTGCGCGCTGGTGTGCAAGTAGCTGATCCGCGCGTCGGAGCGAAGGATCTCGCGCATCGCCTCGGTGAGCTCGCGGCTTAAGAACTGCGGCATAAAGCCCCCCCAGCTCGGGCGTTTGCCGTGGGGGGCGGGCATCACCTCGATGCGGCGGCGATTGAAGTCGACCTGGGTGACTGACCAGGGGCGACCGCCCAGCAAAAATGAGCTCTGGTCCTCCAGGAGCTGGTCGACGAACTGCTGCTCCAAGGAGCCCAGCTCTTTGCCCGAGGGCGTCACCACGGCAAAGAGCTGCGGGCTGCTAAACACCGCATAAAGCTCCATGAAGTTGCGACGCCCGAACACCTTTTCGGCCCGGTCGCCAAAGGTGAAGGCCGGGCCCACGCGGTACAAAAATCCCGTGGTTTCCATATGCGCGATCAGCTCGTCAAAACGCGCGCGGGTCACGCCCGAGAAGTCCGGGACGCGGGAGATGGCCGCCCAGGCGTCGTCGGGCTCAAACATGCCCTCGGCGATGGTGAGGGCTAAGAGCTGATGCACGAGCACCGGCCAGCACCGCGTCTGCGAGGGCACCGACTCCACCCAGCCGGTCTTCGCCAGCTCAATCAGCCCGGCGGCCTGCGTCACCGCCTCGGGCGACTCGCAAAAGAAGGTCATGTTGGCGTTTTGCCCCGCGCGCCTTCCGGTGCGCCCCATCCGCTGCATAAAGGAGCTGACGGTGTCGGTGGCATTCGACTGAAACACTTTGTCGAGATCCCCCACATCAATGCCCAACTCCAGGGTGGAGGTGCACACGATGCACACGTCCCGACCGCGGCTGAAGCGGGCTTCAGCGTCCTCGCGCTCTTCGCGCGACACCGAGCTATGGTGCACAAAGACCGTCGTTCCGACCTGCCGCATCCGCGTCGCCATCGCCTCGGCCGTCGCACGACTCTGGCAAAAGAAGAGGCTCTTCTGCCCCGCCGCCAACTCGGAGGCATCCTCCGCCAACTCCCCCATCGACTCCCGACACGTCACCAAAAGCTCGCGCCGCGCCGGCGCCTTGGGCGGGTCCACCACCTCCTGCCCCAGCTGCGATGAGCCCGAAAGCCACTCTAAGATCGCCTCCGGATTCCCCACCGTCGCACTCAACCCCACCCGCTGCACATCATGGCGCGAGAGCGCCGCCAGGCGCTCGATCACACTCATCAGATGCGCCCCCCGGTCGGTGCCCGCAAAGGCATGCACCTCATCCACCACCACCATCCGCAAGTCTTTAAAGAGGCGCGGCGTCGGCACCTTTTTGGAGATAAACATCACCTCCAACGACTCCGGTGTCGTCATCAGCAGCTCGTCCGGCGTTTTTACAAAGGCCTGCTTCGCCGCCGGCGACTGGTCGCCGTGCCACACAAAACGCCGCAACCCCACCATCTCCGTATACTGCCCCAGCCGCTCCGACTGGTTGTTCAGCAACGCCTTGATCGGCGCCACATACAACACCCCCACCCCCTCCGGCGGCGCATCCAACATCATTGAAAGCGCCGGAAACATCGACGCCTCGGTCTTCCCCCCGGCCGTCGGCGCCAACACCACCGCATTTTTTCCGTCCAGGATGACGCGGCCGGCCTGCTCTTGCACTTCGCGCAGGGAGGTCCAGCCAACTCGGTGGACGATGGCGTCCTGCAAACGCGGGTTAAACTCACTAAAAATACTCCGACCCACATCTACCTCACCGAATCAACGCACTAAAACACAACCCGCCCCCCTAAAAGCCGCCCACACAAATCGACCCACCCCGCAACCCCCAACGCCCCGCAACCACACAACCACATAACCACACAACCACACGCCCTCCCCTCACCACACATCCTCCGCTGCAATCAACTCGTCCCCCCCATCTTCAATACGCCCTTTCCCCTCCCGCGCCTCAATCTCCTCCTCACTCAATCCCTCCATCTCCAACCCCGCCACCTCCGCCGGATTGTAATCCTCAAACTCATCGACCCGATCCAGGTGGTCCACAAAGGCGCGCAGAAACTGGCGCGGAACCACGCCCACGTCGCCCGCAAAGCCTTCGGTGACCTTGTCGACGAGGTGGTCGATGAAGGTGTCGGTGATGCGTTGGTCGACCTGCACGCCGCTGCCGCGTTGGTAGAGCTCGCGCAGGCGCAGGGCGACTTCGCGGAGGCGAGCGTGGTCGAAGGGTTTGAGTTCGAGCTGGGGCTGGCGGGCGCTGGCGAAGCCGGCGTCTTCGCGGAACTGGATACGGTCGTAGAGCGCTTCGAGACCCGCGACGCCGCGGCGGGTGTCGAAGAACTCAGGCGTACCGGTGAAGATCCAGATCAGGCCCGGGTAGGACTGCGCCGCGTCAACGATCTGGCGGATGCCGTTGAGGGATTTGCCGCGCACGTCTTTGCGCATGCGCAAAATCGTCTCGGCCTCGTCGACGACGATGACCAGGCCCTTGTAGCCGGCCTCTTTGGTCAGGGCGAGCACGCCGCGCAGGTAGTCCAGCGCCGCCTTATCGCCGACCTCGCCCTTGACCTTCGCCCGAGATTTGGCGCTGTGGGCGACGTTGGTGCTGCCGGAGAGCCAGGAGAGGAGCGAGCCGGCCTCGGCAAATTCGCCATCCTGCTTGGCCTCGAAGAAGGCTTGCACCACGCGCACAAAGTCGTCGGGGGCCTGACCCTGGGTCAGCCTTGCGATTTCTTCGGTGATGTAGGCTTTGACGCGCTCGTCGAAGTCCTCGGCGTCTTCGTCGGCGCCCAGGCTGATGAGTTTCTCTTCGAGGTGGCCGATCCAGCGGTCGAGGATGTCGCCCAGAGCGGCCCGGGGGCAGGTGGGCGTGGAGAGCTCCGCGAGGATTTTTTGGTAGATCTCGCTGAACTTGTAGAAATGAAACTCGTTGTCGCTCACGACCACAAAACTCGTAGCGAAGCCGCGGCGCTGGGCCTCCTGGATGGCGAGCCGGCTCATAAAGGTCTTGCCGCACCCATACCCGCCGCGCAGAAACTTCACCAGGCCCTCGCCGCGCTCCGCCAGGTCGAGCAAGCGCTGGATCTCGTTGCGTTGGCGGTCGATGCCTACCGCAAAGGCGTCGAGGCCGCGAAGGGGCACCGTGCCGCCCCGAAGCTGTTGAAAAATATGCTGAATATCGGCGTTGCTTAAGCTCATCGTTTTACCTGCGCTCGAATCGTTTGCCGGCGGGAGTCTGCTCCACCATCACCTTGAAACCGGCCACCTTGCAATACGCATCCAGCTCGCGCACGAACTTTCGCAGCGCGCGTGGCGAGCCGATGAGGCGCGTGGCGTCGGCCTCGGAGATGGCGTCGAACCTGGCGAGGTGGGCGAAGATTTTGCGGGGGCCTTCGGGCAGCGCTTCCAGGCCGGTGATCGTCGCCTCATCGTCGATGGGCGTCGATTCGCTGGCGAGCCCGGGCTCGGTGGGCTGCATGTCGACGCCCACGCCGGGCACCACAAACCAGCCTTTGGCCTCCTGCGCTTTGAACTGCCCGCCCAGCCCCGGCGCGTGCAGGGTGATGCGCGCGCGCTGGTCGGGCCGGCGCTTGACGCCGCTGGCAAGGCGCAGGTTGAAATACACCCGCACCTCCTGCCCCACAGGCACCACGACCGCGCCGGACTCCAGGCGCCCGGGCTCTTCGACGCTATGCAGCTCCAGCACGGCGTCGGCCGCACCGCTCACCTCCAGCGCCAGCGCCACCTCGGCCGGTCCGCCAAAGTCGAGCGTGCCCTGCTCGGGGCGCACGTGCACGCTGATGCCGGGGACGTTATCCGCGCGGCTTTCATCCTTTGTGGCTTCAATATGGTAAGTCGCCGTGCTCCCGCCCGGGTCGCGCGCATGCGTCACGCGCAGCACCGGCACCATTCGCTCCTGCAGCGAGTTTCCGCCGTGCACAAAGTCGGGGGTGCTGCCGCCGCGATCAAAAATCGAGGCGTCGCGGGGCATCAGCAAAAAGCCCTCCACGTCGTTGTACTGCAAGGACTTCAGGGGCACCGACACGATGTCGTCGCTCGTCTCTTTATGGTCGTAGAGACGCCAGCGGGCTCCGTTGGGGTCGGTGGTTTTGCCGTGGGGGATGCGGCGCGTGGTGCCGTCGAGAAGCAGGAAGCCGTGGTCGGCGGTGACCACAAAACGCTTGACCTTGGCCTGTCGCAAAAGCTGCATCGCCCCGCGAATCTGCCCCAGCGTCTGCTCGAAGGTCATCTGCCCAAACCCCTGCTCGCCGGCCTCATCAATGCCCTGGCTATGCACGACCACGAGCGCCGCGCCCGCCACCGCGCGCGTGAGGTTGGTGTGGGTGAGCACCTCATCGAGCGTAAAGAGGGGGCAGGTGCGCCCCCCCACCACGTGCTGCATCATCTTGCGCCGCGTCTCCGGGGTGCGCACGGGCGTGTGGGCGGTCTTAAAGCCCTGAAATCTCCCCTGTTTGGAGATCACCGGCGAAAGGCGGCCGCCGCTCTGCTGCACCGGCGCCAGCGCGTTCATGCCCACCGCGGTGATGGTGGGAAGCTCGGCGAGTCGGTGGTCCAGACGCACTTTGGTGCTGGTGAGGGGGGTGAGGTGTTCCATCAGGTCGACGGCCATCTCGTAGCGCAGCGCATCGACCAGAAAGAGCGCCACCACCTCGCTATCGGGCTGGCGCGTGAGCGGCGCCACGTCCTGCTCAAAAAACCAACGCTGCTGCCGCGACTCGGTGGGCAAAAAGCCATAGGTCTCGCAGATGCCGTTAAAGCGCCGCGCGCCCTGCCCCACCCAGGCCTGGTAAAGCTCGCGCACCCCGTCGAGCGCCCCGCGCACCCGCGCAAACTCCGGGATGGAGGGATGCAACTTCGCGCTGCGCTCCTGTTCCATCCGCCGATGCGCCCGATCCACCTCCCAGACCTTATCGGCATAACGCGCGCTGGCCTCGTCCACGCTCATCGCGCCCGCCAGCGGGTCGTCGTGGCGCTTGAGCAACACCCCGAGCTCCCCGGCCGCCTGCACCAACTCCCAGGACGCGCGCCGGGCGGGTTCCTGCTCAATCCAAAACGAGCCGCCCTCGAGCCGCTGCCGCGCCCAGGTCAGCGCATCCTCCCAACGGGTTTCGCCCAGCGCCGCCAGGGCCCCCTCCAGGATGATGCGCTCCTCAAAACGAAAGGTGTCGATGCGCCCCAGATCTTCGGGTTTGGCGTGATGCGCCTCCTCGCCAATCAACCCCTCAAATTCATTGGCGATGCGCGCGTAATAGCTCTGCTCGTTCTTACGCAGGAAGGACGCAAACTCCCGACACTCCTCCACCAACGAACCCTGCAACTCGGTCGCGGGCCGCAACATCCCCATGATCAGCGGACGCTTCAGATCCCGCACGTACTCCACCGCCAGCGCCCAGCTCGTCATCCAATCCGCCAGCAACGCATAGCGCTCCGCCGCACTCCCCTCCCCATCGCCGCGGTACATCACGCTTAAGCCCGTCTCATTCATCCACCCCACTTCAATGCCCTGCCGCGCGCGCAGATGCTCCTCGACCTCCGCAGGCTCCGGCAACGCCGCGTCACCACTCCGAAGCCGCTTCCAAAGCTCGGATAGTGCGAATTGCCCGAGGTCCGCCCCGCCCCCGCTGGTTTCGCTCTTCAGCCAGGCGTCGGCCTTCTCCAGCGTGAACTCCCCCTGCGCCACAAACGCTTCAATCGCTTCGGGCGTCACCTTGCCGGCGGCCGCCTCGCGCACAAGCGTCGTGAGGTTCTTCTGGTAGCACTTCCCCGCCTCATAATGCTCAAACACCGGCGTCGTCTTGATGGTGTCGGTGTTGAACCCCGGCATGTGGATCAGCAACGCCCGGTTCTCCGCCCCCTCCAGGTGGCCGTCCAACGCGAGCATCAGCTCCAGGAAGCTGCCGCGGTACGCCATGACCGGAAAGGGGAACTCTCCTTCAGCCCAGGCGCCGGCGAGTTCGTCGACGAAGGAGGTGAAATGGGCGTGTGGGTCGAGCCAGACGAGGAGGCCGGAGCGGCGGAGCTCGTGGGTGAGTTCGTGGGACAGAGTGGCCGATGTTTGCCCCCAATTATCTTGCCCTATCTCGACCATCCTCACGCCTTCCAAGTAAAATCTTCGTTTAGTTTCATACCGACCTCCCAACTCGCCAAATAAACGACTTTTTACCAGGTACAAATAATGCCGGCATTGACCCGATTTACACCGACCCAAACCTTAGGCCTCTCCAGCTTCGGTCGTCGCCACACGATTACTCTTCCGACGGTTATGTACCCGACACAACACTTGTCCGTTCCAAGTAGCTGTCTGCCCGCCCTTTGAATGAGGAATGATGTGGTCGGCCTCGTATTCCGACCATGAAACCTCAGCCTCGCGAGAAGGTTTACCTTCATTCAAGCATTGCTGACATTGGCCATTCTGACGGCGATAAATCTGAATGCGCTCCGCTTCGTTGAAAATCCGTCGTTCATCTTTTGTTTTCAACTCGTGGCCTCGTGATGCCACAAACTCAAAAAAGAGTTGGCGCATAACACGATCACGAACCTTAATCTCGGAGATTGACTGTTGCCGGTGTTCTGAAAAAACCAATATATCCGTGTCCTGTTCACGCCGACTATTCTTCCAACGATCATGGAACTCAAAGACAAAGTCCCGAAAGGTCTCTTTTTCAGCCTGGTTAAACACGTAATAAGCGGTTAAGTGACGTAATAAAAGAAAGAAAGACACGATCAAATATTCAGTCTTAAGTTCTTTAAGACCGTCGCCATCAGCAACCATTGGGTCATCCTTGAAGATATCGTAAAAGGTTCGAAGAGTTTTCAAAACATCTCCTGCGACCTTCTCTTTCTCCATCGACTCCCAATCACCAATACCGTTCTCCCGATTGTAAGATTCTATATACTCGAGCACATCGCTATGCTTAAGGTCCTTATCTCCATCACCGTCTACTAAAATTAAGAAGCGCGTTAGTAGCGAAAGGTGCTGCATTCGCTCGTTGCTTCGATCAATAATCCGGAAAAAGGGATGCTTATCCGGATTTTCATCCAATGGTCTATATTGTTCAAAATCAAACCGCTGGTCGTCCGCGTATTTCACAACAAAATTTCGGGCAATACTCGACAAGCGCGAATGTGCAACTTCCATATAATTTAAACTTTCACCTTGCTGGAGCCTCCAGAAAATCTCCGTCGCTATGTTCTGGTGGTTCGGGTCTCCTGGATCATTAATATCTGAAACCAAATCCGAACTGAAAGTCAGACGATCGACGAACCGGCGAATGTCCGATGGCAATTCTTCGTATGTCGCACCACCAAGTCGGGAGTCAACTTCTGAAAGGCCTTTCGGTAAGGGCAGTTCATTTGAAAGAAAGTTTTGAACGGTGGTAATCCGTTGTTGACCGTCAATCACCTCATTGATCACTCGATCCGAGCTAAGTCGGACCTCTCGAACAACGATACGGGGAATGTAATACCGACGAAACAAGCTATCGAGAAGACTCTGTTGCTTCTTTCGTGACCATACTGCTTTGCGTTGATAGGGCGGGCGAACCACCCACTCTTCCGCATAGTCGTAGAAATCACGAATCGAAACGTCCCGTGAAACAATTCGATATTCAACTTTTGGATTAAACGCCGACATAAAACCACCTTATCAATATGAACTCAAAATACGTTTTCATTAAGGAATCTTCTCGTAGCGATCGTCGCACGCACCCTTCCGAACACAAAAGGCGATGTGCCCATCCAACGATCAACTTCCACCAAACTATTCAATGAAAGATATTCGACTGCGTGATTAATTCGAAGTGGTGGCAAGTCGGTTTTGGCTCGAATAGTCTCACCATTTATAAACTTTTCATTTTCGACAAGCGCTGCGACTACCCGCAAATCTTTTTCAAGGTCGTAATCGAACGCTTTTGTACTTTTCAAATAGTGCCACAGTAATACCTTTGGGCGAATATGCCCAAACCTATATGGATAAATCCCAAAGGCTTTCGTTGTATCGACCAAATCGTTACTATCTAAGTCATAATAACCTTCATTGATTTCATCAGGGCTAAAACCTAACACATCTTCAAAAACCTTTACTGAAACGTACTGATAATCAGAATTCAGGCGTTCCGTTTTATCAATCAAAAGCATTCCCATCTGAACCCCAAAATCGGTCATTCCGGACACAGAAACCGGTGCCATTTGCGGCCCAGGCCCAAGCGAAGGTTTATCGACGCTTCTACCCCAGGCTACGTCTACAATTCGCCCCACAACCTCGTCGATGTCGTCATCTGAAAATAAACTCAGCCGAAACAGAGTTATTAATGATGGGGGAATCTCAATATCTCTATCGATTACCACTGGAATGACTCTCACTTTTTCTTGAATTCTTCTAACCGCAGCATGATCGAGCTCTTCCTTGACCCAATTGGATTGAACACTCGCTTTAGATAAAAATATAACAATCAAATCAGATTTAGAAATACCATCAGTAAAAATCTTATCAACTAAAGAATCCCCAGGGCTTAGCTCCCACTTATCAAGCCATGCATTAACACCCCTTTCGCGAAGTAAACCTGCTACTTTATGAACCAGCTCAGCATTTTGATGAGAATGACTCATAAATGCTTTTGGATAAGATTCGATGTCCATTTTCGACGCCCTCTATATTAGCCCATGCAAAACACACTTAACACCCTGACACATTGACCACCACTAAGTTGATAGCAAACCTTTGGATTACAGTCTAGCCCCAGAGCATATCAACATGTCCGCATGCAAATCGATGCCAATGCCATATTTAAATCCAACTCGAAAACCCGCCACCCGATAACTAAACCAAATCCCAACTATCATAAATCATAAGGGTTTGCGGTCGAGCCCACAAACACATTCTAACAAATTCAAAAGCCCTTTATGCAAAAAAACATTTCTATAATAAGCGCCGAATTTATACCAACTTTACTTTCTTAATCGACTAACTAAAACTAATTCCGACTCTGAGTGTGTTACACAACCTTTCACAAAATCTAAAACTTCGCTGTCCCTTCCACCGAACCCATCCGCTCTCTCAATAACCATACCTAATAACCATACCGCCAGCGGCACCCATGCCGCCTGTGGTTGAAACAACGCTAGTAATGCTGCGCCACCACCAAGTACATCGACAGTATGGAGTGCTGAGCGTCTCTTCTCGAACGTCCTAACACGTTGATTAAATTCGTCGATTTCCGTCTTCAATAGATTTTCATTCCCCCCCTGTAGAGCCAACCTCATAACCAACTCCCGAACTCGAATAAGATCTCGTCCTGAAAACACCTCCACAACTTCACTCAACGGCGCATCGTTATCAAATGAAAGTATCCCCTCCAAAACTCTTTCATATTCGGCCACTTTCAAATCAACTTTACTATCAACCTCATAAATTGGTATCCCAGAATAAACACTTGCGCACACTTCACAAAAAGGACCTAGTGAAAACCCTGCAGACAAATGACCGGGAAAAAGGGTTGCATTTAGTGCTGCCCCCCAGGTAACCGAATAACCGGCGCTTACCGTTTCTATCATCAAACGATCTGTCGTTAATGCTCTCATAAACGCATCGACAAATCCGCCTACCCCCGAAAGCGAAACCGCCATTGCCCCCATACTTTGAAGTGACTTTTCGTAATTAGACCAACTTTGACCAAGATACTTAACAAGCGAGTTTCGTACCTTTTCAATCTCCGGAGAGAAATTAAGATTCAAGATTTCTTGGAGTATTATTGCCCGCGCGCCTGTCGAAAGAGGTGGAAATAGTAGCGGATTTCTTTTTCTGGCATCAATTACCGACATGGATGCCAAACGGCGTGACAAAAGAAGCCTATTCGGTGCGCGCTCTGCAACCGCTGAAAGGAATTTTGATGCATAACGATCAGGCGAATGTGGGATGACAAGCCGAATGCGTCCTTGTGATACTAAGTCCAGCATTTCTGATTCATTTACATTAAATGCATCGAATACCTTATTTTCATATTCTTTAAGTGGCCATACAATTGCCACTTCTTCAAATAGTGCTAAATAGGTTCGTAAGTTGCTTGGTGTATACACTGAGGCATCTACAAGACATCTTGAATCACTTAAATTCAGGCCGTCAGGAATAACTTGTTCAATACGTATGCCTCCCAACACATTGCTTAAATTATCACGCCAAAAATCTTCATCCTCTTCCCATAAGAACCGGAAATCTCGCCCTATTGATTTATCCATATAACTGCTCGGAATCAACGTGAGATCCCCCTGTTTACTAGTTTGACGAAAAGAACTTTCGCTACGTTCTAATCCGCTATCAATATGAACTTCTAGTTTTAAACCACTGCCAATTTGATCCCATAATTTTTTTAACCTTTTTAATTGCTCATCATCTAAAGAAAATTTAATTTTTAAGACGGCGTTTGTTTTTTGTATTGAAAGTTTATATACAGGAAAATCCCTCGGCAGCATTAGCGCAAAATCAGATTCGAAGCTGCGTACGGACCGAAGCTCACCCTCTAAATTAGCTCTTTCAGCTGCGGAGCGCGCGGCAATTTCATTCGTCTTCTTCGGCTTTGTTTGCACTAAGCTAATAGGAGTTCCTATGATTCGACATTCATCCTTAAACCATTCTTGAATCGACTGCTCTCCATCTGCAGTCATATCTTGCGATAAGTTCGGGCAAACTATATGGAAGACACCTTTGTCCTCCCAAAGCCCTTCTGTTAAGATATGAGGTTGGAAAAGCAATAGGTTTTCATAGGACGTTCGAGCCCAATTTCGACATATCTGAATTTGCTGTTCTATCGGGTCAAGATAGCCGATAACAATTGGGTATTCAGTGCTCACAACTCACCTCTTTATTTATAGTAAGCTCAACTTGTCGACGGACATTTCTTCCTCCCTATTTACAACATTCCGCTCCCTCCGAACATACTCCTCCTCCCGAATCCTCTCAACCTCCTCCCGACACTCCCTCATAAACCTCTCCCTCACCTCCCCAGCCCCATCCTCCTCAATCTCAAACTCCGGCCCAATCTCATCCTGCAACCGGAGCTCCCACTCGTACGCCCGGGCTGGGTGGTACTTCCAGAACACGCCGTGGGCGACGGCCAGGGAGGGGTCTTCCTGGCACTTCGCGTCGACGCGGGTGGGGAAGTAGCGGGCGGCGAGTTTGGACCAGTCGAAGTGTTTGCCGCGGTAGCCCTTTTCGGTGGCGAGGAGCTTCCACCACTTTTTGGGGTAGTTCCACTGGGGGTCGAGCAGGGGCCAGAGGGCGGAGGCGTTGATCATGGTGCCGTCGTCGAGCACGGGGTCGTAGGGGGCGTCGACCTCACGTTCAGGGCATTTGGAGTCGGTGGGTGGGGGGCCGAACTCGGCGCATTGGCGGACCAGGTCGATGAATTCGCCGAGCTCGTCGAGCAGTTTGAGGGTGTCGTCCAGGCGGCGGTCGGCCTGGGAGCGGTCGCGGCCGTCGGCGGTGTCGAGGGTGGTGCGGAGGTTGTCGCGTAGGGTTTCCAGCGCGCGTTGCTCGGGCAACAGGTGCTGGGCGAGCAGCGCGCGTAGGGTGTTGGCGCCCCAGCGGTGGATGCTGATGTGGGCCACAAAATTCTTAGAGCTCGACGAGAGGGGGAAGTAGATCGGCGCGTTATCGTACATCTGCCGATGCACATCTTTGAAAAACTTCTCGCGCAACCAACTGCTCAGGTCGTCTTTGCTGCGGCCCACTTTATCGCCGTGGGTCTGCCACATCTCGTGGAGCAGCGTGCAGGCCGGTTCGCTGAGGCTGTCGGGGATGTCGGTGTTGCTGACGTAAAGAATGCCCGACTCCAACGCCTCGTCGGGCGCTTCATCCAGCCAGCCCTGTTCGCCAGCGGCATCAAAGCGGCCCAGGGCGACGCCGATGGCCCAGGAGATCCAGTTTTCGGCCGGCGCTTCGTCATAGACGGGTTCCCACGCCGGCAGGGGCTCGCCGGCAGGTCGGTCCACCGAGCGTTGGGCCCAGTCCTGCGCGTACTCCCAGCAGGAGGGGCCGGGCTTTTTAAATTCGACGGAGGTTTCGCGGGCGGCTTCATGTTCGGTGAAGGCTTCGTCGAGGCGGGCGAAGATGTCGTCGGCAGATTCGATGGGGAAGAGAGGGAGGCGATTTACATCACCGATCTGGAAATGAACTGTCGGATTGAGCGACGTCATAACCTGATGCGCCAGTGCGCTGTTTAATAGACAAGTGACCATTTCTAAGTTTTCGGGAAAAATGCTGGCTCCCTCACTATCAAAAACACTATAGAACCGGTGTTTTCGCGCACGAAAAGAACTGCCCACTCGCGGAAAAGCCACGCCTCCGTTAAAAAAGAAGTCTTCATTACGTAGAGCCGACAAAGCATACGTCTTAAACTCAAGACCTGCACGTTTCCAATTCAACAAATGATCAAGTGGTTCAAACCACGCCTTTCCTGCGGCACCTTTTATATAAGGAACCCAGTCTTCTTTAATTAAGCCCCTTCTTCTTTGCGAACTAACAGGTGTTGCTTGCGCGGTGATTCGTGAATTTTGCTCCCAAGGTCGTCGTAAAAAACGTGAGTTGTCCGCAGTGGATGATCCCTGCCGCCCGGGAGCGTGTTCGGCAAACTTTGGCGTTTTTATATATTCATTAAGAAAATTGTCTGTCCACCAATATACCAACGGCTGCCCCTCAATACCTTCGAGCGCCTTGGCAAAAAACTCGTAACGTCCTACCTGGGCGAGTAGTGCGGCGCTCTTGATAGAACTGCGATTAGACGATGATATATCTTCGTCTGTGAGCTTGACCGCAACACTTCGCGCATTGGTTGGTAGATTTGCTCGAATGACCGTCATCGTCGCTTGAACGACATGACCACCGATTTCAGCAAATCCGCCGACGCCAAGATCCCCAATATTATAAAGGTCTGTCTCCGTGAGTAGCGTTTTGCGTAAATCTTCATAGGTTTTGATGAACATCCACCCCCGCATAGTAACCATCGCCGAGAAGCCGCACCTTTTCGCAAGCTGAAGCCCCCGCTCCAAAAAACACGCATAAAGATCCGCTTTCCCCCGCGGATAGGTTCTCTCAATATACGCCCTATTCCGCACGTTTGACGTCCCCAAATAAGGCGGATTCGCCACCACCACATCGTACCGCCCTTCCCTATTCATCCGCACAAACCGAATCCCATTTGCCAACTGCTCGCCGCGAAGTCGCAATCCGAGATCTTCCGAACGGGAGTGCATCGCCAGAAAATTCTCGAGGAGGTCGACGAGGGTCTGGCGAGCGTCGCTGGTCTCTTCCAGGCTCGGTCCCCCGCCCTGCCAGAGGTCGCCCTGGGGTTGGGATTCCAATTTGCGCAGCGCGGCGTCGATCTCCTCATCCACCTTCAGGAGGGTGCCTAAGTGATGGGCCTCTTTGAGCGAATGCACGATCGTGTCGACCAACGCGCCGGGGATGCCCGTCTCGGCTTCCACGGCGCGGCGCAGCTCCACCAGGGCGGGGTCGTCGTCGGGGAGGTTGCCGAGTGTGAGGTCCGGCGCCACCAGGTTCAGCCGCTCCGGGCGGTAGGTGGGCGCGGCGAGTCGGCCTTTGAGGTAGAGCGCGGCAGCGGCGATTTGGACGGCCCGGGGGTCGATGTCGATGCCGTGCAGGTTATCCTCAAGAATCCACGCGGTGATCTGCGCATCGCTCCACGACTCGCCACGGTGACGGGCCTCCTCCTGGTAGAGCGCAAAGAGCAGGTCAAAGGCGATGACGAGGAAGTGCCCCGACCCACACGCCGGGTCCAGAAGTTTCAGCTCCCGCAGGCTTAGCAATGCGTCCGGCGCCTTGATGCTCTTCGATGGCGCCCCACTCGCCACGCCCTCGCGATCTTCGGCGGGAGGCACATAATACTTCCACCGATCCTCCATCCCCGCCTCAATCGGCATCAGCGCATCGAGCTCCACCTCCCCACGCTCTCGCCGCCCCCGCCACTCCACGCGCCGCGGCTCCAACGCATCGAGCACACCCTGCGCCTTCACCTCCGGCTCCCACCCGTTGCGCTCGCAGACCTCAAACCAGATGGGCCCCAGGCTGTTCTGCAGGAGCCACTCCACCATGTAGCGCTCCGTGAAGAGCTGCGTCTTCGACGCCACCTCATGAGGCTCCACCTTCCCCCGCGCGTTCAGCTTCGCATCCAGCGCCTCCCGGTCCGGATCATTAAAGTACTGATACACCCACCCCAGGGTCGTATCGTCCGACCAGCAGGGCTCCAACGCCGGCGCATTCAACGCCTCTACCGCCGCGCGCAAGGTCTGCGGCGGCAGGGGGATGAACTCCGTAAGCCCCACACTCCCATAAAGCCCCGGCAAGTCGTGGGCGAGCTCGTCGAACACGAGGTTGAGGAGGGTGGCGTAGCCGTCGGTCTCATCGGCGAGTAGCGCCGGGGCGAACTCGCGCCACTCGCGGTAGGCGGGGGATTGCCACCCACCTTTGAGAACCGCCGGGCGTACGAGTTCGGCCTCCTCCATCAAGCGTAAGAGGACCAGGCGGTTGATGAGGGTGTAGGCGGCCTGGCGGACGCTCTCGGCGATGAAGTCCTGGCGAGTACGGCGCTGTTTTGCCGGCTTCGACTCCTCGCCGCGGATCTTCTCGGCCAGGTACGCCTCGATAAATACACGCTCGGCGAGCCGTCCTTCGCTCAGCGCCGCATCCTGGGGGCGACGGGTGAGGCGGTAGCGGCCTTCCAGCGCATTCGCGAAGTCCGTGGTGAGACGGGTGCGCAGAGTGCGGATGGTTTTGGAGAGGGTGGATTTGGCGGTGGGGTTCATGGGTTTGGAGGGGTGCGGGGTTGGGGAGCGTTTGGGGAGATGGTGGGGTGCGTTTTGTGGTTAAGTGGTTATGTGGTTGTGTGGTTGTGGGGCGTTGGGGTTGCTGGGGCTGCTTTAATTTGTGAGTGCGTTGGGGGGTGTGCGGGTTGTGGTTAGGTGGTTATGTGGTTGTGTGGTTGTGGGGCGTTTGGGTTGCTGGATTTTCTTTAATTTGTGAGTGCGTTGGGGGGGTCGCTTTTGGGGGTTAGGGGCGTCCGTCGGTTTTTTGTTGGATAGAGCGGATGAGGCCTGTGAGGGTGCGGCTCAGGGGATCGAAGGTCTTTCGGAGCAGTTCGATGTCGCGTGGGGAGAGCATATCGAGTTCGCTGGCGATTTCGAGTTGGGTATCGACTTCTTCCAAAGAACCCCGCGCGTTGTAGAGGAAGCGTAGGAAGTCATTGCTGGTCCTGCGGGCCGCGCCCTCGGCAATATTGCTGGGGATGGAGACGGCCGCACGTCGTAGCTGCGATGTGAGTCCATACCGTTCTTCCTTCGGAAAATGGCGGGTCACTTTGTAGACCGCGAGCGCGAAGTCACGTCCATAACGCCAGGCATTTAAGTGGTGGTGGGGCCTCTGCCGATCTTCGCGAAACCATTGCATCCTCAAGCCCTCCGCCATCAAAACGCGAACCACCCATCGCACTCACGAATTAAACATCATCCAAAAACCACACAACCACAAAACGCGAACCACCGAACGCACTCACAAATCCAAAGCATCCCGTGAACCCGAACGTCCCACAACCACTTAACCACACAACCACACAACCACAAAACGCGAACCACCGGACGCACTCACAAATCTAAAGCATCCCGTGCACCCGAGGGTCTCACAACCACTTAACCACACAACCACCTAACCACAAAACGCGAACCACCGAACGCACTCACAAATCTAAAGCCTTCCGTGAACCCGAGCGTCCCACAACCACACAACCACACAACCACCTAACCACAAAACGCGAACCCCAACGCTCCGCGACCGCCGCTCCCAGCGCGAACCTCCGAGCCTAATACAGCCTCACAACCACTCCCCGCCCCAACTGCTCTTTGATCTGCTCCCGAAGCTCCTCCAACACCCCCTCCAGCTCCTCCTCCGTCTGAATCGTCCGATTCGACAACCCATGCCGCACCTTCACAACCGGAACTTCCTTCTCACTCACGATCAATTTATCCAGCCGATCATGCGCCTCATCCAATGCGCGCGGGATGTTCACGTCGATCTCCCGAGTGAGCTCACCGAGCCCAGGGGCGACCGCCTTCGCGTCGGTGGCGGTTGTGGCTTCGCGAATGATCCGCAGCACGCGGTTCGAACCGTCACCATCGAGTTGGTCGAACCCATCCCTGAGCTTGATACGCTCCACGGCTTCGCGAGTCGCCACCGTCGCGCGGTCGATCAACGCCTGGCGGGCCTCCCGGTACGCTTCCCGAATCCGTGTCGCGTCGGCTTCGACGCTGATCAGGTCCTGCCAGGGACGCGCGCTCTTAAGCTGGTCCTGAACGCGCCCAATGGCCGCCCCGACCTCCTCCGAAAGCTCGCCCGTCTGCTTGAGCTGCGCGGCCTCGTACATCATTAGCGCCTCTAGACGCCGCAACGCCCCGATCTTCTCCTCGGTGAGCTCCGATGCGTATACGCCCAGTTGATGAACACCATCGCGCAACGCATCGAGCTGCTGCTTGAGCGTGAGCACCGTTTCTTCGACGCGGCGTGAACTCAGGCAGAGGTCCAGGGCGCTTTCGAGGGCGAGTAGCGTGTCGGGGAGTGGTGGCGCGCCGGGGAGGCGTTGGAGTTGGGATTTGAGGTCTTTGAG
Organism: Lujinxingia vulgaris; assembly: GCF_007997015.1. Taxonomy (NCBI): domain Bacteria; class Deltaproteobacteria; order Bradymonadales; family Lujinxingiaceae; genus Lujinxingia; species Lujinxingia vulgaris. Next base: position 58,637 of record NZ_VOSM01000004.1, read on the forward strand.
GCGCGTGCGTTTTTCGGGGAAGTGGGCGTAGACGGCGTCGGCGAGTGCTTCGTCTTCGCGGTCGACGGTGGCGGAGAGGTGGTCTTCGAAGAAGCGGCACATTTGGATGCGGTCGCGTCCGGAGATGTCGCCTTCGGTGGCGGGGAAGATGTTGGCGCGTTTGAGGTCGCGTTCTTTGCGGAAGAGGTCCTGGGTGCCCGGGTCGCGGTAGCTGGTGACGCGTTTTCCGGACTCGAGTTGAATGACGATTTTCTTGGCGCGCACGAGTCCGGCGAGGCAGGCCTGGATGATGGAGGCGTGGTAGCCGTAGGGTTCGCTGGTGAATTGGTTGAAGAGGGTGGTGCCGTTGAGGCCGTGGGCGGAGGTGATGGCGCCGAGGATTTGCGTGGGGATCTGGCCCGTGCAGGTCGCGACCATCACGCCGGCGTCTTTGCTCAGAATGCCCAGCTCGCCCTCCATGAATTTGGCGGAGGCGCCGCCGAGGCTTTCGCTGAGAAGTTGGTCGAGTTCCTTCTCGGTGACGGTCAGGGACACGTAGTTGGGAAAGACCTCCGGCAGCAGCACCTCGCCAGCGCGGTGGAGGGCGGTGTTGAAGGCGGCGCCGAAATTGCGGGGTTCGATCTCGCGGCCGCGGAAGTACATCTTGCCGGCGACCCAGGCGCTGTTGATTTGATTGACGAGCTCGCGGTGGAGGCTGTCGCGGCGCGTCTCTTCGTCGCGCAGCAAGCCGAGGGTGGCGGCGCCGAGGTTGGCGCGGCGCGCGTCGTAGGTGCGGATCATCTTCTCGGAGCGGAACCAGGCGCGGGCCGCGTCGATGACCTCCTGGGTGTGGCCGACCACCCAGATGACGCGGTTTTTGGTGGTGCTCTCTTCGCTGCGCTGAATCCAGGCCGTGGAGCTCTGCGTGTCTTTGCCCACGAACTGGAAGTCGAAGGTGATCGAGGCCTGGTGATGGTTTCGTTTGATCACCGCATCGTGGTTGCTGCGCATGTCGTTGAAAAACGCGCTGAAGTAGAAGTCGCTGCCGTGATGGCGGGGGCGCGGGGTGGCGTCGATGAGGGCGGCGAGCTCGCGGCTGACGACCTCGCTGGCCTGGTCGTGGGAGACGGCGATGCGCTCGCGCTCCTGCGCCCAGTCTTTGCCGGCGCTGGACTGGAGTTTGTAGCCGCGGGTGTCGGAGTAGGAGATGAAATTCTTATCGCGCAGGCGATTGAGCGCCTCGGTGATGGCGGGGCGTTGGTCGCCGCGGTCGAGGCGGTCGTAGAGCACGCTGGCGATGAGGTCGACGGTGGTGGGTCGGTTCTCGGCCACAAGCTGGAGGAGCGCCACGGCTTTGGCGGCGCGGATGGCGAGCTCGTCTTCGGTGTCGGCGCACCATTTGAGGAGCGCGGCCATGGTGTTCTGCGTGTCGTTGTCGAGGGCGCTCGATTGCACATCGAAGATGTCATCAAAGGTCACCAGCCGCCCCACCTCACGCGTGGCCAACTGCTTCTCCCGAAACAACTCGCCGAGCAACTGAATCAGGCCGCGGATGGCGTGGGTGTCGCCCTGCACGCGGGTTGAGCGCAGGTGCATGGCCGAGGTGATGTCCATCAGCAGGTCGATATGCCCCGGGAGCATGGGGTAGACCTCGACAAAATCATCGGTGGTGATGTCGGCGCATTCGTAGGCGTAGAGGCGCAGGTTGTCGCGGTAGCGCGCAAAAAGGTCCTGCAAGGTGGCCTCGGCGGCCTCGGTCTTAAAGAGCAGGCGTTTGTGCACGACGTCGCGGATGTTCGTCGCATCGAGGTGCACGCGCAGGTGTGGTGGGAAGCGGCCCTTGAGCTTGCCGAGCACGGTGGACTCGCTGGCCTCTTCGAGCTTCTCCTGACCGGTGACGAGCAACCAGGCTCTGCCGCGCAGGCGCTGGCCCAAAGACGACGCAAAGCTCTGCAAGCGGAGCATGCGCTGCTCATCCTGATGGATGTACTGGCTGACCTCATCGATCACGAAGAAGAGGGTCTTGCCCGGCGCCCGAAAACGCATCACATCGGCGATGGCGTCGGCGGCTTCGTTTGGGGCGAGGTTCTGGGCGTTGCGGCCAGCGAAGAGGTCGGCCCAGGTCATGGGTTCGGTGTAGCGCGAGGGCAGCAGCGCGTGCATGACTTCGGAGAAGAGGTCGTCGGCCATCGCGTCGTCGCGAAGCTCCTCCCAGGGTTGGCCGTGCACGTCTTCGCAGGCGGCGAGGAAGTCGGGCCATTGGCCGTCGCGCTCGAGGCGAAGTTCGTATTCGGCGACGCTGGCGAGGTGCGAGTAGCCCAGGCGTTCTTGAAGTTGGCGGATGGCCGCGGCGTGAATCTGCTCGTGGTCGCGCGCCACCCCGCCGATGTCGAAGACCACGGCGATGGGGTCGATTTTGTCGCTTAAAACCTCCCAGGCGTCGCGGAATTCGTGGGCCAATGGCGAGGTGTCGGCCGCCAGCAGGGCCTGGGCCAGCGTGCGGCCGTCGGGGAGGGTTTTGCCGTCGAGCGCGAGTCCGAGGAGCTTGGCGAAGCTGGACTTACCCGACCCGTAAAAGCCCGAAATCCAGGCCGTGGGCAGCTCGGGCCCCTGGGCTTTGTCGAGCTCGCGGGCGATGCCGCCGAGCAGGCGCACGTACTGTTCATGAATGCCGCTGGGCACGCGAGTGTGGTGGGGATGATCTTCGGGATAGCCCCCGGTGATGATGTATTCGCGCACCTCTTCGAGGAGCTTTTCGGAGCTCTGCTCATGAAAGTAGATCACCGGCGGGATGTCGCGGGTGACGTCTTTGCGGAAAAGGTCGCCGATGGCGTTCTGCGAGGTGCGAGCGTCGGAATCGAGAGTCGTCATGGTCAAATCTTAAGTGAGTCGGGCGTGTAAATTTGGGGGCGATAGTCACCAAAAGCGGGCAGGACTTTCATAAACGAGAGCCCGCGCTCGCCATCGCGAGAGCCGGGATAGAAGAGCACGACGGGCAGGTTATGCGTGCGCCCATCGATGTGTTTGAGCAGCGCGGAGGTGCGCATGAAGGGGTAGAGCGCGCCGGTGCGGGCGATGAAGACCACGATGCGGTCGGCGCGCTCGGCGTTTTCTTCGATCAGCGTGTCGATTTCGCCCGCCACGTCGGCGGCAATGCCGTCGGGCCCCTCCACCAGCAGCGTGATCTTTTCGTTCAGGTAGCTTGCCGCGCGCTCGACGCCGCCGGGGCGCGCAGCGAGTCGTTTCTCGCGGGCGATGATGCGCTCGATGTTCTTTTCGCCGAGGTCGCGGCGCAGGCGCTCCAGGAGCACGCGGTGCAGGGAGATGGTGTGCACCACCCAACCCTCGCGGGTGAGGCGACCGCTGAGCGCGGAGAGCCCTTTGCGAAGGTCGAACTCTTCGGCCGGATCGTAGACGGCGATGGCAAAACGGTAGTTGCGCATCGTGGAGATGCGCGGCCCGTTCTCATCGATCAGGTCCTGCTCCAACGCCTTCAACGTCCAGGTCAGGTCGCGGGCGCGGGGGTTGATGTCGGGGCGGCTCATGAGGCCTCCGAGAGTTCATGGGAGCGCAGAATCCACGCGCTTAAGTCCGGGGTGAGGGTGTTGAACTCGACGAGATGTCCCATGCGCCGCAGCGTGATGTTGGGGAGGGTGCGCAGGCGGTCTTCGAGGAAGGTGCCGCTGAGCCCCACGGAGCGCAGGTAGGGGTTGTCGAGCAGCGAGCCCTCGATGTGCAGCTCGCGCAGGAGGTGCACCATGTACGAGAGCGCGCGGTCGGAGACGCGGGGGTATTGCAGCGGCCGCGGGTCGCGGGTGCTGGCGACGAGCCCGGCGTTGTACGCGGCGGTCAGAAGTTTGCTCGCAAAAGCCACGCGGGTCGTACGCCCCCAGCGCTCTTCGTTGCCCCGCGAGACCCAGCGGAGCACCTGCTCACGCGAGACGGTGGGATCGAGGGCCTGGCGCCGCTCTTCGAGAAAGTCGCCGGTGAACGCGCGGTAAAGAGGGTCCGCGAGCTGGAGGTGCCAGTGGCAGATGACGGCGCGGGTGGCGGGCGCCATGGCTTCCCAGTTCGCGAGCGCGTGCAACGCCGGCGGGTAGGCGTCGTAGCGGGCCTGCATCTCGCGCATGATCACTTTGACGCGGCTCTCGCTCACCGCGCCAAACCAGCGCTCTTCGAGTGCCGGCTGCCAGGCGCGTTGCGGATCGGCGGCGTCGACGCGCTGCCAGTAGGCGCGCGACTCTTCCACGCCGAGCTGAAAGCGCAGGATGCGGGTGTGAATCTCGCGGGTTTCGGCGAGTTTCTTGGCGTCTTCGTCGGGCGCGTCGCTATTGTCGGGAGCCGTAGACATCAGAGCTCGTAGTGGGGCTGGGGGAAGGTGTCGTCGAAGGCGCCGGAGGTGGTGAGGGCCGCGGCGAGGTTACGGATCTGGTCAAGCGGTGAGTCCGGGACCTCGCCGGTGAGGCGGCGGCCGCCGGGGGTGGTGCGTGAGTTGGGAGGCTCGGGGAGCTTGAGCGCTTCAGCGAGTTTTGCGGCGTCGAAAGGCGCGTCGGGCACGGCGATCTCGAGCAGTGGCAGCGCCTGGGCGGGCGTTTCGCCGCTGAGCTTGAGCGCGCGAAGACGCTGCTCGATCTGGCGATCGACCTCGAAGCTCAGGTGAAAGAGCGTGCGCTGGCGCGCCGCGTTGGCGCTCTGGGTGCGCATCGCCTCGGAGTGGCGGCGGCCAGCCTCGCGCGCGGCTTCGAGCCCCGCCCAGCGGTGGGTGACGGGGAGGAGGCGTTTGAGGAGGTCACCACCGCCCATGTCATCGACGAGGTCGGTTTGCCACCAGGCGAGCCTGGGGGGTTCGCAGGCGCCCTCCCCGGCCCAGCCGACGAGAAGCTGGATGGCGAGGATGGCGTCGAGTGTGTGTTCGGGAAGTTCGAGCATCGAGGCTACTCCTGACTTCAACCCCTGGTTGCGTATGAGCGGCCCGTGGGGGGCCGGTTCGTGTGGGGGGTATTGTGGCGGAAGTGGGGGGGCGTTGGGAAGGGGGATTTGTAACGGGTCGTGGCTTGGGGGGTGGGGTGGGGTTGGGAGGTGGGTGTGGGGGTCGGTGGTGTGCGGGTTGTGGTTAGGTGGTTGTGGGGTTGGGTGGTTGTGGGGCGCTGGGGTTGGCGAGGTGGGTCGATCTGTGAGGGCGTTGGGGGGTGTGCGAGTTTCGGGGCCCTGGGGGCGTTCGGGCTATGGGGTGAGTTTAGGCGGGGAGTTGGGTGGGGGAAAGGCGGTGAATGATCGTGTGGGGTGGAAAAAGGAGGGTTTTGGGTGGGAAGGCGTGTGGGGAGCGATCGCATACCCCGAACGGGGCGTTTAGGGGGTCGAAAAAGGCACAGGGTGCCTCTCGCTTAGGGGTCGAGGGGTTCGCAAAACGGAGGCGGTGAGGAGGGCGTGTGGGTCGAGGGGTTCGCCAAACGCCGGCGGTGAGGAGGGCGTGTGGGTCGAGGGGTTCGCCAAACGCCGGCGGTGAGGAGGGCGTGTGGGTCGACGATCAAAAAAATAACAACCCTAGCAAGCCATTTTTCTTTTTAATTTTTCTCCTCTGAACGCCCCCCGCGTCCAATTCTATCCTCGTATTACGACAATTAACCCCTTTGCTTTTAGCACCAACAAACACTATCACTAACATATCAAACACTAAAAGCATACTAGGAGATGACCCCCTAACTGCCCTTCTGCGGCGATCATTTGGTATTTTTTTGTCACCCTGGTCTTGCCAGGGCCGCAACAAGGCGTTACAATTGCCGACAATTACACCCCCCCTGAGGGGCGCGCGCCTGGCCGCCGGTGGCACCGGACAGATCGCGACGAATTCGCTCATGCCATATGGGTTGGACGTTATCCAACCTCGTACGCCTCCGATAAATTTGCGTTTAACGCACTCCACGAGCCAAAGAAATTATGTTAAATAGCCCCCTTCAGCGCAGCGTAGAATACTGACACACCACCGCGAGTTGATTGTCGTTGATGGCGTTTTTGTCTACCACGCCCCGGCTCATGCCTTAAACTCATTACATCAACACTTCAGCCAAACCATTCAACTTTCTATTGACGTGACGAACATGAGCGACGACTTCTGGAACAAACGCGCATCTATCCTTCAATATCACGGCGAGTTGCACCGCAAGAAACGTCAGGGTCAATCTATCAAAAGATCAACCGCCCGGACGAATGATGAGCTGTATCGTGAAGCGGTGGAACACACCGGCCACCTATCATTTAGCTCACTACTGCGCCAATATAATATAGAAACAAAGTTTGCGAACTTAACCTCGAATGACATTTTGGCAGCGACAGGCATCGGAGTCCTCGGCGCACTTACTGCCGTGTGGACAAGCGCGCTGGGCAGAAAAGTCGAGCCAAAACTTTGGGCGAACTATGACAGAAACCATCCATCCGACTACTTTACAGGAAAAGATCATCGATATCCGTTCGGCCATGATGTCTTAAATATCAACCAGAAATTACCACCCGGTTTCATCTGGCGGGGCCGAGATGTTGGCGGAAAATCTTTAATCCAGATGGTCAACCATGCGTACCCAGTCTCAAGTGGCAACCCGGCAGCTCAAGCACTATCATCTACCACCCACCTTCTCGTTCATTGGCTTCGCGACTTCATTACCCCTGCGGGACTCCCCTTACCTGGAAGCTCCCGTTTTACCAAATGGACTAAAAACGTACTAAACACGTGTGGATACTCTTCCAACAACGCTTTAATGGATACCCTTGGAAGGGAATTCGGAACACTTCACGCATCAGACTTCACTTCCATTGGCCTAATCAAAATTCTTAACAAAGGTTACATCACACAACAAGCGTCCATCTACTCGCCAGATCGCTTTCAAATATTTGACCGCCAAATCAAAGTAATCTCATATGGATCATGCATCATTGCCCAGATGGCGATCCTCATGCCGATCATTATTAAAGACCCGCAAGTTCGGCGTAAAGTGGACGGTGCCAAACTCAACCTTATTATGTTAGGCCTGTTTGGAAAATCGGTAGTTGACCTGATGATGCTGTCCGAAAAAGAGCATCAACAAATTTTAAGGAACTACGAAAAGTCAATTAACACCCTTTTAAATTCAGAACGGAGCTTTGAAGAGTGGATAAAAAGTCTCGACAGTTAAGCCTCAAAAAACATCAACATACGCATGGAGAATATCACTTTGAATCTTGCGAAACTTACTGCGATCACGCGTCGATCCTAATTGCGGAACAGAAAACAATAGGCTCCAATACATGGTCTCCTGAAGAGTTAAGCCAATTAAAAACCATTTCCAAGATGGAGACGCTTCGCAGCAATCTTGGCACACAAGCAATCGATCTTGAAACTTATCGAGCGAAGTTGAACAAGGAGGTCGAACAGTTCTTTGAATCTTTCAACTCACACCCTTTAACACATACCGACATACACGACGAATTCTACCAGCACTTGAACAAGGAGATCGCAAAATGAGCAACAACAATGACAAATTAGTCAAAGGGATCCTCGCCCTGGGAGCTGCGATTGGGGGCGCTGCCGCCGGTATATTTGGAGGAAAAGAGCTTTCAAAACGAAAGGAAAAAAAACGTCGAGAAAGGTTGGAGGAAGAAGAACGAGCTCGTGATCGAAAACTCCGCAACTCATAAAAGGGATACGCAATGCCTTTCATTATCGCACTCATCGTGGTCTTTCTTGTCATTTTCTTCGTCGTGGGCTCAATCACTTTCACAACAGAAGAAGCCCCCAAGAAACAGAAACACAAGGCGTTCCGCGAAGCACAGAAACGGACATTTTCCGACGACAAATAACTTAACACTCATAACCAACTTACGATCTGACATTGTTGCTACCCTGTGAACGCTTTCCACTTTACACTATTATTCAGATTATTAAACCGCCGCTATGACAATGGCGCTTAGCCACGCCAAGTGCGTCAAAATCGGAACGGATGATGAGCAGAACAATAGTTTAATAGAGTGAGATGGGTGAAGGATTTTTGAAAGATATCAAACGTTGAACGTCAAAACGTCGTACCGCGCTGGTGCAACAAATTATTTCGGGGCGAGACCTCAAAATATGACGCTGCGCACCATCACGACCTCAATCTTTGCGAAACCAAGCAGTGGTGCGAGACCGTCGTTGATGCGGGTGAGAACGGGCTGAAGAGCCGGCAGGAGTTTGGTGGAGCGCCTGTGGTCCTCGCCATAATCTTCAGCCGAACACCTCCCCCGCCCGGGTGACCGATCACCAGGCAACTGCCATCCTCGCCGCCCACCCCCCCCTCATTCCCACGACTCCCTACCCGTCCCCCAACCCACGACCCCACCATGCCCACCAAACTCGCCACGCTCCTCCCCGCTTTGTGCGCCCTCACCCTGGCAGCCGGCTTGCTCGCCTGCTCCACCTCCGAGTCGAATTCACGCGCCGGCGCTCCGGGTGTGGGCGAGTTGGCGCACGTGGACACGGCGGCCATCACCCCCTTTCGTTTAGCGCGCATCGCGCTGGGAAAAGGCTTCGAGGTGCGCGTCGATGAGAGTGGGCTGTGGGCGAGCACGCCCTATGGGGGTGAGGAGTGCGGCGGGGCCCGGGTGGAGGTGACCTATGTGGTCACGCATCTGGACCGCGACGAGGTGAAGACGTCGGGAGATGCGTGCCAGTTCCGACGTTATGTGAAGACGCTGGAGCTCCCATCGGAGGTTCCGACCCGGGCGCGCCTGGTGTGCGACACCTGGGTGCCCTCCGAGAGCGATGCCGGCGAGACGGCCTGCGATGCGATCGTCGGCTCGTTCGTCCTGGCCGATGCTCCCGCCCCTGGGGAACTCGCCGGGTTGGAGGCGCCGGAGGTGCGCGAGCGCGTTGTGCCAGCGCTTTTTAATGCGCCTGGCGAGCATGAGGTCTTTGTGCCGGGTGCAGACGCCTGGATGCCTTACATCTATGTGGGGTCGGTCGATCTTGGCCTGCCTGGCGAGGTTTTCGTGGTGGGGAGTGACCGCATTGCCTCCGGCGTGTTTCTCAGCTTTTTGTTCGAGAACGAGGAGGGGATGTTTGTGGAAAATGAACTCGATTATGTCGACGGCCGCCTGTGGGCCGGACCGCTTTCCGACGGGTCGGGACAACCCGCGGACCTCTTTGCGCAGGTTCGCGATGAGAGCGCGGAAGGGCCGGTTCAGCGATGTGTGCGTTATGCGTTCAGCGAGGGTTTTTACCAGCCGAGTTCCGAGAGCTGCCCCGATGTCGATGCGCGTGGTCGTTTGATCTATATGGACGGCCCGAGCGCCGCCGAGCAACCCGCCCCCGCCAAAGAAGCCACGGACGCGCCCCCCGAAGACCCCAACCGCTATACCCGGCTGCACTTCGAGATGACCATCGAGGTGGATGGGGACGTGAAGTCGCGTCCGCAAAGCATCTCCATGCCGGGCATGCCGGTCACGGTGAGTCAGAATGGTGGTGGCGAGCGCCCGGTGCAGTTTCTCTTGGAGATGACACCGACCTTTGTCGGCGAAAACATCGCGCTCGCCGGGACGATCGAAGGCAAAGTCGGCGAGGAGGTGGCGTATGCGCAGGCGATCGATGCGCAGGTCGCGCTGGGGGAGCCGATGGCGATTGCGTTCGAGCTGGATGGGATGGCGTATGTGATTGAGATGGTAGTGCAGAAGTCGGAGTATCAGCGGGAGAACTCCGTGCGGCAGTAGCGCCCTGCTTCCCGCTCCCCCCTCGCCGCGTTACTCGCGCTTAAGGTCCCGACTGACGCTCCAGACATACCCCAAACGGGGCGTCGAGGGGGTCGCCGCCCTTTCGTGATAGGCTCGGCCAGGGGTCGAGGGGGTCGCGAGCCTTTCGCGATAGGCACGAGCTGGGCGTCGAGGGGGTCGCCGCCCTTTCGTGATAGGCAAGGGGTAGGCGTCGAGGGGGTCGCCGCCCTTTCGTGATAGGCAAGGGGTAGGCGTCGAGGGGGTCGCGAGCCTTTCGCGGTCGATTCGGCCGGGCGGCGGAGAGAAATTGTAGGTGGTATCGGGGCTCGGGCTCGATCTGGTACTCGTACTGGTAGCTCGTGCTCGTACTGGTAGCTCGTGCTCGTACTGGTACTCGTGCTCGTACTGGTACTCGTGCTCGTACTGGTACTCGTAGCTCGCACTGGTACTCGTGAATCTCCGACGCCCTCACGAATCGACCCACACCGCGAACCCGGGCGCCCCACAACCACACAACCTCATAACCACCTAACCACAACCCGCGCCCCTCCCAACGCCCTCACAAATCGACCCACGTCGCGAACCCCGGCGTCCCACAACCACCCAACCACCCAACCACCTAACCACAACCCGCACGCTCCCCAACCCACACGCTCCCCCCATCATCGCGCCCCCCCCAACACCCCAAACCTCAAGGCACTCGCACCACACACGACTCCGGCAGCCCCCCTCGCCCCGCCGTCCATGGCGAGGGTCCGGTGCCGATATGCGAGGCGAAGAAGTCGAGTACGAGCTCCGCGCTGACCTCCGGATGAAGCGTGTGGCCCTGGTCGTGTTCGCACTCGACGACCACCCGGTCGTGTTCGACGAGCCACTGGGCGGCGGTGCGCCCGGCGTCGCTTAAGTTCACTGTCACCGGGGTGCCGGGGACGTTGTCGCTGCTTCCGCCGTGGGTCAGCAGAACGGCGCCCTTGCGGGCGTCGATGGGGTCGAGGGCGGGCCAGTCCCAGTCGACGAGGCCGGGGAGGACGGTGACGCGCTGGGCGGCGGCGAGGTTTTCGGGTTCGTTGATCCACAGCCCGGAGGCCGTGTAGATGGCGCGCACGTGGTCGCTTCGGGTGGCGTGCAGCAGGTTGACGATGGTGGCGCCCGCACTGAATCCCGCCGCGAAGATGCGGTCGGTGCCCACGTTGCGGTGGGTGCGCAGGCAGCCCACGACGATATCAAAAAGCTCAAGATCGTGGTTGGGGTCGTGGGTGCGGATATCCCAGTCGAGGCCGTTGAAGGGCTGCAGGTTCAGGTCTTCGAGGAGCACGCGCACGAAGGGAAAATCGGGGTCGGCGTCGGGGTGGACTCCCAGAGTGTCGAGGAGCGCGGCGTCATTCTGGGCGTCGACCTCCGGGCTCCGGGAGCCGGAGAAGCCGTGGAACCAGAACACCGCCGAGAGGGGCTCATCGTGGCTTGTCGCTGGCGAGGCGATCCAGAAGCGCCGCTCGGTGCCGTTGACGTCGATGGTGTTGAGCCCCTCGTTGACCTCGTCGCATTGCACGTCGGGCCAGGGCAGGTCCGGGGGCTCGCCAGGGCCACGGGTCTGGGCATCATCGCCGCAACCGGCCCACGCAACGAGCAGCACACACAAAAGAACGATTCGCAGATTCCACATAAAGTCTTCTCCGCCGACATCGTGAAGTTTACGCCCTGAGTAACGATTATCTCAGGGCGAGAGGACGAGCCGGGCTGCCCTTGAATCGCGGACGGCCCGAGGGGGGAACTCGCTCGTAGCGTCGAGCTTAGTGGCGAGTCCGGTGGGGGAGCAAGGACGCCTCCCCCCCGTTTGAGTGAACTTTTACTTTCTTAACATCGCCCCGGAGATGCGGGCGTTGTCCGGGCTGATGGGCTGTGGGTCTGCGGCGTTTGAAGGCGCTTAACGAAGGCGCCTGGCCGCCCACCTCGCGAGCTCGGGACGGTCGATCTTGGAGTTATGACGAGGGTCCACCGGGAGGCGGTCGATGAAGAGGACGTCGCGAATCTCGCGAGAGACCTCGTGGTCGCTGGCGAGCTGCAGCAGCGTCTTGCGCAGCTCGCTGTGATCGGCGCCGGGGTGGGCTTCGACGCAGAGCACGGGCCGATCGTGGGTGAGGCCGGGCACGCCCACCAATCCGCATCGTTTGACGCGGGGCTCGGCGTTGAAGATCGGCTCACATAGCAGGGGAAAGAGCGGCCCCTGCTCCCCGCGCACCCGATGGCCTATGCGACCCACCACCCAGAGGCGCCTCTGCTCATCGAGGTAACCCGCATCGCCGAGGCGATGCCATGGGCCGATCTTGTTCTTTTGCGTGCTCTCGGGGTCATCCATGTAGCCCGCGCTGATATGGGGGCTTTTCACCAGCACCTCGCCAATCTCGCCAGGGGGCACATCCTGGGCCTCCTCGGCGATGCCGTCGGCGATCGCGACCACCCGAAGCTCCACGCCTTCAAAGGGACGCCCCACGCAGATGCCGTGGCCGCACTCGGTCTTCTCCCAGGTCTCGGCCAGCGTCTCCCGGGCGCTATGCGCGGTGGAGGGCAGCGCCTCGGTGGCGCCGTAGTTGGCAAACACCTCTCCGTTGGGCATCGCGCGGGTCAGCGCGCCCATAACCGGCCCGGTGATCGGCGCGCCACCGCCGATGACCACCTCCAGCGAGGGCATCGTCAGGGCGTTGGCCTCGGCGTGACGCGCCATATTTGCCAGAATGATCGGGGAGGCGAAGAGCGAGCGCACCTGGCAGTCGTTGATCACCTCCACCAGGGGCGCCGGATCGGTCTTCGCGGGCGGCTCGCGCACAAAGTGAATCGGCGGCACCACGACCGTGCCTTTGGCGCTCAACCCGATCATAAAAAAGGCCGGGAAGACGGCCATATCCACCGGCAGGCCCTCGCGCCCGGCAAACCCCCAGCTCTGGTGGGCGATGCGCAACACTCCACAGAAATTTCGGTGGGTGTAGAGCGCGGGCTTGGCCGGCCCGGTGCTGCCGGTGGTGTAGAGCACGGTCATCGGATCGTCTGGTCCCACACTGGCGAGCTGCGGACGCTCCGGGCGCGCGCGCCGCAGCGAGGCCACGGTGCGCGCGCCCGGAAAGCCCGGGCCCGGCCCCACCACGATGCTCTTTTTCAGAAAGCGCGGGCCCCAGCCAAAGATCAGGCGCGCCACATGGGCAAGCCCCACCCCCACAAAAGCCGTAGGTTGTAGCCTACGCAGGCGCTCGCCAACGTTCCTCAATCCCACCGCCGGGTCGATCATGATCACGGTGGCCCCGACCCGCGTCAGCGCCACGTACACCACGCAGGCCTCGTAGCTCGGCGGCGCCATAAAGACGGTGCGCGTCTTTTCGGCGATTCCCAGCTCGCGCAGCCCCACGGCCACCGACTCCGCATCCTCGGAGAGGGTTTTGTAGGTGAAGCGCGCATACGTTCGCCGGCCCTGCCCGTCGCGACCGCTCGGCTCAATGATCGCCACGCGCTCGGGTTCTTCGTGGGCCACCTCGCCAACGAGGCTCGCCAGATCAAAAACATCGTTTTCAAAGAGCATCGTCATGACCTGCATCGGTGGGTTCAGATGACATAAATGATCTAAGGATCGCCGCGACGCGCTCCGGATCTTCGAGCATCGGGAGGTGTCCGCACCCCTCCAACCACTCCTCGCGCTGAGGGCGCAACCCCTCTACCAGAGCGCGCCCTCTCCGGGCCGGCAGCACCCGATTCTCCAGCCCCCAGACGGTGCAGATGGGTGGAAAATCAGCCGGCGGCTCAAAGACGTCGAGCACGTTGTAGTTGGGAATGTCGGCCAACACCTCCAGGAGCGCCCGCGACTGCGAGGCGCTGGCGTAACACGACGCCAGCTCCTTTTGGCGGTGCACCTTCCTGGCAAGCCCGCGCCGTCCAAGCTGCGAGCGCACGCCCAGCGCCCCAAAGCGCGAACCCAGAGGAATCTTGGACATCACCTCCACCACCCCCGGCGCCCGCTCGGGAAGCCCGTAGAGCAGCGAGTAGATGCCCGTCTCAAAGGTCGCCGCCGTCAGCGTGTTGATCAGCACCATCGCCCGCACGCTCTCGGGATGCGCCATCGCGTAAGCCAGGCTCGTGGCGCTCCCCATGCAGTTTCCCACCAGGCGGACCGGCGCCAGATCGTGCGCCTCGATAAAAGCCTTGAGAATCGCCACATGACGACTCAGCTCATAGCCCTTGCCCGGCTTCGACGAGGCCCCAAACCCCAGCAGATCGAGGGCAAACACCTCAAACCCCTCCAGCCTCTCGATGACCTCGTTCCAGATCACATGCGAGGTGCCGCCATTATGCAGCATCACCATCGGCGCCCCGGACCCGGTGCGCCGGAAGCGGATCGACAGCTCTTCGAAGGGAAAGGTCTCCAACATCGGTGGCTCCTCGCGTGGCGCGTTGAACGGGCGCTCCAACCACCGCCACGTCGCGCTCGCTGGCGAGCCCAGGGCGATGGCAGGAGCATGCTCTATACCTCTGCCCGCGCTAAGGGACAAAGACGCCCCACACGCCCCACCGGCGCCCCCACCCAACACGCACCCCACCGATCGCCCTCACGAATCGACCCACTCCGTGAACCCCGGCGCCCCACAACCACACAACCCCATAACCACCTAACCACAACCCGCACGCCACCGGACGCCCTCACGAATCGACCCACTCCGTGAACCCCGGCCTCACCTCATTTTTCGACCTCACCCCCTACATACGTCTCCCCATCCCACACAAACCTGACAGGCGTCGTCTCCCACAGCCCCTCGGCGTCGCGCTGGGCGGTGGAGACATGAAGGTCACTCCAGCCCCGATTGGAACCCGGCCCCACGGTGATGCCGCCTGGCAGGAAGTAGGTTAGCTCGGCGATCACCTCGTAGCCGCCCCCCTCGCAGGTTCGGAGCACGTCGGTCGGGCAGACGGCAAAGTCGCGGCAGGTGGAGCGTTTAGGGACGAGCACCTCGAGGCGACCGTCGCCGTTGAGGTCAGCGGCCAGGGCGATGGTGAGGTTGGAGTCCCGGAGGTCGAGGGAGCCGTAGGTGGCTTCGTCGGGGATAAAACACGGGGGCTCGGGCTGGTTCTCGCTTTCTTGTTCGCGCGAGTCTGCGCTCGCGGGGCTGGCGGCGCTCTCAGCCGAAGTCTCGGGCTCGCCGACCGGCTCGATCTGGTCTTCGGCGGCCTGTTCTTGGGCGGCCTGGCCCTCCACCACGGGCGCGTTCTCGGCCTCTGGCGAGGCGTCGCAAGCGGTGATGGTGTGCGAGGTGGTGATGAGAGCAAAGAGCGAGCGACGAAGAATCACAACATGCCTTTTCGTGGCGAAACAATGGCCGGCGGACAAAAAAGTCTGGCGAGACTGTAACCTCGCCAGACGACGCGCGTCTATGTAGGTAGATGCCCCGGTGGCCGCGCGCTGACTTCTGCGGAAATTCGCGCGAAGACGCCCATCGAGGTCATCGTTCAAACCGGGCGATTCGTCGCTTTTGACCTAATTCACGCATCGGAGGTTCATCATGAGTACCCTTCAAAAAACCCTGCACGTCAAAGGCATGAGCTGCGGAAACTGCGCCAAGCACGTCGAGAAGGCCGTCGGCGCGCTCGACGGCATCGCGTCGGTCGCGGTGACCCTGGACAAAGAGCAGGTCACGGTCGCCTACGAGGAGAGCACCACGAATCTGGGCGAAATCTCCAAGGCCATCGAGGACGCGGACTACGAGGTGGTTGGCGAAGTCGAGGGCTAGAAAGACCTGCGCCCCCTGAAACGTTGAACCTTTTGATAGCCCACCGCCCTCTCCCGAACGAGGCCCATGTATGACGACACCCACTTCAAACGCCGCGCTCGAATCGACGCTTCTGGAGCATCGCGAGCAGCTTCTGGGCTTTGTGCGCTCGCGGGTCTCCGATGCACAGATGGCCGAGGATATCCTGCACGACAGCCTTATGAAGGCGATGGGTTCTTTCGATCAGCTCGACGATGAAGACAAGGTGGTCGCCTGGTTCTACCAGATCCTGCGCAACGCGATCATCGACCGGCAGCGTCGTAAAAAGACGCAGGAGAAGTACGTCGGGCAGTACGCCCGGGAGGCCGAGATTCGGGAGACGCCCGAAGAACGCGCCAACGTCTGCCAGTGTTTTCGAAAGCTGATCCCGACGCTCAAAGATGAGTATCAGGAGATGATCGAGACGATGGAGCTTGGCGAGGCCGAGACCGAAGAGCTGGCAGCCCAACTGGGCATCACGCCCAACAACCTCAATGTGCGGCGTCACCGGGCGCGTAAGCAGCTCAAGGGCCGCATCGAGGAGACCTGCGGGGCGTGTGCAGCGCGTGGGTGTCTGGACTGCACCTGCGGCCACTAAGCTCGCGTCGCACACCACCGTTTGCTCATTAAAAACCCGCAGCCACCTCGGTGGCTGCGGGTTTTTTGTCTCTGGGCTGTAAGCGCACGCGGCGGGGCCCGTCTGCAGGGGTGAAGCGCCTGAAGGCGCGCACCATCATGTCATCCCCATGCAGAACGAGGAGGTTGCGATGAGCACCCTGACTGAAACATTGAGAATTGAAGGCATGACCTGCGCGTCCTGCGTGAGCCACGTCGAGAAAGCAATTGCCGGGTTGCCGGGCGTGACCCGCGCGTCGGTGAACCTGGCGACGGAGCGGGCCACGGTGGCGTTTGTGCCGCGCACCATCGACCTTGAGGCCATTGCCGCCGCCGTGCGCGAAGCGGGCTATGAAGCCACGCCCCTGGCCGACGACAGCTCGCGCAGCGAGGTCGAGGAGGCTGCGCGCGAGAGCGAGCTTCAAACCCTGCGCAAAAGGTTGGGGATCGCCGCCCTTCTGACCGCGCCGCTGCTGCTCCTGGAGATGGTCCCGATGATGATTCCCGGAGCGCACCACTGGCTGATGGGCATCATTGAGCGGCAGACGCTCTGGTATCTGTTTTTCGCGCTGGCGACGGCCGTGCAGTTCGGCCCCGGGTGGCGTTTCTACCGCACGGGCTGGGCGGCTCTGCGGCGCCTTAGCCCGGATATGAACACGCTTGTGATGCTCGGAACCAGCGCGGCCTACGGCTATTCGGTGGTGGCGACCTTTATGCCGGGCCTGCTGCCCGCAGAATCCTTGCATGTCTATTACGAGGCCTCCGCCGTGATCATCACGCTCATACTCGCTGGCAAATACATGGAGGCGCTGGCGAAGGGGCGCACCAGCGCGGCGATTCGCAAGTTGGTGGGCCTGCAACCCAAGAGCGCACGTGTCGTCCGCGACGGCAAAGAGCTGGAGGTGCCGCTGGCTGAGGTTGGGGTGGGCGATGTGATTCGCGTGCGCCCCGGGGAACGCGTACCGGTGGATGGTGAGGTCGTGGAGGGTGCGTCTTACGTCGATGAGTCCATGATCACGGGCGAGCCCGTACCCGTGGAAAAGATGTTGGGAAGCGAGGTCGTCGGCGGCACGATCAACGCCCACGGCACCTTTTTGTTCAGAGTCACGCGCGTCGCCGGCGATACGGTGCTCGCGCAGATCATCCGCACCGTCGAGCAGGCCCAGGCCACCAAACCGCAGATTCAGGCACTGGCCGATAAAGTCGTGGCGGTCTTTGTGCCCATTGTGCTCGTGCTCGCTGCGCTGACCTTCGGCGCCTGGCTGTGGCTTGGTCCGGCGCCGGCGTTAACGTCGGCGCTCGTGGCGGCCGTCTCGGTGCTCATCATCGCCTGCCCCTGCGCGATGGGCCTGGCGACGCCCACCTCCATCATGGTGGGCACCGGCAAAGCCGCCGAGCTCGGCGTGCTCTTCCGCAAGGGCGACGCCCTGCAGACCCTCCAGGAAGCCGACATCGTCGCCCTCGATAAGACCGGCACCCTCACCGAGGGTCGCCCCACCCTCACCGATTATTTCGTGCAGGGTGGCTTTGACAAAACCGAGGTGTTGCAGCTGGCCGCCGCCGTCGAGCAGGGCTCGGAGCACCCCATCGCCCGGGCGGTGGTGGAGGCGGCCGCCGCGCAGGGCCTTCCCGTGTTGCTGGCGAGCGACTTTGAGGCGGTTGCGGGTTTTGGCGTCCGCGCAAAGGTTGGCGAACGCCAGGTGGCTATCGGTGCGGACCGATACGTCAGGCGCCTGGGGCTCGACCCGTCGATCTTCGCCGCAGAGGCCGAACGCCTGGCCTCCGACGGCAAGACGCCCTTCTACATCATGATCGACGACGCGCTCGCCGGGGTTCTGGCCGTATCGGACCCGATCAAAACTTCAGCGCCCGAGGCGATTCGCGCGCTGAAAAAACTCGGCCTGCGCGTGGCCATGATCACCGGCGACACCCAGCGCACCGCCGAGGCCATCGCCCACCAACTCGGCATCGACGAGGTGCTGGCCGAGGTGTTGCCCGAGGGCAAATCCGACGCCGTGCGCCGCCTGCAGGCCACCGGCCTCAAGGTCGCCTTTGTGGGCGACGGCATCAACGACGCCCCGGCGCTGGCCCAGGCCGACGTGGGGCTGGCCATTGGCACCGGCACCGACATCGCCATCGAGGCCGCCGACGTGGTCTTGATGAGCGGCAACTTAAGCGGCATCCCCAACGCCATCGCCCTCTCGCAGGCCACGCTGCGCAACATCAAACAGAATTTGTTCTGGGCCTTTGCCTACAACGCCGCGCTCATTCCGGTCGCCGCCGGCCTACTTTACCCCTTCTTCGGCGTGCTTTTGTCGCCGATGTTTGCGGCCGGGGCGATGGCGATGAGCAGTACCTTTGTGTTGATGAACGGGTTGAGGTTGCGGGGGTTTGCGCCCTCAAACACTCGCCCCTCGGCGGCCCCGCTCCCGGCGATGTAAAGCGTGATCTTCGTGCTTCGAACCACTCTGAACATTTGACTTCCACACGCTCGTTCCAAGTGTTGGTGCGCACCAAACGCAGCCACACACGACGTATCCCAGATTGGAGGACGACCGAGCGCGAAAATACAGCGAGACGCATCGCAGGGGGTCGCGCTGCGCCTCTCCCCGCGCTCCCAACGCTCACCCGAAGACGTAGGTCGCCACAAAACACATGAGGAGACCCACCCCATGAAGGACGACGACGCACCACACAACCCCGGCTCAGGCCTGACTCGCCGCCGCTTTCTGCTCACCGGCGCCACCGCGCTGGCCGGCCTCACGCTCTCGCCAAAACTCCTGGCGAGCGAAGGGGACCTTGAGCCCGCCGGCGACTTCGGTGAGCTCGACGCCACCGCGCCCGGCGGCATCGACCTGTACATCGAGCGAAAAACCCTGCGCATCGACGGACTTCCGGGGCGAGCGATTACGATCAATGGGTCGGTGCCCGGCCCGACGATCCGTATGACGGAGGGCGAAGAAGCCGTGATCCGCGTGCATAACCGCATGCGGGAGGCGACCTCGATTCACTGGCACGGCATCCTCCTGCCCTTTGATATGGACGGTGTGCCGGGCATCAGCTTTGCGGGCATCGCGCCGGGCGAAACGTTTACCTACCGCTTTCGTCTGCGCCAGAACGGCACCTACTGGTACCACAGCCACAGCGGGCTTCAGGAACAGATGGGGCATTACGGGCAGCTCATCGTCGAGCCGCGGGACGAAGATCCCGTCGACTACGACGTGGAGCACACCCTGGTGCTCTCGGACTGGACCTTTGAAGACCCGACCACCGTCTACAAAAAACTCAAGAGCTTTGAGGGGTATTATAACTTCCAGCGGCCCACGCTCGCGAACCTTCGGCAGCAGGCCGACGCGACGGATCAAGGGCTGGGTGAGGCCATTGGCAGCCGGCTTCAGTGGAACCGGATGCGCATGGATTCTACGGATATCGCGGATGTCACCGGCGCGACGTACAGCTATCTGCTGAACGGGCGCACGGCTCGCGAAAACCCCACCTTCATCGCCGGGCCTGGCGAGCGGGTGCGCCTGCGTCTGACCAACGCCTCGGCCATGACTTATTTCGACGTGCGCATCCCCGGCCTGGCCATGACCGTGGTGCAGGCCGACGGGCAGAACGTGGAGCCGGTGGAGGTCGACGAACTGCGCATCGCGGTGGCGGAGACCTACGACGTCATCGTGACTCTGCCCGACGCCCGCGCCTACACCATCTTTGCTGAGACTATGGACCGAAGCGGCTACGCGCGCGGCACCCTCGCTCCGCAACAGGGCATGTCCGCCCCGATTCCCGAACGCCGCACTCGCCCCCTCCTCACCATGGCGGACATGGGCATGATGCATGGCGATATGGAGAGCATGGAGGGAATGGAAGGCATGGACCACGGGGGAGATCACAGCGCCCACGGCGGAGATGAAGCCAGCGACTCGAAGGACAAGATTCGCTATCCGCCACACGACGAACACAACGTCTCGTCAGTGGCGCATCGCCACGCGCTCCCCGTCACCGACCTGCCGATGAGCGTGCCGCATGGTCCCGACGACCACGGGGCGGGCAGCATTACCATGGCCGAGAACGCCTACCGCCAGCTCGACGATCCCGGTGTGGGCCTGGGCGACGACGGGCGCCGCGTGCTCACGTACAGCCAGCTCCGCATCCTGGAGACGCCCCCCGACCGCCGGCCCCCGACCCGGGAGATCAACCTGCATCTCACCGGCAATATGCATAACTACATCTGGGGATTTAACGGCAAAAAGTGGTCTGAATCCGAGATGTTACGCTTTAAATACGGGGAGCGACTGCGCATCAACTTCATCAACGACACGATGATGAATCACCCCATGCACCTGCACGGCATGTGGATGGATCTTTACGCTGGCCATGACTACGGAAAGAACCCGCGCAAACACACCGTCAACGTGCAGCCGGCGGAGCTTTTAACCGTCGACATCAGCGTCGATGCGCCCGGGCAGTGGGCCTTTCATTGCCATCTTCTCTACCACATGAAAGCCGGCATGTTCCGCACCGTCGCCGTGGTGCGCGACCTCAAAGGGGAGCCCATCTATGCCGACCGTTAAACACTACGCCCGGGCGCTGGGACTTGCCCTCTCTCTGCTGCTCCTCACCGACTCGCCGGCCTGGAGCCAGGAAGGCCACGAGCACCACGAGATGGAGGAGGAGCGCGACGACGCCCCCGAGCCCGAAGAGTCGCCAGAATCTCCGGCCGAAGAGGCCGAAGAGGATCCCGATGATGTCGAGAGCTACCAGGGCGAAGAACCCGCGCTCCCCGAAGGCATGACCCTCGACGAGGTGCTGGAGAGCGCCGAGCAGCCGCCGCCGGAGGACTTCCCCGACGCGATGCACGACGATGCGATCCGCGCCTTTCTGCTCTTTGACCAGCTCGAATACCGCTACGACCTCGGAGACGCCCCGGACCAGATCGGCACCGAAATCTCGGGCTACGTCGGCGGCGATTACAACCGCCTCTGGCTCAAAGGTGAGGGCGAAACGAGCTGGCAGGGCCCGGTGGGTCTGGAGGGCGAATCGGAGATCGATGTGCTCTACGGCCGGCTGATCTCGCCATTCTGGACCGTCCAGATCGGCGCCCAATACACCAACACGTGGGCCGAGAATGCTTACGAGGACATCTGGTCCGGCGCCCTGGCCCTGCAGGGCCTGGCGCCGGGCATGTTTGAAGTCGACGCCTCGCTCTACCTGACCGAAAACCTCAACCTTCTTGCCGATCTGGAGGCGGAGTACGACCTGCGCATCACCCAACGCCTGGTGCTCCAGCCCCGCGCCGAGCTGAACTTTGCGGCGCAGGACATCCCCGAGCGCGGTATTGGTATTGGGCTGAGCCAGGCCCTCGTGGATCTGCGCCTGCGCTACGAGTTTTTAAGGGAGGTCGCCCCCTACATCGGCCTTCGCTACCAGGGGCTCATCGGCGCCACGGCGGATTTTGCCGAGGCTTCCGGCGAAGGCGCCAGCCGTTTTTTCATTCTGGGCGGTGTGCGCTTTGCGCTCTATTGAGCGGGCATATGGCGTCGTAGTTAGGCATCAAAAAAGCAGTCTTATTCAGCAGTTAAATGACATAACGAAAACTTCATTTCCTACGAGGCATGTCATGAAAAAGCGTTTTCTTTCCGGTGTATGCTCCATTCTTCTTCTCCTGGGCCTGAGCGCGTGCAGCACCTCTGGCACACCCAGCAGCGACGAGACGAGCGCGCCGACCGAGCAGGCCCAGACCGAAGGTCAGGAGTCTGAGAGCCAGGACGCCACGGCCGGACAAAACGACGCGATGGGCCAGAAGATGGGGCAGATGTGCCCGATGCAGGTCGAGGGCACCACCCGCGAGATCGTCCGGCTCGACAACGCCGTGGCCATGGACTTCACCACCACCGGCGATGTCGAAGAGCTGCGCGCACGCGTCGAGAAGATGCCCGAGCATCACGCGAAGATGCATGGCGAAGACGGTCAGATGCCCCGGGGCCACGGCCATCATGGCCAGGGTGGCCAGATGCGCCACGAGCAGATGAGCGAAGAGCACCAGGAGATGCGTCGGCAGATGATGGAGATGATGGCCGACGTCACCCTGGCGACAGAACCCATCGAAAACGGCATGCGCCTGACCTTCACCCCCGCCGACGCCTCTCAGGTCGACGCGCTCTACCAGATGATGCAGAGCCACGCGCAGATGATGGAACAGGAGGGTCAATGCCCGATGATGCCGATGATGGGCGACGCGCAGGAGACATGACGCTCAAGCGCAGGACGGCAGCTGGAGATTCACACCACAAGACGTTTAAGGAGTACCGAAATGATGAATAACTCGAACTGGCATATGTGGACCGGAACCTGGACCGACTGGTTTGCCATCGTCGTGATGGGCCTCGTGATCATCGCCGCCATCGTCATCGTCATCCGAAGCAGGTCGAACGATGCCGAGTCGAACGAGGCGGATGAGCTTCTCGAAGGTCAGGATGCCCGCGGAGCCTGAGCCCCTGGCTCATCGCCAAAAAAAAGCGTGAGCCGGCGAGGCTCACGCTTTTCACGGTTCACTGAGATGCGCACCGAGCTGATCTACACAACTATCAGCCCTTGCCGAGCGCCGCGATCACCCGCTCCATCCGCGCTTTTACGTCCTCGGCAATCGGCTGCACATCGTCGCGATCGATGAGCGAAAACATCTTCACCGGGTCGAGTGCCGAGACGATGGCGTTGCCCTCATCATCCTCGGTCACCACCACATTGCAGGGCAGCAGTAGCCCGATACCTGCCTCGGCCTGCAGCGCCTGGTGGGCCAGCGGCGGGTTGCAAGCCCCCAGAATCACGTAGTTTTTGTGATCGACGTCCAGCTTCTTACGCAACGTGTCTTTGATATCGATGCGCGTCAGCACCCCAAAGCCCTCGTCCTTAAGCGCTTTTTCGGTGCGCTCGATCGCGTCGCCGTAGCTCACGCCCTTAAGGGTTGCGGTGATGCCGTAGTCCGGGTTTCCAAAGCTGCTCATGGTGACCTCCGTAGTCAGTGAGGAAAGGAATCGAATCGGGGCCAACCCTAAGCACCAACACCCGACCCGCACACCCCACGCGGACCCCAAAACCCGAGTGCATCCAGGGCGACGATTGGCAAGGAGATAGGGATGAAGCTGTAGCAACGCTACCGCGAATCCCTATCGACGCAGCCAGCGTCGTCCTGGGGCGCTCGGCTTAGCAACCACCCAACCACAAAACGCGCCCCACCCAACGCACTCACGAATCGACCCACACCGCAAACCCCGACGCCCCACAACCACCCAACCACCCAACCACCCAACCACAAAACGCGCCCCACCCGACGCCCAACCACCTCCCGACATCGCGAGCCCCCCATGCCCCACGACCACGACCACCACGATCACGAAGGCCACGACAAACACGCCGGCCACAGCGTCTCGATGTTCCGCGACAGGTTCTGGCTGAGCCTCTTGCTCACGCTGCCGGTGGTGTTCTGGTCGCAGCATATCCAGCACCTGCTGGGCTATGGGGCGCCGAGCTTTCCCGGGTCTGCGTGGATCGAGCCCGTGCTGGGGACGATCATCTTTTTCTACGGCGGCATGGTTTTCTTAAAAAGCGCCTGGCGAGAGCTGAACGACAAACTCCCGGGCATGATGACCCTGATCTCGCTGGCGATCACGGTCGCCTTCGTCTTCAGCGTGGCGGTGGAGCTCGGGTTTGATGCATCGCCACTCTGGTGGGAGCTCGCCACCCTGGTGACGATCATGCTGCTCGGCCACTGGATCGAGATGCGCTCGATCGCCAGCGCGAAAGGCGCGCTCAAAGAGCTCGCAAAACTCCTGCCGGATAAGGCCACGCGCATCGTCGATGGGGAGCGCGAGGAGGTGCACGTCGACGCGCTCTCGCCAGGCGACCTCGTGCTGATTCGCCCCGGCGAGCGGGTGCCGGTCGACGGTGTGATCGCCGAGGGGAATAGCAACGTGAACGAGGCGATGATCACCGGCGAATCCGAGCCGGTGAGCAAACACGAGGGCGATGAGGTGACCGCCGGCACGATCAATGGCGAAGGCTCGCTGCGCGTGAAGGTCTCGAAGACGGGCGACGACACCACCCTCTCGGGCATCATGCGCCTTGTCTCCGAGGCGCAGGACTCCAAATCCCGCTCCCAGGTGCTCGCTGACCGCGCCGCGCGCTGGCTTACGGCCGTGGCGATCGGCGCGGCGCTAATCACCCTGGCGGTGTGGCTGCTGGTGGGGGCCTCCATCAATTTTACGGTCGTGCGTGTGGTCACCGTGCTCGTCATCGCCTGCCCGCATGCGCTGGGGCTTGCGGTGCCGCTGGTGGTGGCAATCTCCACATCGGTAGGTGCCTCCTCCGGGCTGCTGGTGCGCGACCGCCGGGGCCTTGAGGAAGCCCGCAACCTCGACGCGGTGATTTTTGATAAGACCGGCACACTCACCCTCGGGGAGTTTCGGGTGGTCTCCATGCACTGCGATGACGCGATCTCCGACGACGAGGCGTTGCGCATCGCCGCCAGCGTGGAGGCGGAGTCGGAGCACCCCATCGCGCGGGGAATTGTGGCGAGCGCGCGGGAGCGGGAGCTCGAGTTCCCCGAGGCTAAAGACTTTCGGAACATCACCGGCAAAGGCGTGGTCGCCAGCGTCGATGGCCAGACCTACCGCATGGGCGGCCCGGCGATGGTCGAGGGCCTGGAGATGCCCGACGCCCTGCGCAGGGCTGCCGCAGAGGCCGGGGAGAAGGCGCAGACGGCCATCTATCTGATCGAGGGTGAGCGGGCGGTCGCGGTGTTTGCCGTCGCCGACGCGATCCGCGACGCGAGCCTTGAGGCCGTCAAAGCGCTGCACGCGCGCGGCATCGAGGTGGCCATGCTCACCGGGGACTCCCGGCCGGTGGCCGACGCGGTGGCCCGCGAGCTGGGCATCGACCGGGTCTTTGCCGAGGTGCTGCCCGAGGATAAGGCCGACAAGGTCAAAGCGCTGCAACGCCAGGGCAAGACGGTCGCGATGGTGGGCGACGGCGTCAACGACGCCCCGGCCCTGGCCACCGCCGACGTGGGCATCGCCATTGGCGCCGGCACCGACGTGGCGGTGGAGGCGGGGCATATCGTGCTGGTGCGCTCCGACCCGCGGGACATTCCACGGATTGTGGCCTTGTCGAAGGCGACGCGGCGCAAGATGGTGCAGAACCTGTGGTGGGCGGCGGGCTATAATATCGTGGCGCTGCCCCTGGCAGCCGGCGCGGCCTACGCGTGGGGGATTTTGCTGTCGCCGGCGGTGGGGGCGGTGCTGATGTCAGCGAGCACGATCATTGTGGCGGCGAACGCGCAGTTGTTGCGGCGAGTGGATCTGGGGGGGTGAGGCGGAACGCTCTCGCATGGGAGGGTAATTTTTTGCCGACAGGGCGGAGCCTTCCGCGATCCGAGGCAAATTTCTAGCTCGAGAGACGGAAGGTTCCGGCATCTGAGGTAAATTTTTAGCTCGAGAGACGGCAGGTTCCGGCATCTGAGGGTAATTTTTTGCCCGACAGGCGGAAGAGTCCGGCTTGTGGCGCAAATTTTTCACCCATTCGGCGGAAAGCTCCGCCATGCAGCGCAAATTTTTCACCTGCTCGGCGGAAGGTTCCGGCACGTGGCGCAAATTTTTCGCACGACCGGCAGAAGACTCCGGCATCCGAGGCAAATTTTTGCCTCCAGAGGCGGAGTCATCCGGCATTCGAGGCAAATTTTTGCCTCCAGAGGCGGAGTCGTCCGGCCTCTCAGGGAAACGTTTCACTCCGGGAGCGGCTCGATCTCGAAACGCGTGAACCGCCAGGGGTGCGCTCGAATCGACCAGCATCGCAAACCCCGGCGCTCCACAACCACACAACCACACAACCACCTAACCACAACCCGCGCCCCCCCCAACTCCCGCACCAATCGACCCACCCCGCAAACCCCGGCGCCCCACAACCACCCAACCACACAACCACCTAACCACAACCCGCACGCCCCTCAACGCCCTCACTCCCTACCCCCCACCCCAAACCACCGCGTCAACGCATCCCCCAGCTCCGCATCCTCCAGCGATCCGACCCAGGCCACATACCCATCAGGTCGAATCAGCACCGCCTCGGGCGCCTCGACCTCGCCGATGACAGGAAGCTCCCATACGCCATCGTAGCTGCCGTCGACCTGTCGAACGCGGTGGGCGTCGGTGGCGAGGTCGAGAGCGCCGGGCCTGCCCAGGTTCAGGAGCAGAGGCCGGCCGTCGTGCATCCACGATGAGACGCGGCGAGTCCCCCGGGCGGTGGCGATGTCGAGGTCGGGCATGCGCCTTCCCAGCAGGGGATGGCCCTCCCCGAGGTCATAGTGAATATCCAGGCCGGACATCATCGCGGCGATGCGCCGGCGCGCCTCATCCACACCCAGCAGCTCAGCCATGATGTCGCGCAGCGCCTGATGGCGCTCTCCGGGGCGGTTGAGCGAGACCTGCGCGCGGGTGTTGTGCAGCACCCGCGCGGCAACCGGATGCCGCTCCGCGTGATAAGTGTCGAGGAGGCTCTCGGGCGATATCCCCTGGACGACCTGCGCCAGCTTCCAGCCCAGGTTGATGGCGTCCTGCACGCCGGTGTTCAGGCCCTGCCCTCCCTGGGGCGGGTGCACGTGGGCGGCGTCGCCGGCCAGCAGCACGCGCGACGCGCGGTAGCTCGCGGCCTGACGGGTCATATCGGTAAAGCGCGAGATCCAGCGGGCGCTCTGCAGCCCGAAATCACCTCCGTAGATCGCGACGAGCGCCGTGCGGAGGTCTTCCAGCGAAGGCTCTCCCGTGGCCTCTGTTCCCGGCTCGGTCAGCACGACGCGATAGGGCTCCCCCTCCTCGCGGCGGCCGATGGCATGCGTTCCGCTGGCGTCGCGGCGAAATCCCAGCTCGGGCACCTCCCTGAACTCCGCCTCGGCGATCATCCAGCTCGTGGAGGCGTCGAAGCCGGGGAACGCGATGCCGGCGACTTTGCGGATCAGGCTGCGCCCGCCATCACATCCGACGAGGTAGCCGCCCTGGAGCGTGCGCGCGTCCGAGAGCTCCACCTCAACGCCCGCCTCATCCTGGCGAAATCCCACCACCTCCACACCGCGCAGGATCGAGACGCCCAGCTCCCCGACCCACGCGGCCAGGATGGCCTCGATCTGGTTCTGCCAGATCGCCAGCCCGTGGTTAAAGCGCGTGGGAAAGTCGCTGATATCGAGCGGAATCAACGCAAAACCTTGCACCTGCATCACCTGCCCCGCGGCGAGAAAGCGCTCGGCGATGCCGCGCTGCTCCAACAACTCCAGGGTGCGTGAGTGCAACCCACCAGCGCGCATCCCCTCAAGCTCCTGCGTTTTGCGGCGCTCAACGACGAGCACATCGACGCCGGCCAGCGCCAGCTCCCCGGCCAACATCAGGCCGGTGGGGCCCCCACCTGCGATGATGACTTCGTGGTGTGTCATGGTCCCTCCGTATGGGCGTTCGGGTAATGAAGGTGCCGACTATGATGGGATTTTGGGAGAGAATCGAGTGCGGAGGTGGGAAAAATGGGGGTTGGGCGGGTGTGGGTGTTGGTGCGGGTGCTCGATCTCGAACGCGAGCTCGAACTCGATCTCGATCTCGACCGGGTACTCGCGCTCGGGCTCGAAACACGTGAACCACCAGGGGTGCACTCGAATCGACCAGCATCGCGAACCCCGGCGCCCCACAACCACCCAACCACCCAACCACCTAACCACAACCCGCACGCCCCCCAACCCGAGCGCATACAACACACCCCCAGCGTCGTCCTGGGACGGTCGGCACATGGACATTCCCGTTACAGATCACTACGCTCCGCGCACACACAACTTTCGCCCCCCCGAAACACCGAGCCCTCCTGATGCGCCCCCACATCTCCGCCCCACTCGCCGCGCTCCTCTCGCTGACCCTCGTCGCTGCCTGCAGCGAAGACGCCGACGTCTCGTCAGACGATACGCCCATCGAGCGCGAGGCGGCGCCCGAAAACGAGGGGATTTACAGCTTCGCCAACGCCTGCGTGACCCTCGATGTGGCGGCCGCCGGCACGGGGCGAGCGGCCTTTCTGGTTGCCACAGACGGGGGTGAGGGGTTTGCGCTGGACGGCGTCGAAGACGACGCGCTGCGGCTGACGATGCGGGCCACCGACCTGGGGACCTACCTCTTCTACGATGAGGAGGAGCGCTACCTGGTGGTCGAGGATGGCGCGTTTTTGCGCCGCGAGACGATCAGCTCCGACAGGACCACCCTCGATGACACCTACCTGCCCGGGGTGCAGTGGGCGCTGGAGGTTTCCGAGGAAGACGCGACGCGCTTTCGGCTCAAGCACCTGAAAACCGGGGGCTACCTCACGTCTGAGGGCCTCGACGCCGACGTGGCCAACGCCGCGGTGGTCACGCTCTACCCGGCCGAGGGTTGCGCCGAATACCCGGAGCTGACGCTCGACGCCGAGGGGGAGATCACAAAAACGACCTTTGAGGACGGCTCGGTCTACGGCTTTGCCGACACCCACAGCCACCTTTTTTCCAACTGGGGATTTGGCGGCGGAAGCATCTTTCACGGGGCGCCCTTTCACCCCTTCGGCGTGCCGCACGCGCTGGGGGATTGCACCGAATTTCACGGGGAGATGGGCCGCCAGGATCTTTTTGGCTACGGCTTTGATAAGTCCGACACCGTCAGCGAGCTCGATATGATCGGGGCCTTTGTCAGTGGCGAGACCCCGGAGGACTACCACCGCACCGACGGCTGGCCGACCTTCAGCGAGTGGCCCAGCGCCCACTTCTTGTCCACCCACCAGAATCAGTACTACATGTGGCTCAAACGCGCCTACTACGCCGGGATGCGCCTTGTAGTGAACCACGCCACGAGCAACCAGGTGATCTGCGATCTCGTCGCGGGCAGCGAGGTGCAGCCGGTGCGCTACTCCTGCAACGATATGGTGGCGGTGGACCGCACCATCGAGGAGACCCGCAAGCTCGAGCGCTACATCGACGCGCAGAACGGCGGGCCGGGCAAGGGCTGGTTCCGCGTCGTCGAATCCCCCGAGGAGGCTCGCGCGGTCATCGAAGAGGGCAAACTCGCGGTGGTCTTAGGCATCGAGGTCTCCAACCTCTTCGACTGCTTCCTGGTGCCGCCGGGCGGTGGCGAACGATGCAATGAGCAGCAGGTGCTCGATAACCTGCAGCGTTATTGGGATCTGGGCGTGCGGGCGATCTTCCCGGTCCACAAATTCGACAACGCGTTTTCGGCCGGCGACGGCCACCGCGAGATCATCGAGCTGGCCAACTTTGCGATGACCGGCCACTTCTCAAACTTCACCGACGACTGCCCCGACATCCCCACCGTCTTCGACAAGGGCGACGTGGCCTTTGCCAACCTCAACGATCCACGTGAAGACTATTTTGCCGAGCCCCCGGTCGATATGAGCGGCTTTGCCGACGACCCCATCACCGTGCTCGTGGGCCAGGCCGAGTACCTGATGGGGGGCTCCTTGCACGGCGACTACTGCCAGAACGCCGGGCTCACCGAGCTCGGAGAGTTTTTGATGGTGGAGCTGATGAAGCGCGGCTTCATCGTCGAGATCGACCACCTGCCGCGTCGCGGCTACCAGCGCGCGTTTGAGCTCCTGCAGGAGCATGACTACCCGGCGGCCGGCACCCACGGAAACAACTTCCGCGGCGCGCTCTACGAGCTGGGCGGGACCTCGAAATTCAGCTTTGCTCGCTGCGGCGATGCGGAGAACCCGGGAGGTCGCATCGAGGGGCTCAACCGCCGCCTGGAGCTCATCGAGAGCGCCGGCGGCTACCCGGCCGAGGGGTTTGGCTTTGACCTCAACGGTTTCGCCGGCGCGCCCGGCCCCCGCTTTGGCGACAACTCGGTGTGCGCCACCCCTCAAGAAAACCCCATCACCTACCCCTTCACCTCCTTTGACGGCGCCATCACCTTCACCGAGCCGCGCCTTGGCGAGCGCACCGTCGACTTCAACACCGAGGGCATGGCGCACCTGGGCCTTGTGGCCGAGCTGATTGAAGACGTGCGCCGCGACGGCACCCCGGACGAGGCCATCGAGCCCATCTTCCGCTCGGCGGAGGCCTACCTGCGTTTCTGGGAACGCAGTGAGGCGCGGGGCGCGGCGTTGCGCGGGGAGTGAGCGCAGCAGAGCTCGGGCGAGGATGGGCGCTGGCCTCCTCGCCACGTTGCCCCTTATCCTGAGGGCGTCCCCTCCCCGACCACTTCTCGTTGAACTTCCCCCCTCGGATACGCCATGGCCCCTCGCCACGCTCCCGCATTCAACGCTCCAGCCATTGCGCTGGCGCTCGCCGCGCTTCCCCTTGCGCTGGCGGCCTGCCAGCCCCCCAGCCTGGCCTGCCAGTCCGATGACGACTGTTATCTGGGCGAGTCCTGTGTCCTGGAGACCTGCGTACCTCCCTACTCCGACGCGGACGCAGGCAGCGACGCCGACGACTCGCCAGAGGTCGGTGAGCCCAACCCGGATGCCCCGAAGCCTGTCGCGCTCTCAACCTCGTCGACTTACAGCTGCGCGCTGCTCAGCGACGCCACCGTCTGGTGCTGGGGCGACCCGCGCGCGCTGGGACTGGCTCCCGAACGCGACGCCGAGGCCCCTCTCCCCTGGAAGATCGAGGGGCTTGAAAACGTGGCCGAGGTCCTCGCCAGCTACGAATCGCTCTGTGCGCGACTCCACGACGGCTCGGTTCAATGCCTGGGCAAATCACTGGACCACGGCCTGGGCGATGGCACCCTGGAAGACAGCGCGCTGCCCGTTGACGTCATCGCCGAAGGCGCCACCCGCCTCCCGGCGAAACTCGCCCACGCCTGCGCGGTGGTCGGCGAAGATGAGACGCTGCACTGCTGGGGCGACAACACCCACGGGCAGACCGGCTCCCAGGATGACCCTACGCTGATGCCTGCACGCGTCGAGGGCGTAGGCGGCGTCACGCATATCGCCGCCGGCGACTACCACACCTGCGTGCTGACCCGAGACGGGGAGGTGCGTTGTTTCGGTGATAACGACGCCCTGCAGCTCGGCGTCGACGGTGCCGCCGGCGGCGCGCAACCGCTGGCGCATCCCTACTTTAGCAGCGAGATCACCGTCCTGGAGCTCGTCGCCGGGGCCACCCACACCTGCGTCCTGCTCAGCAATGATGAGCTGCGCTGCTGGGGCGACAACGCCTTCGGCCAGCTCGGACAACCGGAAGACGACATCGCCACGTCGGCTACGCCTCTCCTCCTTGAGCCCCCGGTCGCCCTGAGCAGCCTGGCCTCGGGCAGCGAGCTCACCTGCGGCATCAGCGCCGAGGGTAAGGTCTTCTGCTTTGGCCCCGGCAACGGCGCCGAGCCCCATGAGTTCGCGGAAGTCGAAGGTCTGGAAAACGTCACGCAGGTCGCCCCCGCCCTCGATCACAGCTGCGCGCTGACCGAAGACCACACCGTCTACTGCTGGGGCCGAAACGACTTCGGTCAGCTCGGCGATGGTTCCACCGACAACGCCGAGCTCCCCGGCACGCCGGTGGTCGCCACCTGGGCTGGGTGATCGTGATATCCTCCCACCCTTTAGAAATCTATGCCGTGAATCACGAGCCGCCCCCCCGGGCGGCTCGTCACGTTTACGCTCCGATACGGTCGCTTTTTCGCCCCTTTCTGAGCCCGTGCCCCCTTGCCATCGTTGAAAAAAACCGGCCGCTGCCCCGTGCGGACTCCCCACGTGACAGACTACCTAACGTTCGTTAAAGTGCGTCCCCGCTGACGATTGGAACGGCCGTGCTCTCGCTCAAGGCCGATGGATAACGACAACCTGGGATGGACTTCTGATGCGAATCTTACGCCGTAGCGCACCTTTGCTGCCCCTTCTTCTTCTCACCGCTGCCTGCTCCGGGGAGCCCAACGACAATCCCCCCGCAGACATCACCACCGACACAGGCCACCTCCCCGACGCCGACGACACCTCCGACGCCGGGGACCTCCCCGACGCAGACGACACCCCGGACACAGACAACCTTCCCGACACCGAAGATCCCGATACACCGAACGATCCCGACGCTGGCGAAGCGGCCTTGAACATCACGGTCAGCGGCCAGGGTCGTGTGACCAGCGAGCCGGCGCTCATCGACTGCCCCGCGACCTGTCAGGCGACCCTTGCCCCGTCGACGACCCTTGCGTTGAGCGCTCAACCCGACCCGGGACACACCTTTGAAGGCTGGTCCGGCGACTGCGCGGGAACCCAGCGCGAGGTCACCCTGATCGTGACCGGCTCAATCAGCTGCACTGCGAGCTTCGCCCCCGAAGACGTCACGCCGCCTGCCGGCGCCTGGTTCGGCCACTACGGCCAGTTTGGCACCCATGAGTTCAAAGCCTTCGCTCCGACCGATGACGGCGGCGTGGTTGTTGTGGGACGCTCCGACGTCTACGGCTCCGGCGGCGATGAGGCCATTGCTGCACGCCTGGACGCCCGCGGAGATGTCGTCTGGCAGCAGTCCCTGGGCTCCAGCGGCGACGACGTCTTCCACGACGTGATCGCTACCACCGACGGTGACTTTCTTGCCGTTGGCACCACCGAAGACGACGACGAGATCGGCGCTGCCTGGGCGGTGCGCTTTGCCCCCGACGGCGCGCTACGCTGGGAGCGAGCCTACCAGCTCAAAGACGACACCTCCCCCTCCTACGCCAGTGGTTGGACGGTCGGCTACGCTGTCGATCGCCTGCCCGGCGGTGATTACATCATTGCCGCCCACGCTGGCCTCCTCCAGGACGGCAGTGGCATCTCCACAGGGCTGATCACCATTAATTACGCCGGCGAAGTGGAACGCGTGCGCGCCATCGGCCACCGTTACCTCTCTCCCGCCAATGACATCGCCACCAACAGCGCGGGCGACATGGTCGTGGTCGGCGAGGATTATTACAGCTACGCGCCTATCGCAGTTCGTCTAACAGCAAGCGGCTCGGTGGTCTGGACCCTGGCCGACACCCCCTTCGCCGCCGGCTCTGCCGAGCTGCATGGCGCCGTCCTGGGCAACGACGGCTCTACCTACCTGGCTGGCGTCCTGGAGCCCAGCCGGCACTCCAGCGCAACCGACGCCTGGGTCCTCAAGGTGGGCGCTGACGGCACCATCCTCTGGCAGAGAACCTTTGACGCCTCTACCATGGACGAGGGCTACGCCGTCTCGCTGCTCGACAACGGCGACGTGCTCTTCAGCGGCATCACCGGCTTTGTGGACACCAGCGAGGTCGTCAGCTGGGCGCTTCCGCTCAACCCCAACAACGGCATGCCGCGCTCCGAACATACCTTCCGCATTCCCGATGGCGGCGCCGTACTCTTTAACCGTGTCGAAGCCGTCAGCGGCGGGGGTATCTTCGGCGTCGGCCAGGTCCGAAACCCCTCGGCTCATAACAACTTACGCGGCGGCGTGCTCATGGCCCCCTCGATCAGCGAGCTCGACACCTGCGGCGGAGAACCCGCCATCGGCCTGAACATGGGATCCAGCCAGCATGACGACTCGCTTACCACCGGCTCCACCAACGTCCCGGATCACATCACCCTCAACATCAGCTCCTCCATCGACACGACCATCGACCTTGGCGCCGGCGCCTACTGCGGCGGCTGATCCACCGCCCCGCGCATTCGGCACGTGCCGACAGCTTCGGGCCGCCCCCCCGGGCGGCCCGAAGCGTTTCGACTTCGAGACACCTCCTCCCCACAATTACCTCCTCTCGACGATAGCCATCCGCCCCCACCCTCCCCATAATGGCCTCGACGCTTTCCCCAATCATGTCCGAGGCTTTTTGTGAAACGCATCTGTACCCTCCTGCTTCTCTTCCTCGCCACTCCCGGCTGCGACACCAACGGCCAGGCCTGTGAGTCCAATGTCGACTGTTACGTCGGCGAGCAATGCGTGTTGCAGACCTGCCTGCCTCAGGATGAAGGCGACGCTGGTTCGCCGGCCGAAGACGCCGGCGATGTTGGTGATACCGACGATGTCGGCGACGCTGACGATCCCCGGGACACCTCCGACACCGAGCCTCCCGAAGACACGGGCGACACTGCCGATAGGGATGCCGACGCCGACGATCAGCCCCCCTACCCCGTCGAAGTCTCCGCGGGCCTGGAGCACACCTGCGCCCTGCTCAGCGACGCCACCGTATGGTGCTGGGGCAGCAACAGCGGGCTCGCGCTGGGGCAGCCCCAGGGCACGCTTCGCGCGCTCACCCCCATTAAGATCGACGGACTCGATGGCGCGGTGCAGGTGGTCGCCGGCATCGGCCAGACCTGCGCGCGTTTTGAAGATGGCTCGACCAAATGCCTGGGCGACAGCTTAGGCGGAGGCCTGGGCGACGGTACGCTCCAGGGGAGCCAGCACCCGGTTGATGTGCTCATCGAAGACGTGCACCAGCTGGGCGACGCCTCCCTGCATCACTGCGCCATTGCCGGCCCCGATCGCACACTCTACTGCTGGGGCAACAACGACTCCGGGCAGACCGGCGCCGACGATGACCCCACGCTCACCCCCTGGCCGGTAGCCGACATGAACGGCATCCAGCGTGTGGCCCCGGGTGAGGAGCATACCTGCGCGCTCGACAGCTCGGATGCGGTGTATTGCCTGGGCGCCAACGACTCCAACCAGCGCGGCGTCAACCCCGAGGGCCCAATCACCGAGGCTCCCAACATCGTGGAGGGCTTTGTTCCGGGTAACCCGGTGGTGGAGCTGGTCGCCGGCGGGCGGCACACCTGCGCGCGGGAAGCCGACGCCACGGTGCGCTGCTGGGGCGACAATGGGAGCGGGCAGCTCGGCCTGCCCGCCGACGACCCCATCGCCGCCTCCCTGCCTGTGACCCTCGAAACCAGCGTCACACTCAGCGGCCTTGCCGCCGGCGGTGACACCACCTGCGGCATCTCCAGCGAGGGGCACGTGTACTGCTGGGGCGCCAATGAACTCGGCAACCTCGGCGTGGGCACCACTTCTGCGTACACCGGGCCCCAGCGCGTCCTCGACCTCAACGACGCCACCTCACTCTCGGTCGGCCCCGGCCATAGCTGCGCCCTCACCGAGAGCGATGACATCTTCTGCTGGGGCTCTAACAACTCCGGACAGCTCGGCGTCGACAGCCGCGCCAGCGCCCTGGCACCGAGCCTGCCGGTGGTCGCCACCTGGCGCGAATAACGGGCTTTAACCCTCCTGCCAACTTCTCTAAGGTGCCGGGCCGACCGCTCCCCTGACACTCAGGCTTCCTCCAGGAATCGTCATGAACACCACCGCCGGGCGCTCGCCAGGGCTCCCGCTCGCTACCCTTCTCACCGTGGTTTTAGGCCTGGGCCTGATGGCCTGCGACACCAACGGCCAGGCCTGTGAGTCCAATGTCGACTGTTACGTTGGCGAGCAATGCGTGTTGCAGACCTGCCTGCCTCAGGATGAAGGCGACGCCGACTCGCCGGCCGAAGACGCCGGCGATGTTGGTGATACCGACGATGTCGGCGACGCTGACGCTCCCCGCGACACCTCCGACACCGAGCCTCCCGAAGACACGGGCGACACTGCCGATGGGGATGCCGACGCCGACGATCAGCCCCCCCACCCCGTCGAAATCTCCGTTGGCGAAGATCACTCCTGCGCTCGCCTCAGCGACCACACCGTGTGGTGTTGGGGCTCCAACCTGGGCCTGGCCCTGGGCCGGCCCTCAAGCGTGCAATCCTCCGATGTTCCCCTGAAAGTCGAAGGGCTCAGCGGCGCGTTGCAGGTGGTGGTGGGCTACCGCTACACCTGCGCGCGTTTTGAAGGCGGCAGCGTGCGCTGCGTGGGCGACGACGTCGCCGTGGCCGTCGATGAGGGCACGCGCACCGACAGCGCCGAGCCCGCCACCGTCACTCTTGAAGACGTGCACGCCCTGAGCAACGCCACCTACCACAGCTGCGCCATCGCCGGCGCCGAACGCACCCTGCACTGCTGGGGCCGTAACGATCAGGGCCAGACCGGCGCGAGCGCAGATCCCACGCTCCTCCCCTACGAAGTTGGCGCCCTGAGCGACCTGCAAGTCGCCGCCGCCGGCGAAGCCCACACCTGCGTACTGAGCGACCAGGGCGATGTCCGCTGCATCGGCGGCAACAACGCCGCCCAACGCGGCTACGACGGCGGCGCTTCGACAACTCCTAACACCGTCGCAGGTCTCGACACCGACGCCAGCGTGGTCGAGCTCGTCTCCGGCAGCTACCACAGCTGCGCGCGCCTCGATAACGGCAGGGTGCGCTGCTGGGGCAACAACGCCTTCGGCCAGCTCGGGCGCGAACCCAACTCCCCTTACACCTCCGCCCAACCTCTGGAAGTAGACTTCCCCACCGAGCTCAGCGGGCTGGCCGCCGGCGGCGACAACACCTGCGGCATCACCCCCGAAGGCGACGCCTACTGCTGGGGCTATAACGGCACGGGCGAGCTGGGCGACGGCACCGATGAGGAACGCAACGGCCCGGTAAAAGTCATCAACCTCAACAACGTCACCGCCCTGGCCCTCAGCCCGGTGCACAGCTGCGCGCTCACCGCCGACCACCAGATCTTCTGCTGGGGCGCCAACTTCACCGGCACCCTGGGCACCGGAGACACCTTCAGCACACTCGCCCCCGACGAGCCCGTGGTGGCCACCTGGGAAGACTGATCCGCCCCCGAATTTGCAGCCCCCGACGATGCTCCAAACCTGACACGCATCACTTTATCCTTTGTCCCCACCGCTAAGTTTGATGTTAAGTCTCACTGGAGTCCTCATGTTGTCTGTCCCTCACTATCTCCTCACCCGCTGGTTTTCGCTCCCTGCGCTCGGCGCACTCACACTGCTCCTGGGCGCCTGTGACGCCAACAGCCAGGCATGCGAGTCCTCCGTCGACTGCTACGTCGGCGAGAGCTGCGTGCTGGGCACCTGCGTCCTCGACGAAGAACCCGATCTGGACGCCGGCCCCGACACCCCGGATGAAGATGCCGACGACACAGACACTCCCGACGAAGACGCCGGTGACACTGACCAGAGCGACGCAGACACCGACACTGAGACGGACACGGACACCGACGTCATCGATGAACCGCCCCACCCCATCGCCATCTCCGCGGCGATGAACTTCAGCTGCACGATTTTGAGCGACCGCACTGTCTGGTGCTGGGGCGACAACAGCGCAGGCTTTATCACCGGCGCCGATGACGAGGCCCTCACCCCCCGCAAGATCGACGGCTTCGACGGCGCGGTGGAAATTGCCACCGCCAACGCACGCATCTGCGTGCGCACCGAGGAGGGCGCCGTCCTCTGCCGCGGTGACGGTGCGCTGGGCTCCGGAGCCGCCCTGGTGACGAAGATCGACGAAGGTGCCACACAGTTAAACGCGGGCGGCTACCATATGTGCGCCACCGTGGGAGCCGACGCCGCGCTTTACTGCTGGGGCGACAACGGCTTCGAGCAAATCGGCGGAAACAACGACGACCCCACCATTGTCCCCGCTCCGATTGCCGGGGCCAGCAATATCAACCTCTTCGCCGGCGGTGACTTCCACACCTGCATGGCAACGACCTCCGACGAGGTCCGCTGCCTTGGCCACAACATCGATCTCCAGCTCGGCGTCGAAGGTGGCCAGAGCGGCGAACTCATCACTCACCCCTTCTTCTCCGCCTCAACCAACCCCGTCTTCGAACTCGTCGCCGGCGGCAGCCACAACTGCGTGCTCAGCGAAAGCGCCGAGGTCTGGTGCTGGGGCGACAACTCCTTCGGCCAACTCGCCACCGAGCTGACATCCCTCGAAACATCCGCCCAACCCGTGATGATTGACCTCTCCGACGCACTCAGCGATCTGGCCGCCGGATTCGAGCGCACCTGCGGCATCGGCACCGGCGGAAAGGTCTTCTGCTGGGGTCGCGACGAGTACGACCAGCTCCAACACGTCCACGAGATCCCCGATCTTGAGGGCGTCGACGAGCTGGCCATCGGCCAGCGCCACACCTGCGCGCTCACGCGTGACCACGCCATCTTCTGCTGGGGCAAAAACCATCTGGGCCAGCTCGGCAACGGCTCCCTCACCGACCTCGAAGTCCCGCTGGACCCGGTTGAGGCCCCCTGGGCGCAGTGAGACCAGGCGCACAACACAGCCTCGCCACACCGGGGTTGACTCAGCAGTCAGGTTTTGAATACCAACCTGCCCCCCACGTCTTGTGGCACCTGCGCGCACCTCGTTTTTGTGGTGTCGCAACGCTGAGCCCCCGCGCTGCCCCTGGCTGTGCGAGGCCCCTTATAAAATGACCGAATAGTGTTCGAGGCACCCATGAACCGCACCTTCTCCCTGCTCCTTGTCGCCCTGCTCGGCGCCTCCCTGGCTGCCGGCTGCTCCGACGATCCCGGCACCGACCCCACCCCCGACACCGGCGACCTCACCGATGTGGGCCCGACGCCGCAGACGACACCGACGCCGCAGACGACACCGACGCCGAAGACGACGCGGATGTCGAAGATGACGCCGATGTTAACGAAGAGCCCGAAAATCTGGCGATCCTCCGCTCCTACGGCGGCTCCGCCACAGATAAGTTTCTCGCTGCGGTGGAGGCTCCCGACGACTCGGTGATTCTCGCTGGAAGAACCGTTGCGCTCGGCGCTGGGGCCAGTGAAGCCACGCTGGCCCGTATCGACGCCAACGGTGAGATGCTCTGGCAAAAGGCGCTGGGCTCGGCACGCGTGGACGAACTCACCCACCTCATCCCCACCGATGACGGCGAGTTCCTTGCCGCTGGTGCCACCCAGATCGACGGCGACCTTGCCCCCTGGCTGGTGCGTTTTGACGCCGATGGCAACGTCCTCTGGCAGGCCTCCTACGACCTGGAAAACGCAGATGAAGATAACTTCCAGGACGTGCACGCCGGCGGCCTCACCCTCACCAGCGATGGCAACATCGCTATGACCCTGGCCACCGCTCGCTCCCCACAGGGCGATTCCAGCACCACGTGGTCGGCGCTCGCGCTTCTGGTCGTATCGCCCGACGGGGATGTAGTCCGCGCGCTGCAATATGACATCTCGGCAAATCTCGGCGAGGACATCGTGGGCGACGAAGAGCTGACGCTCATTGCCACGGATATCTACGTGCCCTTATTCGGCGATGGCCCCAACGAAGACCGTCCCAGCGTTATGCACCTCAACGCGCAGGGACAGCCCCTGTGGATCCTCCCCCATATCGGCAGTAATGCCGAGGCCATCCTTAACCAAGCCCACCAGGATGAAGAGGGAAGCATCTACGTCGCCGGGTGGTATTTCGACCAGGAGACCGACGGCATCGACCCCTGGGCCATCAAGTTTGACCCGGCCGGAACCATCATCTGGCAGCGCCGCTTTGCCGCGCCGCACGCCGAGCAGTTCGAAGCCATCGAAATTGCTCCCAACGGCGACCTCTTACTTATCACCAACGCCTTCGAACAACTCGAAGACGACGCCTACACCAACTCTAGCCACATCCTGCGCCTCAACCCAACCTCCGGCCAACTTCTCGACACACAGAGTTTCTCACGTGGCGAGAACAACGATCTGACCTTCTATGGCGGATTGATTCTGGACAACACCCTCACCCTCCTCGGTGAGACCGCTTTAGCCGGCGCAAACTTAGAAGCCAGCCTGCTGCGCGCCGAGGATCTCAACGACTTTAAAACCTGCGTGCGCACCGACGCTGCAGTGTTCACCCCAACCAACACGTCCGTGGAAAACCCCGTCATCTTCGATACACCCGAAGATTTCGTCACCCCCCTCACCGCCACCCGCGTCGCGCTCGATGA
The DNA here is from genome assembly GCF_007997015.1 of Lujinxingia vulgaris. Lineage (NCBI taxonomy): Bacteria > Deltaproteobacteria > Bradymonadales > Lujinxingiaceae > Lujinxingia > Lujinxingia vulgaris. Next base: position 98,549 of record NZ_VOSM01000004.1, read on the forward strand.
CTACCAGGAGGTTGCCACCGGAACCGCCTCCGAGGCCATCTGCCCCCTTTAACGGTGCAACACCACGCTAAGCGCTGATCGAAAAAGGCCGCCCCACTCCGGGCGGCCTTTTTCAATGATTCACATCACGCTTAGCTTCGCTGACCTGCGCTTCCTCGACTTCCGAGCTTCGCTCGTCCTTCTCAGCTCCGCTTGGTACTTCGCCCGACCTTCGCAGCTCCGCTTCGCGCTTCGCTCAACCTCCTCAGCCTGACTCCGCAATACCCACACCCTCACGCACATCCGCCCCCTCCGTGAACGCACGAATTGACGCCCCCTCCCCCCTCTTCTAACCTCGCCAGACAACCTCAACCAACTCATATACCTGGCGCGCTCCAACCTCTTGCGCCGTCTCAATTAGGATGTTTCATGTCAGCCCGCCCACCACGCGCCATCCTCTCCCTGCTCGGATCTGCAGCCCTCACCATGCTCGGGCTCGCTATCAGCGGCTGCTCCCCCAATACGCATGCCTGCACCTCCGATCTGGACTGCTACACCGGCGAGGCATGCACCCTGCAGAGCTGCGTCCCGCTGAGCGATGTCGAAGGCGATGCAGGTGGCGAGCCCGACACCAACCTCGAGCCCGACACCAACCTCGAGCCCGACACCAGCCTCGAGCCCGACTCGGGCCCCGACTACGATCCTCAGGCATGGCTTCGCACCTACGCCTCCAGCGGCCAGAACGCCTTTATGCGAGCCGCTGCCGGCCCCGGGGGCGACCTCATCATCGCCGGACACTCCGACACGCTCGCTGTCGGCAACCAGGACATCACCCTCGCGCGTATCGACGCTGCCGGCATCCCGGTCTGGCATAAAGTGCTCAGCTCCCCGGGGGGCGACTTCGTCAACGGCCTCATCGCGACCTCGGAGGGCGACTTCATTGCCACCCTCTCCTCCTGGCGCAACGGGCGCTTCGCCCCGCTCCTCGTGCGTTTTGACGCCGAGGGCAACGTCCTCTGGAAGACCTCCTACGACATTCTCGGCAGCGGCCTTCCCGACTACGGCGATGTGCTCGCCGGAGGCACCGTTGAGCTCGACGACGGAAGCTTTGCCACCGCCCTTCTCGGCTACTTTATCACGACGTCCACGGCCTCTATGGGGCTGATCGTCGTCAATGATGATGGCGAGGTGCAGCGCGCCCACCGCCTGGCCGCAGACGCGCTCTCCGCGCACACGCCAGCCGGCGCCAACGCCCTCACGTTGATCGGCCACCAGCACCTCGCCCCGCTCTCCGGAAGTGGCCCCTCCACGCACCAACCCATCGCCGTCCATCTCAACGCCGAGGGTTTGCCGCAGTGGTCGCTGGGCTACATCGAGGGCAACAGCAAAATCAACGCCGTCCTTCGCACTGACGATGGAGGCGCCATCTTCGCCGGATGGCACGCCTCCAACAACACCACCATGGCGGACCCCTGGGCCCTCAAGATCACCGCCAACGGTGCCATCGTCTGGCAACATACCTACGCCGGACCGGCCGACGAAGCCTTCCACACGATAACCCGTTCCCCCGAGGGCAATGTCGTGCTCGTCGCCGGCCGTATCAACGCCAACGGCAACATCGCCTACCCCGGTCATCCCCACGTCTTCGAGCTCGACCCGATCGCCGGCCAGGTCCTCAACATCGAACGCCTGGACCCGAGCGCATCGGGCGACCTCGTCATTCAAGATGCTCTGCTCCTCCATGATGGCTCGCCAGCCCTGGTCGGCACGGCCCCCAACCCGCAGAACTCCGGCACCCTGATCAACGCCATCATGCGCTCCCCCTCGCTCGACACCCTGGCCGACTGCGCCGCCCCCACCACCCCATCCGTATTCAGTAACAGGGCAGCCGCGACAACGATGGAAGCCACCATCCCCTTTGCCGACCCCCAGGGTGCCATCGGCTCCCTGGATGTCCTCCCCGTCACCATGGACGCTATCACGCTGGTGGACGTGGCGATTCATGGTCTTCCGATCTGCCCCTTATAAACTCTTCATTCCAGACCCAAACGCCGAAAGCCGCCCCACTCCGGGCGGCCTTTTTTGTTCACTTTAATCTCAAAACGCTTCGCTCAACCTTCTTCACGCCGAGCTTCGCTGACCTACCCCATCATCAAAAGCGCTCCCAGCCCGCCGGCCCCCACCACCCAGCAGTACCAGGCAAAATGATGAAACTGCGCCTGCTTCAACAGGTTCACAAGCCAGATGATGGTCGCGTAACCCACCACCCCGGCCACCGCCGCGCTCACCCCGTACACAAGCGCGGTGCGACCGCCATCAACCCCGGAAAAAAGTGCCGGGTCGAACTTCAAAATCAGCGCCCCCAACACCGCCGGAATCGACAGCAAAAATGAAAAATGCGCCGACTCCTCCCGCTGCGCGCCCAGCCATAAGGCCGCCGCAATCGTAAGCCCGCTGCGCGAAAAGCCCGGCAGCGCGGCCAGCCCCTGCGAGAGCCCGATGAGCACCGCCACCATCGGCGTGATGTTCCACAGGGTCCAGGCCCCGCCCCGCTCCCTGCGCGTCTCATCCTTATAAAAACGCATCGAGAAGAGGATGAACCCGGTGATGATCAGCGAGATGCAGATCGTATGCGGCATGTACTCGGCCGGGATCACCTCGGCGCCCTCGGCCGGCTCCAGCACCTTGTCGATGCCCAAGCCCACGATCGCGGTGGGGATCGTCGCCAGCACCAGCAGCACCGCCAGGCGCGCGCCCACATGCTGGCGAAACGCCCCCAGCGATCGCTCGTGCAGCCCGTCGGCCGCCGCGGCAAACACGTCGGTGATCGAGGTCATGATCTGCTGGCGGTAAAACAACATCACCGCCAGCAGCGTGCCCAGGTGCAGGGTCACCGAGAAGAGCAGCTGCGGCTCCTCCACCCCCAGAAAGGTCTCCCCGAGCAGTAAGTGCCCCGAGGAGCTCACGGGCACAAACTCCGTGGCCCCCTGCAATATCGCCAACAAGATCGCTTCGATGAAGCCCATCTCGCTCCTTAAATCTCAGGTTGCTGGCGAGGCGTTAAGGCCAGGTCCCACACGTCCGCTGCGGGCTTACGCGCTCTTGGCCATCGCCGGGCCCTGCTGCTCAGCGGCCTCCGGATACACCTCCGGCGCCACCCCATCCTCGGCCATAATCCAGGTCTTCATCGCCGGCACCATCGCTTCATGCCACTGGGGCGAAAGACGCGTGAAGACAAACGTGCGGTAGAGCGCGTTGATGATGTCTTCGAGCTCTTCCACAAGATACATCCGCTCGTAGAACTTCTCGTCTTCCTCGCGGCTGAGCACCGCCGGGATCTTCACCGACGAGAAGTCCATGCCCTCGGCCTTGAGCGTGAGCAGCCACTCGCGACCATCTTTGATGACCCGAATCTTAGCTCGGCTGACCCGCTTACCCTGCTGCAACGCCACCTTCGCCTCCGGCGAGTAGGCCGGCGCGCCGCCTTTAAAGGTGTTGCGCTCGGTCTCGGCCAGGTAGGCCTCCAGCACCAGCGCGTCGTCAAAGAGCACCTCCAGCTCACCGTGCTCCTCGACCTCCATCAGCCCGTCGTAACACTCGGACTTAAACCACAACCACATCATGAACTCGCTGCCCAGAAAGCGCCGCGTTTCAATCAAGTCGATCAGATCCATCGCTTCAAGCTCCTCACCAACGCCCCATAAGGCGTTGAATTTACACCACTTTTAAGAACACACAACCCACCGCACGCGCTCAGCGCTGGGGCAGCCCCTCAATGAAGTTGGTCGGCTCGACCACCGCCAGCTCCTCGATCTTCTCGGGGCCCGGCTCCAGCTGCACGGCGTTGATGTAGGGGTTGCCGGGCAAAAGTTTCAGCCCAAACGTGTCCTCAAAATACCCCTGAAAGAGCTCACAGACGTTGCCGGACTGGCTCCAGAAACGTACTCGCCCCTTCTGCAGATCCCAGCTCATGTCGATAACTTTCATGCGCGGAAGCTGCTTCTCTTTGAGGCGACGCTTGACCATGATCTTGATGTCTTCGCGCTCAAACTTGCTCAAGCGCTGCTTGTCGTTCTGGATCATGTACTCGCGCTCGGCCTCCTCCACGTGCGCTTTGAGCAGCGCGCTGGGGATGGCGTACTTATCCTGGCGAAAGCCCAGGTTGATGAAGTGGTCGAAGAGCAGCGTGTGCAGATCAAAGCTGATCTGCAGCGGGCGCTCCACCGGCACCCAACCCTCGGAGACTTCTTCTTCGTCTTCGGGCTGAAGCGGCTTAAAGGCGTTTTTGCGAATTTGCTGCAGGTAGAGTTCTTGCCAGTTCTCCGGCACCTCGCCCTGCACATAGAAGAGTTTGTAAGACAGCGTTCCAGATAAGGCACCCAACGTGGACCCTCCGTGGTTTAAGGTGGGTGAACAAAACGGCTCCGCCCCCCGATCTACCACCGGCACACCGGGGCGCAAAAAAATAGGGCGGCCGCCTCTGACCCGAAGTCAGCGACGACCGCCCCACGCCTCAACCTTTCGCCTGTTCAGGCTCAGTCAATCTCCGGCGCAAACCCGCGGCGCATCGTGTTCTCCACCACCACCCGCGGCGTCATAAAGTGCAGCAGGTAGTCCGGCCCGCCGGCCTTGGTGCCCGCCCCCGAGAGCTTAAAGCCGCCAAAGGGGTTTCGGTACACAAGCGCGCCGGTGATGCCGCGGTTGATGTAGAGGTTGCCCACCTCAAACTCCCGCCGCGCCTGCGCGATATGCGAAGGGCTGCGGCTGAACACCCCGCCGGTGAGCGCAAAACGGGTGCTGTTGGCCATCTCAAGCGCCTCATCAAAGCTCTCAGCGCGCATCATGGCGAGCACCGGCCCAAAAATCTCCTCCTGGGCCAGACGATGATCGGGGGTGATGCCCTCAATCACCGTCGGCCCCACATAATAGCCCTGGCCTGAGGGCACCTCGCGTTGCACCAGCACGCGCCCCTCCTGACGACCGATCTCGATGTAGCTCTCGATCTTCGCTTTGGCCTCGGCGTCGACCACCGGCCCGATCTTCGTGCCCGGCAGCGAAGGCGGCCCCAGCATCACGCTCTTAACCGCCTCGACCAGACGCTCCTTAAAGGCGTCGTAGCAGGACTGATGCACAATCACCCGGCTGCACGCCGAGCATTTCTGCCCCTGGAAGCCAAAGGCCGACTGCACCACCGCGCTCACCGCCTCATCGAGGTCGGCGTCGGCGTCGACGATCACGGCGTTTTTGCCGCCCATCTCACAGACCACGTGTTTTACATGCGCCTGACCCGGGGCCATCTTCGCGGCCTGCGCCACGATCTTCAGGCCCACCTCCATGCTGCCGGTGAAGGCCACGGTGTGCACCCGCGCATCTTCCACCAGCGCCTGGCCCACGACCTCCCCGCGGCCCGGCAAAAAGCCAATCACACCCTCCGGAAAACCCGACTCCTGGCAGATGCCCATCAGCTGCGCGGCAATGACCGAGCTCTGCTCGGCGGGCTTCATGATCACGGCGTTGCCGGTGACGGCGGCGGCCATCGTCATGCCCGTGAGGATCGCCAGCGGGAAGTTCCAGGGCGCGATCACCGCGGTGACCCCGCGCGGGATGTACTGCAGCTCGTTGAGCTCGCCAGGCAACCTGCCCAGGCGCTCGGGCGTATCGAGCGCCATCATCTCGCGGGCGTAATAGTCGCAAAAATCAATCGCCTCACACACATCGGCGTCGGCCTCCCGCCAGGTCTTTCCGACCTCCCAGACCATCCATGCCGCAAGCTCATCGCGACGCTCACGCATCCGCCGGGCCACCTCCAGCACGCAGCGCGTGCGCTCCTCGACCGGCGTCTTCGCCCAGCTCTTCTGCGCGCGGCTCGCGGCCACAAGCGCCGCCTCGGTGTCGGTGAGGCTCGCGCTTCCCACCTCCCCGACCACCTCCGAAGAGTTGGCCGGGTTGAGACTCTTCAGCGTCTCAGTGGTGGGCAGCGCGCGGTTGGCCACCACCACATCAAAGCGCCGTCCAAACTGCCCGCGCACCTTCTCGACTGCCTGCGCCATGCGATCGCGGTCGCGGGCGGTGGCAAAATCACGCAGCGGCTCGTTGCGAAAGCCCTTGATGTTCAGGCTCTCAATCTCGGGCTCCGGCCCCGGCGCCGGGCTGCCATCGGGTGAGGAAGGCGCGGCCAGCAGCCGCTCCATGCTCTCCCCCTCCACAAAGCTCATCCGCAGCCAGCTCTCATTGGAGGTGTTCTCCAAAAGCCGCCGCACAAGGTACGCCATCCCCGGGATCATCATGCCGATGGGCACATAGTCGCGCAGCCGGTAACCCATCGAGGTCACCGCCGCCTTCATCGGCTCGGCCATCCCGTAGAGCATCTGAAACTCGATCTGACTCTTATCGAGCCGGCTCGCGTCGGCGTAGGCCATCGCGTAGGCGATCGAGCGCACGTTGTGCGAGGCAATCGCCGCGCGCAGCACCTTGTGGTTGTCCAGCAGCACCTCGGTGCAACGCTCGTAGGACTGGTCCGTCTCCCACTTTTTCTTGAAGACCGGGCAGGGCCAACCCTCCTGCTCGGCGTGAATCGTCTCGTAGTCCCAGTAGGCCCCCTTCACCAGCCGCACCGTCACAGGTGTGCCGCGGCGTTTGGCCCATTTGGCCAGCGCTTTTAAGTCGTCCTCACAGTCGCGAAGGTAAGCCTGCGCCACAATGCCGGCGTACTCAAAGCCCACAAACTCCGGCTCTTCCAGAAGGCTCTTAAAGACGGCGTAGGTCAGATCTTTGTAGCGGTATTGCTCAAGATCCAGGTTGATAAAGACCCCGCGCTCCTTCGCCAGCTTAAAGAGCGGGCGCAGCCGCTCCTTGACCGCGTCGATGCTCCCCAGCGGATCGATGGGATCGAGCTGACTGTAGAGCGACGAGATTTTCACCGAGACATTAACCCGGGGCACCTGCCCGAACTTGGCCTGCTCCAGCGTGGGGTTGGCCGGCCAGGACTGCGCCTGCTGGCTGAGCGTCTCGATGATCTCCACATATCGCTCAAAATAATCGTTGGCCTCAGCCTCACTGACCGTCGACTCCCCGAGCAGGTCGAGCGTAAAGCACAGCCCCTCCTTCCACATCGCCTCCAGGGTGGGGATCGCCTCGGTGGCGCTCTGCCCGGCGATAAAACGCTCGGCCATGCCCACGATCTGCTTCTCGATCTGTCCGGCAGCCATCTTCGCAATCCGGCTATCCGGCTTCACCTTCGAGAGCCCCCACTGAAAACTCGCCGGGAAATCCTGCTCCGGCCGACAGAAGTATTCTTGAAGGTGCTCGGCCACCTGCACGTGGTCGGTGAGTGTGGGAAAGACGTCCACAAAGCGGAACATCTCCACCTTGAAGGCCTCATCCTTCATCGACCAGTCCATCATCTTGCCGCTCCAGTAATCCTTGCGGAAGACCGAGGGCGACTGGCCCTTCATGCGCTTAAAGACTTCGCGACCCAGTTCAAGAACATCCTTCTCGCGTACTCGAGCCATCACAAACTCCGGGCAGGTTGTCGGGGGGGAAACGTGCGCGTCAAAAGGCGCAGAGGAGAGCGCCTCATAAGACGCGTCACACACGCCGGACGAGGAGTTGGGGCTGGAGCTAAGGAGGGAGTTGAGGGGCGCGCCGGCGCGGCCTAAACATCGTCGCAGGCCAGGGGTTTGGCAACCCCATTTACGCGACAAAATGTGACGCAGCGCATCACCGCAACCCCGCGATATTATTGACGCATCGCATCATTTACAGATCCAGCCACTCCCCCGAGGCCGCCACGTGAATCGCTCCCTCAAAGCCCTCTTTCTGCAGGGCGCGCTTGAGCGCAAACCGCGCCCCGTCGCGGGCGTGAATCAGCGCGATCTGCGAGGGCTGAAGCTGGCCTGCGACGGCCAAAAGCTGCCAGCGCAGCGCATGGGTCGGGAGTAAGGCGTGCAGCACCCGGGCGCCGCCCTTTGCCGAGGTGCCACCTGTTGCCGAGGTGCCACCTGTTGCCGACGCGCCGCCTTTTACCGACGTGCCGGAAGCGGCCGAAGATCCAGCGCTCTCCTGACGGGCGCGCGCCAGAAGTTTTCCAGCAGGGCTGGAGCGGTGGGCGCGATTACTCACCAGCAGCGTGGCGGTGGGGTCCTCGCGCAGAAGTGCCAGCAGGGCGCCGGCGGTGGTGTTTTTCTGAAACTGATCGCCCACCGCAAGCGCCACCCCGCCGGCCTCCAGATGGGCGCGAAGTTCGCGCCGCGAGCCGTAACGAAGCCCTTTGAGAAGTTCCAGATTCTGCTGCACACCCACCGCAAGTGGCCCCTCTCCTGCTGCCTCGCGCCGCATCGCCTCAAGCACCGGCCGCATATACGCGTCGACCATCAGCCCCGGTGAGCGCCCCTGGCAGATCTCCCCCAGAATCATGGCGAGCTCCGCCCCCTCCCCCAGCGCCGACGCCCCCGCCAGCACCGCACCGCCGCGCTCCGAGAGCAACGCTTTGATGCGCTGCACCTCCTCGCCATACTCCACCGCATCGAGCTTCGCCTCATTGGCCAGCGTCGCCTCCATCACCAGCAGGTCGAGCTCACCCGCCCCCATCCGCGGCAACTCCGCGCCCCCCACCCACACCTGATCGTGCGCGCAGAAATCCCCGGTGTAGAGCACCCGCGCCACATCTCTCCCGCCCGGCGCACGATCATCCTCACTTCCCTCAAACGCCACCAGCGCCATCGCCGCCCCCGGCATATGCCCGGCCCCCAGCGCCGTGAGCCGCACCCCGGGCATCACCTCCACAGCCACCCGCCAGGGAGCGATCTTCACCTTCAACGCGATCGCCTCGGCCCGCTCCCGCGCCACCCCCTGGCTCATCAGCGCGAAGGGCAGAAGATCGCGCGACTGGCGGGTCATCCACACGTCCATCTTCGGCCAGCGCGCCACAAGTTCATCGAGCGCGCCCACATGATCGGCGTGCACATGGCTGACCCACACCGCCCCGGGCACCTCCCCCTTCGCCTCCAGCAAGGCCACCGCCTCACTGCTCTTGCCCGGACGCCCCACACGCCCGCAGTCCAGCAAGAGCTTGCCCCCCTCCCCACGCCCCACCAGATGCACATTCGGCTCTCGCCCCCCCGCCCCCTTAAGCGAAATGAAGCGCAGCCCCTTCGGCGTTATGCTTGAGTCTTGAACCATCGGCGTCTAGCCTGACATGTTCTGTGGGGCCTGCCTGCGCATCACATCAGCAGCCGATGCAGCCTGCACAGGCACCCTTTTGCGTTTCCCGACCCGGGACCAACTCCGGGTCTGGCCTGCCCAACACGCAGGTCTTCCTCAGGAGTGTGTATGACCTCGGGTGGTCGTCTTAACATCGATCTGAAGCGCGGCGCGATCCCGCTCTCCCTCTTCATCCTGGCCGTGCTCCACTACGGCCTGGGCGCCCCGCTCTGGGTGCTGGCCCTCTTCTCGTTGTGGATTCCCATCGCCTACATCCTGATCCCCTGGTACGCCCGCCGCCGCTGGGAGGAGTTCGACCGCACCTTCACCCAACATTTCCAGCGCGGCAAGCACCGCGAACTCCTGCAGGCCTACCGCAAAGAGTGGTTCCTGCGCCGCTTCGGCCCCCAGGCCGACATGCTCAGCAAGCTCGGGCTGATCTACAGCGCCCTTGAAAAATACCGCGAAGCCGAACACGCCTTAGAACAGGCCCTCGACGCGATGGGCTCCCCCGGCCCGCAGCAACTCTACTTCAACCTGGCCAACGTCAAGTTCGAGCTGGGCAAGTTCGACGACGCCATGCAGATCTACCTCTCGCTGCGCGGAAACTCCCCCTACCAGCGCGCCGCCCGCACCCAGATGGCGCTCATCGATCTTCAAAAAGGCGCCCGCGTCGAGCAGGCCCGCTCCTTTCTGGAGAGCGAGCGCCCCCGCGCCTCCGCCCCGATGCGCGAGCGCATCGACCGCGCCCTGGCCCGCCATTAAGTCCTCATCAACCCGTCAGGCGCACACCCGCCTTGCCAACTGGGCCTTCGGCCCTATAGTGCCCTGTGGCGCCCTGCGCGCATAAACCCGATACCGCCTCGGCCTGCTCGTCCTCTCACCCGGCGACGCGCCGGCCGGCCCCCTTTTTGACCGCTGCTCACCTGAGCCTGGTTGATTTCAGGAGTTGTTTCATGGCCCGTTCCAAAGACCGCAAGTACGACATCCGCACCCTCGACCGCTTCCTGCGCGACGGCAAAGTCTCCGACGAAGAGCATCAGGCCTACCTCGACAGCCTGCCCGACGTCGCCGAGAAGGCCGCCAAAGTCGAAGCCGACTTTGAAGAGAACGTCCTCGAGAAAAAAGATCAGGAATGATCCCCTCTCTCCCGGGAGCCGGCAGCCTCTGCGCCCGGCGGCTCCCGGGCAACCCGCACCACCGCGCCGGAGGCAGTGATGGCCGACCACGATGATCGCAATGGCAAGGGCTCCAACTCCACGTCCGAGCCCCGCGTCACCCCGCTCGGGGGCAACACCGGCGTGCACATCGCCTCGGCTCAGCCCGACGAAGCCCTCGACATCGACTTTGGCGGCTTCATCGTCAGCCTGGGCACAAGCTGCATGGTCAACCTGGGCAAATACCCCAACCCCGAAACCGGCAAGCTGGAGCTCGACCTCGACGCCGCGCGTCAGGTCATCCACATCCTCCAGATGCTCGCCGAAAAGACCCGCGGCAACCTCGAAGATGACGAGTCGCAACTGCTGCGCACGCTTATCTACGACCTGAAGCTGGCCTACGTTGAGGTCAAAGGGTGATCAGCGCGGGGGACCATCGACGCCGGCGCGCACACCTCGCGCTGGTTTCCCTGGCCGCGCTCCTTTTGAGCGCCTGCCAGCCCTCCCCCGACACCCCCTCCTCGCCAGATCCCGGCGAGGCCGCGCCCACGGCAGACGTCGCCGCCTCGCCGGCGGCGATGCCCCCCGACTTCTCCACCCTCGTGGGCAACGCGCGCCCGGCAGTCGTCAACATCTACACCCGCACCACCGCCCCGCGGCCGCGCTCCCCGCTGCTGCCCCCCGGCATGGCGCCGCCGGAGCGCGAGCAGCAGAGCCTGGGCTCGGGCTTTATCTTCGACAGCCAGGGGCTCGTCCTCACCAACGAACACGTCGTGCGCGACGCGACGCAAATCGCGGTGCGCCTGCTCGACGAGCGCGTCTTTGAGGCCGACGTCGTCGGCACCGATCCTCAAACCGACGTCGCCGTGCTGCGACTTCGCAACGCCGACAACCTCCCCACCCTCACACTCGCCGACTCCGACGCGCTGCTCGTCGGCCAGTGGGTCATCGCCATCGGCAACCCCCTCGGCCTGACCAGCACCGTGACCGCCGGCATCACCAGCGCCACCGGCCGCCAGGTCATCCCCCCCGGCGGCCAGCTCCGCTACCAGGACTTCATTCAGACCGACGCGTCGATCAACCCGGGCAACTCCGGCGGCCCGCTGCTCAACGTGCACGGCCAGGTCGTGGGCATCTGCACCGCCGTCGTTGCCCAGGGCCAGGGGCTGGGCTTTGCCATCCCCGTCAACATGGTTAAGACCATCCTGCCCGCGCTCATCGAAGAGGGCCGCGTCTCGCGGGCCTGGCTCGGCGCCTACGTCAGCGAAGTCCCCGACGCGCTGCGCTCCGAGCTCGACCTGGGCCCCGGCGGTGCGCTGATCACCCGCGTCATCGCGGGCAGCCCCGGCCAACTCGCCGGACTGCAACCCGGCGACATCGTCATGCGCATCGCCACAGAAGACGTCACCAACGCCAACCAGCTCTCCTGGGTCGCCTCCAATTTGCGCGTCGGTCAGCCCGTGCCCGTCAACATCCAGCGCGGCAGTGAGGCCCTGGAGCTCACCCTCACGCCCGCCCCCCAACCCGACTAGCACCGCCCCTCCACGCCCGACCTCGCACCGCACCCTTGGAATCAACCAAAACGTTCACACGTTTCTAAAGGGTCGTAATCACCGGGTTTTTTAGCCGCGCGCCACCTGCCATTTCTCAGCGCGGCATGTCTGTGGAGGATGATGATGAGCGCACAAACCTCTCGCTTTCCGCACTACCTGGCGGCCAGTTTCGTGGCCACGCCGCTGATCTTCTTCGCCTCCATGCTCATCATCGGCCCGGCCGTCCCCTTTGGCGTCTACCTCTTCATCGCCTGGTCCACCGCCGCCCTGACCAGCGCGCTGAGCTTCGCCGCCGAACCCGAGAGCCTCAACAGCTTCACCAGCGCCGAGCGCCTGGGCGTGCTCGCCGGCAACGCCATGATCGCCTGCCTGGTCGCCACCCTGGGCTTTATCGGCATGGCGCTCAGCCACGGCATCTAAGTCGCATCACGACGCCCGACGCCTCAACTCACCGCGCGCCCCAGCCGGTCGTGCACCGCCTCCCAGCCCTCCTTCACCGGCGGGGCCTCCACCCAGATCGCCTCCAACCCGAGCCGATCCAGGCGGTGGAGCGCCTCATAGAGTCCCGCCGCATATCCGGCGGCATCGCGCGGCATCACCACCGCCACCGTCCCCTCAACACGCAGCGCGCCGTACACCACACACCCCACTTTGATGTCAGCGCTCTTCGCCCGGCGCTCCGCCACCGCCTCTTCCAGAGCCTCACCCGACATCACCTTCAGCGGCACCCCTGGCGCATAATGCTTTCGCGCAAGCCCCGGAGACATCCGCGGCGCCTCCTCCTCCGGCATATCTTCCAGAAGCTGCACCTCCCCCACCACGTCGCGCAACGCCTCCAGGCTCACCATCCCCGGCCGCAAGAGCACCGGCACCTCCCCCACCAGGCTCACCACCGTCGACTCCACCCCCACGTCGGTCGCGCCGCCGTCGATCACCCAGCCCACACGCTCCCCCAGACTTTTCACCACATGCTCCGCCCGCGTCGGCGAAGTCTGGGTGTAGAGGTTGGCGCTGGGAGCGGCCACCGGCACGCCGGCAACCTCCAGAAGCGCCCGGGCCACCGGATGCGCCGGCACCCTCAACCCCACCGTCCCCAACCCCGCGCTCACCGTCTCGGGCACCACCTCGGCCCGCTCCACCACCAGCGTCAGCGGCCCCGGCCAGAACGCCGCCGCAAGCTTCGCAGCCGCCTGTGGCCACCGGGCCGCAAGCCCCCGCGCCTGCGCCTCATCCACCACATGCACGATCAGCGGGTTATTCGCCGGCCGCCCCTTCGCCGCATAGATCTTCGCGATGGCCGCCGCATCCAGCGCGTTCGCCCCCAGCCCGTAAACCGTCTCCGTCGGAAAGGCCACAAGCTCCCCGGCCCGCAACGCCGCCCCCGCCTCCTGCAAACGCTCCCGCTCGGGCGTCTCCCGCGACACACGCACGACCTTCACCAAACCCTCCGCATCCTCACTCACCGCCCGACCTCATCCTTCGCATCATCGTCCACGCCCAGGCGCCGCCTCAACATCTCCAACGCCACCTCCGGCGCCTCCAGGCTCAGCGCATCGCGCGACTGCATCATAAACCCGCGCGAGGGCCCCTCCCGTCGCAACAACGCATCGCCCTTATCCATCACCAGCGCATGCCGCGCATGGCACAACATCTCAAAGTCCGTATCCGCATCGCCCACCGCCAGAATCGGCTGCCTGCCGATCACCTGCTCAATCGCCTCGACCTTCCCCTCCCTGAACAGCACCGGCGGCGAGGTGCGCGAACTCAGCCGATCCCCCTCAAGTTCGACCCGATTGCCGATCACCCGCTCGGCCGGCACCCCCAGCAGCTCTGCAAACACCCGCACCGTCCAGATGTTCGTCGCCGAGACCACCCACACCTCCACCCCGGCCTCACTCAGCGCCTCCATCAATCGCCGCACCTCCGCGATCACCCGCACCCCGCGCGCGATCCGCACCTCTTCGCCCCGCGCCGTCCGCCGCACCTCATCGCTCAGCGGCCGCCCGAGTTCCGCCTCAATCGCCTCGGCCGTAAAACGCGCCATCTCCCCCGGCGTCAGCCCCACATGCAGCCGCACCGCCCACTCATAACACGCCCGCTTCCCCAACCGCTCCAACCGCCGCCCATACAACGCCCCCATCTCCGCCAGATAGCTTTCAAAGCGCGGATCCTCCCCCCGCACCTCCGCCCCCACCCCCAACAACCCCTGACTCAACCCCCGCAGCTCCGCTCGCCCCTCCTCCGGATGCACCAGCTCCCAGAACGCCTCCAGATCGTAGCGATACCCCATCGCCTCGATCAGATAATGCGAAAATAACTCCCCGATATCCCCCACAATGCACGTGTTATCGAAATCGAAGACCGCAACCTCCCCCGCCCCACCCTCAATCACCTCCCCCAACCGCCTGGCAATCGGCTCCGCAAAACTCCCCAGAAATCCTCGCCCCACACCGCCCTCCTGCATCGCTCCACTCCTCAAAAAGTCCCGTCCAACCCCACCCGGACTCTCCTACACTCTCCGCCCAACGTCCATTCCTTCTTCACCCCCCCAACCTCCACACACCAGAAGATCCCGCGCGCAGCGCCACAAACCAGAGAACCCGATCGCATCCAGGGCGGCCCCAACCCATCTCCCGCATAATAAAAACCCGAGCGCATCCAGGGCGTCTCCCGCCCTCCAAAAGCCACTTCCCGCAGACGATAAGATCCGAGCGCATCCAGGACGTCTCCCGCCCTCCAAAAGCCACTTCCCGCAAACTATAAGATCCGAGCGCATCCAGGGCGGCGCCTGACAAGGAGATAGGGATGAAGCTGTAGCAGCGCTACCGCGAATCCCTATCGACGCCGTCAACATCATCCTAAAACGCTCGGCGACGCTCGGCGCTTGTCATGGGGATAAATCTCCGCTACAAGCTCGGTCCGGTTTACGCGCGCCCGTGCCGCTTCATCTTCATCTGCACCGCCCGGCCCGCGCCTCAGACCCAAATTTTTCACTCGCCCGCGCGCCGACGGCGCCCGCAAGCGAGACCCACAGATCCGCTACTTTGTTCACCCCGGCCGCCCCACATGCCATGACGCGCTCAACGGAAGAGCGCCTCTTGTGCGGCCTGAGCTTAAAGGAGTCACCATGAAGTCCGATATCCATCCCCAGTACAACCCGGTGGTCTTCGTCGATGGCGAGCACGAGATCATCACCCGCTCCACCATGACCTCCAAAGAAACCCGTGAGATCGACGGTGTTGAGCACTACGTGGTTCCCGTTGAAATCAGCGCTTACTCCCACCCCTTCTACACCGGTAAGCAGAAGCTGATGGACACCGAAGGTCGCGTCGACCGCTTCCTCAAGCGCTACAACATGTCGCGCGACGAGGCCAACATGGCCGCCAGCGACGAGACCGGCGACGACGCCGAGTCCACCGACGAGGCCTGAGCTTCTAAGCCCCGGTAAGCCTTCGCTTCTCCGGGGTTTTTTGATCGATGGTGCGCCCGCCGGGAGCCTGATCGCAGCACGAAACGCTGGTCAACCCTCGTCGCCGCGCCCATCTTTCAAGCCTGGTCATCGGGATGCCCCCTCCCCTTATGGCGGGAGCATCCCTGCGGTCGGATTCGTCGGAATAGACCGACCGCCCCAAAACCTTTTGGAGATATCCAGGCGCAACGTGTCTGGCCCGGCTGGGGGTCCCTTTTCTTACTGGCCCCTCAGCCCGCCATCACGCGCCTTACGACATCTCTACTCAGACTTGAGACTCCTCCGCTTGGCCTCACATCCACGCGTCGCACATACCCAACACGGGCCCCCGGCGAAGCTGGCCGTGAAACGATCGGGAGATCTGTCCTGCTTTCGGACACCTCTCGCTCGGTTCACCGCGCTCGCCATCCGCTCCCGAGCACGGCTGTTGCCTTTTAGGCCGCGGCCTGCGTGTGCTCTGAGCGGCTTTGGCCCCGACGCGTCCCCCGACGCCGGGCGGTTGTCTCCACGACACAGGAGCACCACCCATGACTTTTGCAGAAGCCGCTATTGAGGTTCTTTTTCGCGCAGGACGCCCACTTCATTTCAAAAAGATCACCGAAGCCGCCATCAGCGAGAACCTCCTCTCCCACGTCGGTCGCACCCCCGAAGTCACCATGGGCGAGCGACTCAACCAGGAGCTGAAGAAGGAAGACAGCTCGCCGGTGGTCAGCGTGCGCCCGGGCGTCTTCGCTCTGCGCGACGATTACGTCAAAAAACTTGAGAGCGAAGGCCACGAGCGCCTTCCCCTGGGCGCTAAGCCGGCCAACCCGGCTAAAAGCGAAAAAACCGAAAAGCCCAACGGCAAAGCCGAAGAGCCCGCCGCCGAAGCCAAATCCGACGACGACGAGAGCAAGAGCCGCCGCCGCTCCTCCAGCCGCCGCCGTCGCCGCCGCGGCAGCCGCAACCGCTCCAACGAAGGGCGTGAAGAGAGCCGCAACGAGAGCCGCTCCTCCTCGGGCCGTCGTAAGTCTTCGTCGAGCCGCCGCAAATCTTCGTCGAGCCGCCGCAAGTCCTCGTCCAGCCGTCGTAAGTCGACGTCGAGCCGCCGCAAGTCCTCCTCGAGCAAGCGCGAGAAGACCCGCAACGATCGCGGTGGACGCCGTGGCGAGCGCAACGATGGCCGCCGCTCCGAGCGCCGCGACACCCGTCGCCCCGCCCGCACCGGCCGTCCCGCCAACCGCCACCTCAAAGAGGGGCCGGTGCGCATGGACACCATCGCCGAAGCCGCGCTGACCGTGCTCAACGACAACAACCGTCGTCCGATGAAGGTCAAAGACCTGGCCGACGCCATCTTCGAGCGCAAGCTGGTCCGCTTCCACACCCACGATCCCTCCGCCACCGTGCAGGCCGCCATCGCCGGCGACAACCAGATCCGCGAGCAGAAGGGCAACCGCCCCCTCTTCATCCAGTACGACCGCGAGCGCTGGGGCCTGACCGAATGGGGCCTCTCCTCCAGCTCCACCGAGCGCGAGCAGCAGATCCTCACCCTGGCCGAAGAGATCCGTCAGGACGCCGTCAGCCACCTCGGCCAGGCGCTCACCGACATCAAAGCCGAAGCCGTCGAGCACCTCGCGCTCACCCTGATGGAGCGCCTGGGCTACCGCAACATCAAGGTCTCCAAGCGCTCCTCCGAAGGCGATGTCTTCTTCACCTCCGACTGGCGCCAGGGCCTGGCCGACGTGCGCGTCTGCATCCAGGTCGTCGGCGACAGCGCGCTTGAGCTCCCTGCCAGCGCCGTCACCGAACTTCGGGGCACCCTGCACCACTACTCCGCCTCCGAAGGTGTCATCATTCACCTGGGCAAGATCAGCGCCGACGCCGTCAAAGAGAGCCGCGAAGAAAAACTCGCTGCCATCACGCTCATTGACCGCGACACCTTCGTCGAGCTGCTCATCAAGCACGGCATCGGCGTGCGCACCTACCAGACGCCGATCACCATGGTCGACACCTCCTTCATCGAGGCCCTGGCCTCGGCATGAAGCTTATTCGCCCCGGTCTCGTCCCCTACGGTCAGGCGCTGAGCTGGCAGCTTGAGCTGCGCCAGCGCCTCCAGGAAGGCCGAGCCCACGACCCCACCGGCTACCTGCTCTGCCTGGAGCATCCGCCGGTGGTCACGCTCGGCAAGCGAGGCCGGGCCGAAGACATCTTCGGCCTGGACCAACTCCGAGACCGGGGCACCCAATTCTTCAAAATCGATCGGGGCGGAGAAGCCACCTACCACGGCCCCGGCCAGCTGGTGGTCTACCCCATCGTGCGCCTCGATGAGCTGGGCATCGGCGTCGTCGATCTGATCCGCGGCATGGCCGCCTCCCTCTCCCGGGCGCTGGCCGAATACGGCGTCGGCGCCGACTACGACGCCGACCACCCCGGGCTGTGGACCCACACCACCCCGCCCCGCAAGATCGCCAGCGTGGGCATGCGCGTCTCCGGCGGCGTCACCACCCATGGCGCGGCCATCAACCTCATCAACGACCTCATCCCCTTCTCGCTCTTTGTGCCCTGCGGCATGCCCAACGCCCCGGTCACGCGCCTCCTCGACCACCTCGACGCCCCCGCACACTGCACCGTCGACGACTTCACCGATCGCTTCCTCACCCACTTCGCAGCCTTCCTCGACCGCGCGTTTGAGCCCCTCGATCTGGCCCCCCCGCCCCCCGAGCAGGCCGCCCCCCCGATGCCTCTTTGACCCAACGAGGCATCGAGCGACACACCTAGCAACAAAAAACGCCGCCCCGTTCAGGGCGGCGTTTCTCGTTTAAAATCAAGCACTTAATCTGACTCGCGGTCAGAAAATGTGCCTCAGTCAACAGGCAAGCGTTTAATATTCGCTCCCAGAGCATTGAGCTTCTCATCGATCCGCTCATAGCCCCGGTCGATCTGGCGCACGTTGTAGATCGTGCTCGTCCCCCGCGCGCACATCGCCGCGATCAACAGCGCCATGCCCGCGCGCACATCCGGCGACTCGAGCGTGGAGCCGATCAGCTCGCTGCCGCCCACCACCACAACCCGGTGCGGGTCGCAAAACACGATCTTGGCGCCCATCGCAATCAGCGAATCCACAAAGAACATCCGCCCTTCAAACATCTTCTCAAAGAAGAGCACCGTGCCCTTACTCTGGGTGGCCACCGTGATCGCGATCGACATCAGGTCAGTCGGAAACGCCGGCCAGGGCGCGTCGTCCACCTTGGCCATCGCGTTGTTCATATCGTCGCGAATCACAAGCTCCTGGTCGCCCGGCACAAAAAGATCTTCACCGCGCAGCTCGGTTTTGACGCCGAGTTTTTCAAACACCAGGCGAATCATGCGCAGATCGTCGGGCACCACGCCCTCGATCGTCAGCTCGCTGCCCGTCACCGCAGCCAGACCCGCCAGCGACCCCACCTCCAGGTAATCCGGACCGATGGTGTGCTCACAGCCCCACATCCCCTTGGCGCCCTTGATGGTGAGGATGTTCGTGCCGATGCCCTCAATACGCGCGCCCATCGCCACGAGCATGCGGCAAAGCCCCTGCACGTGCGGCTCACAGGCGGCGTTGCGAATCACGGTGGTGCCCTGCGCCAGCGCCGCCGCCATGACCGCGTTCTCGGTCGCCGTCACCGAGGCCTCATCCATAAAGATCTCGGCGCCGCGCAGCTTGTCGGCCTCAAAGGTAAAGCGCCCCTCACTAAAATCGATCGTCGCCCCCAGCGCGCGCAGCGCCAGAAAGTGCGTATCCAGACGACGACGCCCGATGACGTCACCGCCGGGAGGCGGCAGCTCACAGCGCTGGCTGCGCCCGAGCATGCTGCCCGCAAAGAGAATCGAGGCGCGCACCTTGCGGCAGAGCTCCTGATTGAGGTTCGTGCGGTCGACATTCTTGTTGACCACCCGCACCACGTTCTCCTCGATCCACTCGTGTTCGCCACCCAGGTCGGCCATCACCTCCAGCATCACCTCCACGTCGCGGATGCGCGGGACGTTGCGCAGCGTGATCGGCTCGTCGCTCAGCAGCGTCGCCGCCAGACAGGGCAACGCTTCATTTTTGCTGCCTCCCGGGCGAACCTTCCCCGAGAGCTTACGACCACCTTCGATGACGAACTTTTCCATGGATATCTCGACCTTTACAAAACGTCTGCGTGACCTGTGGTGCCTCTCTAAAAGGCGCGCGCAGGTGTACCACGACGCTCGCCAGGGCCACAACCACCCCGGCGAGGATGCAGCGAGCATCGCTTAACACCGCCAGCCCCCAGGACAATCGCAACGTCCCACAAGGTTTTTTTATGGAGAACCCACCCAATCCGTAGGGAGGGGTCTTGTGCCCCTCCGGAACTCCCAAGGCGGGGACCCACAAGGGCTCCCCCTACGGTGGCGGGTGGTGGGGACCCACTTTGCAATTGCCCTGCGCCAGCCCCGGGGGCTCCTGGCGCTTGTCTTATCAACGAGTCATACCGAGCGACCTGAACAAAACATCTCACTCGACCTCATCGACCAGCCGCCGCGCCCCCACCTCCCGCTCCAGCAGCACTCGCCGCACCTTGTCCGGCACGCACAGCCGCACCGTGTTGTAGGTGTCCCGGCCCAGCAGGTGCACAAAGTCGCTGCCCTGCTCAATGGGCACCACGCGCCCGTCCCGCTCCACCACCGGGATATGCGCACTCAGCCGCGGGTGACTCGGATCGTAGGGGCGATAGGGCGTGTCGCGAGCGCGGTCCACAAGCACCGCATAGTCCACCTCCAGCCCCTGCTCCCGGGCCACCTCGGCGGCGCGGTCCAGGATGCGCGCCACCAGCACCGGGTCGCCCGGCGGAAGGTCCACCGTCTTATAAAGCTCCCGGTTCAACAGCCCCTCGCTCAGACTCGCCAGCACCTCATCCTCGCCACGCTGCCACACCTTGAGCATCATCCACACGTCGGTGTCATCGACCTGCAGATACTCCCGGGTACTCAACGCCTCGCCACCGAGCAACCTCAAGAGCGGATGCCGGTCATCGAGCCCTCCCCACCGCTCCCCGGCCGCGTAACGCTCGCCAGCGCGGCGCAGCACCGCCTCCAGCATCTTCTCGGCCGCGCGCACCGTTTTATGCAGATACACCTGCTTGAACATATGAAAACGCGCGATCAGATAATCCTCGACCGCCTCCCGCGCCCGGTAGCTCACCGCCAGCCTGCGCACCGCTTTCCCCTTCGCCCCCTTGCTCTCGTAGACCTTCAGCGTCGCCAGAATCCGCTCAAAATCATAGACGCCGATCTTCACCCCCGTGGCATGACCATCGCGCAGAATATAATCCTGGCGATCCGCATCAAGCTGCGAACTCACGATATCCCGAAACACCTGCCGCCCCGGATCAAAGCCCTCCCGCGGCTCAAAATACCTCGCCACATCCCGGGGTAGTTTCGGATCCACCGCCGCCAGAATCTTATAAACTTCCCCCTCTTCATCGAGAATCGCATCGCGGGTAAACGCCTCGTGATTGACGCCCGTGACCTTCTCAATCGCATGGCTAAATGGCCCATGCCCCACATCATGCAAAAGCGCCGCCGCAAAGACCTCCTGGCGCGTGCGCGTATCCACCTCGATCGGCAAGGCCGCGACCATGCGCCTCGCGATATGCGCCACCCCCATCGAATGCGCGAAGCGGCTATGCTCCGCCCCCTGGTACACCAGCGACGCCAGCCCCAGCTGCCTCACGCGCCGCAACCTCTGCACCGTGGAGGTGCGCATCAGATCAAAGAGCAAGCTCTCGGCCTCATCGCTCAAATCCAGGCTGATGATGTCGTGAATCGGGTCGCGAAATAACTTCGGTCGCATAGGTGCTCCGCATCGGGCCAACACACCCGGCGTCTACCGGCCGGGCCTCTCGGGTCATAGCACCAACAGCGCCTGTCCCACCAACATTCAGCGCGCCCACTCTCAGCGCGCCCCGGCCCACTCTTTGGTGCGCTCCCGACTCGTCTTATCCACGTCGAGCACAAACTTAATAAGCTCCAGCGCGTACTCCCCTGCCGCCACCGTCACCTCCAGCCCCGCCATCCACCCCGGTGCGTGCCCCTCCCAGCGGTCCACCCCGCCGATGCGCCGCACATCTTCGCTATAAGGCACCATCACGTAATCCCCGTGCACCCGAATCGCCACCGACCCGAAACGGTAAAACACAAGCCCCAGCCCCACCGTCCGCGTCGGAATCGGCGCAATTCCCACGCTCCCCGTCGCCCACAACTCCAGGCTCTCTCGCCGCGGCATCACCCCCGGATACCCCGAGGACTTCGTCTTAAAGTTGCGAAAACTCCACAGCGGCACATCCAACCGCAGCGCCCGCAGCTCCACCACCTCATCGATCGAGACCTGATTCTCCCCATCGCTGACCACAAACTCCCGCTGCTGCCCCTCAAAAGGCATCCCCAGCCGCGCGTAACGAAAATCCGCCACCACCCCCAGCTCAACGGCGTTGATGCTTCCCTCGGCCTGCCTGGGCTGCCCCGCCTCCTCAAAACTGCTGCTGATCCGCTGGTGGTACCCACCCACCATGCACCCACTCAACCCCAGGCTCAGCCCCAGAACCAGGGCCATCCTCACCACCTTCGCGCTCGTCTTCATCCTGCCTCGGCCTGCCCTGGGATTTTTCGATTTTTTGCTTAGAGAACCGGTGACCATGGTCGGGGATCTGGAGAAGAGCGCAAGAAAATGCCCCTCTCACCTGACGCTCATGTGCCGCCCACCTTGACACCTCCCGTCACACTCGCTCGAATGATGCAGCAACGATAGCACCCCCGCACCTCCTATGTTTCAGCACATAAAAAATAATAAATGAGCAAAACCGATGAGACATTGCACCATAATCGCCTTTCTGGCGTTAACCATCATCTCCACATCATGCAAACACGAAGCTGCGCTCCCTGAAGAATCTATAAATACACGGTCATCGCAGCCAAACGACGAAGAAAATGAAACCGCCAACTCGAATCACGACGCAATTTATCCAGATGATCCGGGATGCTGCTTCAGCGTCTATTACCTTCGCGCGCTAAGAGAGCACCGCAATCGAATCAACGCGAACAGACCGAGAACCACCTCATGCTCGATGTTCGACGACCAATTAACCTTTCGAAAAATTTACACATCCGGCGGTCAAAACGTTTGTGGCCTGGATGGGGAGGGAAATGCCAAATGTTTTGGCTTTTCAGCCGATGTATTTAACGAATTTGCGTCTAAGGCCTATACGAATCTGAGGGTAGGCTACGACTCCATCTGCACTATCGACCCGGAGGGCAAACTTAGCTGTACCGGCGATACAGACAGCTTCGTTTACCGATGGCTTGCGGATGATGGCTATGATCCATTAACTCCGCCCAATGGCCATTATCAAGCGATTGGAACAGGCATTTCAACGATTCGTTGCGCGATCAACTTTGATGGAGCGGTGGACTGTTGGGGAAAATCTCCTGATCTCGTTCCTGGAGATGAACCGGAAGTTCTATTTCAACACATAAGCGTTAGCAGCGATCAGGCCTGCGGCATATCCATCGATAACGAATTGCATTGCTGGGGATCAGAAATCACTGACGAACCTCTGCCGGAAGGATCGTTCAATACCGTAGATTGTTCGGGGCGTTCATGTTGCGCAATTCGTGACGACAGATCACTTATATGCTGGTCAGGAAGTCAACGTGACCATGACCCGGTTAACTTTGAGCCTGTTTACGATGTACCGACAGGTGGATTTTCTCAGGTCTGCACAGGAGTTTATTTTGCCTGCGGACTCGACAACAACGGTGAGGTGACATGCTGGGGCGATGAATTGTACCACCACGGCCAATCAGCCCTTGTCGTTCCACGACCCGCCACGGGCTTCTCAGACATTGCCTGCGGTCTTACCCATGTCTGTGGCTTGGATGGGGATGGCAGAATTATTTGCTGGGGAGAAGACTTTGAGGATGGTCAGGAGTGTCCGGAGAGCATGGAACTTGAGGATCTTGGCGTGAGGCAAGAATAATCGGTTGGCGCGAGGACCTTGAAACTACTGGCACAGTCACCCAAGCGGCGATGACGACCGGGGCCTCCTCCCAGTTTTCGAAACTTCAAATAGCCCACCGATAAACATCGTCAAACCTGCGATGCCGAGCCGATTCGCCACACATCACAACGAGCGCAACTAATCCTCATAAATCATTTTCCGCGTCATCCCCCCGTCGATCACAAAATCTTGACCGGTGATGAACTCCGCGCGCGGTCCCGTCAAAAACACCACCAGCTCCGCCACATCTTCAGGCTTACCCACTCGCCCCACCGGGTGCTGGGCATGGTCTTCGGGCCGCAGCTGCGGCCTTTCGCGCTCCGACCGCTTCTTCCACTCAGAAACCTCGATCCACCCCGGGCTAACGCTGTTCACGCGAATCTCCGGCCCGAGACTCATCGCCATCGCGTGCGTCAGCGCAACAAGACCACCCTTGGAAGCCGCATAAGCCTCCGAATTGGCCTCGGACTGATACGCCCGGGTCGACGCCATATTGACGATCGAACCCGACGTGCAACGCAGGTGAGGCACGGCATGCTTCGCACAGAGGAAAGCGCCTGTGAGGTTTGTATCCAACCAGCGATTCCAATCCTCCAGACTCAACGACTCGATAGGACCGCTGTGGGGCTGCGCGACGCCGGCGTTGTTCACCAAAACGTCCAGGCGCCCAAAACGCTCGATGGTCTGGTCCATCGCCCCCGCGACGCTCTTTTCATCGGAGACGTCCACCTCCCAGAACGCCATCGTCTCGGGAGAGCCCAGCTCTTCGAGCATCTCCTCCCCGGCCTCGCGGTCCCGGTCGACCACACAGACCCGGACGCCCTCGTCGACCAGGGCTTCACTGATGGCGCGACCAATGCCCTGAGCCCCGCCCGTGACCCAGGCGACACGCTGATGCTTTGTAGTCATGGAACACTCCTTTCTACCTATGAGGATTGGCTGAGTTCGACGGCCTGCTCTCTACGAAGCCTAAGCGCTTTCCCGGGTTGCCCCAACTGCTCGCCAGCGCGCTTCACAATGATGGGTTGTGGGCTTCGCCTCCCCGGTCCGCCGCAACCATTCGATGATCCCCCTTTCGCCATACCCTCCACCCCCCCCGTTGACGCTCCCGAGCCGCCGCCTCTGCGAGAGCGAAAGGGTTGCTCGATAGCTCCCCGCGCCTTCGGAGCGAGAGCGCAAGGGTTGCTCGATAGCTCCCCGCGCCTTCGGAGCGAGAGCGTAAGGGTTGTCGTAAGGGTCCAGCGCGTGACTGGAGTCGCGGCGAGAGGCTTCTCCCAAGGGTCGTGCGCGTGGGTCAGGAGCGGTTCGCAAGGTTGGCCGATAGGTAAGGCGTGGGGGTCGGGTCCCGGCCCGAGGCTTCTACCGAGGGTTGAGCGCGTGGGTCGGAAGAGATTTACAGGGTTCGGTGATGGGTAAGAGGTGGGGGTCGGGTCCCGGCCCGAGGCTTCTACCGAGGGTTGAGCGCGTGGGTCGGAAGAGATTTACAGGGTTGGCCGATGGGTAAGAGGTGGGGGTCGAGTGCCAGTGTCAAACGACACCAAAATCTGACCCGGTTGCGACACCAGGAATTGACCCACCCCCTGTTTAATGTGAGGGGGCAGAGACGTCAGTCTCGCCCCGTGGCTGAAACAGCCCGCTTCGTCGTTTCTCTTTGAGGCGGTAGCTCTCCCCTCGGATGGTGACGATGTGGCTGTGGTGTAAGAGGCGGTCCAGGATTGCGGTGGCGAGCACCGGGTCACCGAAGACATCGCCCCATTCGCTGACGGCACGGTTGCTGGTGATCATCATGCTGCCCCGCTCGTAGCGCTTGGCCACGAGTTGGAAGAAGAGATGGGAGACCTCCCGCTCAAAGGGCAGATATCCCAGCTCATCGATGATCAGGAGCTTGGGCTTGGTGAAGTGGCGCAGACGCTCCTCAAGCCGCCCCTCCTCCTGAGCCTGTTTCAGCGAAGCCAGAAGGTGGGCGGCCTGCACAAAGAGCGTGGAGTAGCCCTGGTGGACGGCCTCCCGGCCAAGCGCAATCACCAGATGGGTCTTGCCCACGCCGGGAGGGCCCAGAAAGAGGACGTTTTCGCCGTTGGCGACAAAACGGCAGACCGAGAGCTCGCGAATCCGCTGGGGGTCAAGCGAGGGCTGCGCGCCAAAGTCGAAGCCCTCGAGCGAGCGGGCCAGGGGAAACTTTGCGATCTTTAAGCCCATCGAGATCCGGCGCTCTTCTTTGGCGGCCGTCTCCTGCTCGCACAGAAAGTAAAGAAACTCCCGCAGGGTCATCTCTTTTGTCGCCCCTTCGTCAATGAGCGAGTCCAAACGATCGCGGACCGCGGTGAGTTTGAGTCGGGTGAGCATCTCGAGCAGACGCTGGTGTTTTATGCTCATCGCTCACCTCCCACCACGGCTTCGTAGTCACTCAAAGGGCGAAGCAGGGCATAACGCCGCTGCTCACGCTCCGGTGCGGGCTCGGCCGGGGTGTTGGCGAGGGCGCGATCGATGAGATCCTGACGCCCTCGGACCACGCCGTCGAGATGGCCGGGCTCGATGATGCGCGCATCTCGGCCCCGGCCCCGCCGATGCGTGGCGAGCGGCTCGTTGTTGAGGTAGAGCCGGACCTCCTCATCGGTGACGATCACCTCCACGGTGCGCCCCAGATGGCGCCAGGGCACGCTGTAATGGTTGGTGTCCACCTCCACCGTCGCATCTGACTTGACTCGCCTGCGAAGCTCGCGCCGGGCGGTGTAACGAGGGTGTTCGCCGGGGGGGCGCAGGGCCTGTTTCTCCTCGCGCTCAAAGCGGTCGATAGGACGCTCCTTGACGGTGTCGTGGATGCGCTTGTCAGCAACTTCCCGCATCCACCACTGAAGGTGGGCCTCCAGCGCAGACCAGGATTCAAAGGAGCGGCCGGCGATGGCGTTTCGTTTAACATACTGCACCATCCGCTCGTCTTTGCCTTTGGTTCGTGCCCGGTAAGGCGCGCAGGCCCTCGGGCGCACTCCCCAGTGACGGCAAAAATCCTCCAGTCCCCGGGTAAACTCCACACGCCCCTGAGCCACGTCGTGGATCTTGACCAGCGGCGAGGCGTTGTCGATCAGAAGCTCCTGGGGGACACCTCCGAAGTGGTGAAACGAGGACTCAATAGCCTCCAACCACTGAGAAAGGCGCTGACAGCCAAACGCCTGCACGAAGGTGCGACGGCTATAGCCCAGCGTCAGCACACAGAGCTGAACGCTCTTTGGCTCGCCACCGACCTCGACTTTGATCGTGCCAAAGTCGACCTGAAGCTGCTTTCCAGGCGGGGTCTCAAAGCGAACCGTGGCTTTTGCCTCCGCCACCAGCTCCTGGCGAAAGGGTGCCACCGCGCGCTGCACCGTGCGCAGGCTGACCGAGATGTCGTGCTTGCTCTCCAGCTCCTGGCGCACCACATCGGCGTTTCCCTTATGGAGCAAAAAGCGCTCCCTGAGCCACCCCTCCAATTCCTGGAGCGTGCGCTTACGCGCGGGCTTCTTGTAAGCCACATAGCCCCCCTCACGAAGGTACCTCTTCACCGTATTACGACTGATCTTGAGCTCGCGGGCAATACGTCGGCTGCCCCATCCGAGCATGTGGAGCCGCACCATCGCGGCGACATCGTCGGGCGTCATCATCTCGTTGCCTCCTTGGAACCGGGCAACGAAAGGGTACTTCTGGTGTAGGTCCTGCATCGATCATCCTCCTGACGAGAGGGGGGTCAGTTCTTGGTGTCGTCAGGGGGTCAGTTTTTCATGTCGTCTAACAGCCAGCCCGGGGGGAGAGAAAGGGCATCCGGAAGAGGCTGAATAGGGCCCATTGATATCTTCCAAGCAACATCAACGCTCCGCGAGCTACGAGCTACCTGGACGAGCACGAGCTACCCGTACGAGCACGAGCTACCAGTACGAGTACGAGCTACCCGTACAAGTACGAGCTACCCGTACGAGTACGAGCTACCCGTACAAGTACGAGCTACCAGGAGGTTGAACCCCCACACGCCCCGCCCCCTACAATCCACAGTTTTCAATTCACTCCAAATCCCCCCCACAAAACGCCTTAAAACCCCGCCCCTCCCCACCACCGCCCTTGACACCCAGCCCCCCAATCGCTCGAATGACGCGTGAACGCGCCCCGCGCCCCACTTCCCAACGATCTCCGCGAGCCATCGAGGCCTCCATGACCACCCACGTTGAATTCTGGCTTAACGACCGACGCGTCATCACCGACGTCCCCGACGGGATGCTGGTGTTGGACTACCTGCGCAAAGACCGCCTGCTGACGGGCACCAAAGAGGGGTGCAAGGAAGGCGACTGCGGGGCCTGCTCCATTCTGATTGGCGAGGTGGTCGAGGGGGTGATGCGCTACCAGCCGGTCACGAGCTGCCTGACACCGGTCGGTGAGATGCATGGGAAGCATGTGGTGTCGATCGAGGGGTTGAACCTTCCGGGCAAGCTGAATCCCGTGCAGCAGGCGATGGTCGATCGCGTGGGTTCGCAGTGCGGGTTCTGCACCCCGGGCTTCATCGTCTCGATGTGCTGGTACATGATGGCCGCGCGCGAGACGCCGACCCTGGAGGGTTTTCAGCGCGCGTTCAGCGGCAACCTCTGCCGGTGCACGGGTTATGCGGCGATCAACCGCGCGAGCCTCGACCTGGTCGAGAACTTCGGGCCGGGCGGCCAGTGGGAGTCGATCTGGCAGGCCGACGATCGCCTGGGCGCGCTGATGGAAGCGGGACTTCTGCCCGGCTATTTTGCCGAGATGCCAAAGCGTCTGGAGGCCATTGGCGATCTGGAGGAGGTGCCCCGCGACGACGCCGACGTCATCGACTTCTTCGTGGCCGGCGGCACGGACCTTTATGTGCAGAAGGGCGAGTTGCTGCCGCGGGCGCAGGTCAAGATTCTGAACCGGCATCCGGAGATGAAGGGGATTCGCAAAGAGGGTGACACGCTGCATATCGGCGCGCTCACCACTTTTGAGGAGTTCGGCGCGTCGGAAGATGTCGTGGCGTTCATTCCGCAGATTCAGGACTATCTGCACCTGATCGCCTCGTTGCCTCTGCGCAACCGGGCGACGATCGCCGGCAATATCATCAACGCGTCGCCCATTGGCGATATGACGGCGATCATGCTCGCGCTGGACACCACGCTCGTCTTCGCCCGCGGTGAGACGACGCGCGAGGTGGAGCTCAAGCGTTTTTATAAAGGTTATAAAACCTTCGATAAGCATCCGGCGGAGGTGATGACCGAGATGGTCCTGAAGGTCCCGGCCGCGGGCACGGGCGTCTATTTTGAAAAAGTCTCCAAGCGCCGCTGCCTGGACATCGCCACGGTCAACAGCGCCGCAAAACTGCGCATCTCCGACGAGGGTGTGGTGGAGGAGGCCAGCCTCACGCTGGGCGGCGTGGCCGCAACCCCGCTCTGGCTGGAGAAGACTGGCGAATTCTTGAACGGTGAAGTGCTCACCGACGCGCTCTGGCGCGAGGCGTTGCGCATCGCCCACACCGAGATGTCACCCATCTCCGATGTGCGCGGGAGCGCCGATTACAAACGCCTGCTCGCCACGCAGCTTCTGACGGCCCACGTGGTCAAGGCCGCGCCCGAGCGCGTGAGCCTCGACGCCATGCTGGCCATCTGACGCGGTTTTTTTGGCCTTTAAGCCCCCCACTTTTGATCCTCTCAGGATCGTTGAAGCATCAAAACGCGCTCCCGGAGCCGACACCATGACCGAAAAACACCTCGACGCTGAGCTTCATACCCGCGGGACCTCCCTCTACGTCGACGACGTGGCGCCGCCGGCTGGCATGCTACACGCCGCCATCTACGGCTCACCGGTTGCCCACGGTCGCGTCAAAGCGCTGCACCTGGATAAGGCCCGACGTGCACCGGGCGTGGTGGCGATTTACACTGGCGAGGACGTGCCCGGCGAAAACCAGATCGGTCCGGTGCTTCTGGATGAGCCGCTGCTCGCCACGGATCTGGTCGAGTACCACGGCCACCCCATGGCGATGGTCGTGGCCGAGACCTCGGAAGACGCGCGCCATGCGCTCACGCTGATCGAGGCGGAGATCGAGCCGCTCAAGGTCATCACCTGCCCGCGCGTGGCGCATGAGGCCGGCCATATCCTGGGCACCCCGCGCACCTTTGCGATGGGAGATACCGCTGCGGCCTTTGCCGACTGCGACATCGTGGTGGAAGGCCGCAGCGACGTGGGCGGCCAGGAGCACCTCTACCTTGAGACGCAGCGCGCCCGCGCCGTGCCCACCGAGGGCGACCGCATCCGCGTGTATTCGTCGACGCAGAGCCCCTACGCCGTGCAGAAAGCCTGCGCGAAGGTCCTGGGGCTTCCCACCCACCGCGTGGAAGTCGACGTGATTCGCCTGGGCGGCGGCTTTGGCGGCAAAGAAGACCAGGCCACCGCCTGGGCGTGTCTTGCCGCGCTGGCCTGCCAGATCACCGGTCGCCCCACCCAGCTTGTGCTGCACCGCCTCGACGATCTGCGCATGACCGGCAAGCGCCATCCCTACAGCGCCGACTACAAGATCGGGCTGAGCAAAGAGGGCAAGATTCTGGCCTTTGAGGTCAAACATTTCCAGAACGCCGGCGCCAAAACCGACCTCTCCCTGGCGGTGCTCGAGCGCACGCTCTTTCACTCCACCAACAGCTACTTCATCCCCAACGTGCGAGCCTACGCCGCAAGTTGCCGCACGAACCTGCCGCCGAACACGGCGTTCCGTGGGTTCGGTGGGCCGCAGGGCATGTTTGTGATCGAGAGCGCGATCGCCCACGCCGCCGAGGTGATGGGCGTCGACCGCTCGGAGCTCCAGAAGAAGAACCTCATTCAAGAAGGTCAGAGCTTCCCCTACGGCCAGCAGGCCGAGCGCGCCCGCGCGCAGCGCACCTGGGACGAGGCTGAAGAGGGTTTTGACGTTGCCGCCTGGCAGAAGGACATCGACGCCTACAACGCCAAACACTCCGCCACCAAAAAGGGACTCGCTGCGATGCCCATCTGCTTTGGCATTTCGTTCACGGCGACCTTCCTCAACCAGGCCTCCGCGCTGATGCACGTCTACACCGACGGCAGCGTCAGCCTCTCCACCGGCGGGGTGGAGATGGGCCAGGGTTTGAGCTCCAAACTTGTGCGCATCGCCGCACAGGCACTGCGAATCAGCCCGCATCGCATCAAGG
This sequence comes from Lujinxingia vulgaris, assembly GCF_007997015.1. Classification (NCBI taxonomy): domain Bacteria; class Deltaproteobacteria; order Bradymonadales; family Lujinxingiaceae; genus Lujinxingia; species Lujinxingia vulgaris. Next base: position 129,128 of record NZ_VOSM01000004.1, read on the forward strand.
TGGAGACGACCAACACCACCCGCATCGCCAACATGTCGCCCAGCGCCGCCAGCGCCACCACCGACCTCAACGGCAGCGCCACCATCCTGGCGGCCGAGGAGCTTCGCAGGCGATTCCGCGAGCTGCTGGCCCGCGAGCTTGGTGTGCAAGATCCCGAGAACTTCACGTTTGAGGACGAAAAGGTCTTCTACTGCGACGAGCCCACCGAGTGGACCTGGGAGAAACTCGTCGCCCACGCCTACCTCTCGCGCGTCTCGCTCTCGGCGCACGCCTTCTTCGCCACGCCGAATGTCTGGTTCGATAAGCAAAAAGAGACCGGCCGCCCCTTTGCCTACCACGTCTTCGGCACGGCCTGGACCGAAGTCACCATCGACACGCTGCGCGGCACCTACCACATCGACCGGGTGCGCCTGGTGCACGACCTTGGCCGCACGCTCAACGAGAACGTCGACCTGGGGCAGATCGAAGGCGGCCTGGCCCAGGGCATCGGCTGGATGACCCTCGAAGAACTGGCCTTTGCCGAAGACGGCCGCCTGACCTCCCACGCCCTCTCCACCTACAAGGCTCCCGACGGCGACGCGCTGCCCGACGAGATCGACGTGCGACTTCTCGAAGACGCCGACAACCCGGTGGGTCCCTTCGGCTCGAAGGCCGTCGGTGAGCCGCCGTTGATGTACGGCATCGGCACCTTCTTTGCGCTGCGCGCCGCCCTGCGCGCCGCCGCCCCCGAGGCCGATCTGGCCTTCAACGCCCCGATGACCCCGGAAAAAGTCATGATGCAGCTGCACCACAGCCGCCTGCGCAAGCTCTGGGAGACGCCCCCCACCTCCACCGCCGCTCCCGCGGCAGCCGGGGAGTGAGACTTCGCGACGAGACCCAGACGCCCCTAACCCTCTGAGCGACAAGGACTTTCCGTGCTCAACCCCACTCTGTGGCGATACGTGCTCGCGCGTCTGGAGGCCGGCCAGCCCGTGCATCTGACGCATGTGGGATGGCATAGCCGGCACTCCCCGGGGACGACCGGGGCGAGTCTGGCGGTGGCCGCCGACGGAGCGACGGAGGGCACCATCGGGGGCGGCATCATGGAGGCGGAGCTGATCCAGCGGGCTGTGGCGCTGCTGCAAGGCTGGACGCCGCAGGAGGGGGCGGGGCTGGAGGTGCGGGAGCTGGAGCATCGTCGCAAAGCGACGCGTGGGGAGCGCTCCGGGCTTTTTTGCGCCGGCCAGCAGACCAATCTCTCGTACATTGTGGCGCCGGAGCAGGCCTCGGTGGTGCGCCGGATTCTGGAACTTCTGCAGGCGGATAAGCCCGGGTGGATTGAGGTCGGCTCGCAGGGACTTCGCCTCGATGAGACGACACCGCCCGAGCTTCCGCCGATTCGTTTTGAGCGCCCCACTTCCGACGATGTCTTGCTGCGCGCGCAACTTCTGAATTGGAAACGCATCGCCATCATCGGCGGCGGCCACTGCGGGCTGGCGCTCTCCCGGGTGATGGCGCAGCTCGGCTACGCGGTCACCATCTTCGATACGCGCCACGACGTCTTCACCCTGCAGCAAAACCGCTGGGCAACCCACACCGTGGTCGTCGACGACTACGTCGAGGCCGGCCGGCGCATCCGCCAGCCGGAGTGGACGCACGTGGTGGTCATGAGCGCCGACGTCGACTCCGACATCCGCGGGCTTATCGGCGTTTTGCGCCTCGAAGAAGGGGCCGGCCCCTTCCCCTACGTCGGCGTGATGGGCGCGCCGGCCAAACTCGCCAGGATCCGCAGCGCGCTCAAGGAGGCCGGCGTCGACGAAGACGCCATCGGGAGGCTCTACGCCCCCATCGGCCTGCCGATGACCAGCAACACCCCCGAAGAGATCGCCATCAGCGTAGCCGCCGAGATCTTGCAGGAGCGCGAGCGCCTCTTTCCCTTCACCGCCGCGCCCTCCCCTTAAAATTTAAACGCATGAATCTAAGCTGAGCGCCGGCGCCCTCTTGAGCGCCGGCGCGCACGCGATTCAGCGCGTGAAAAGCGAGCCCGTCTGCGAGGCGATCGCCGCGCAATCCACGCTGCTTTCCACCGAGACCATCTCGAAAAAGCTCGCGTCCGGGTCGGAGTTCGGCTCGGACTGCGGCTGAAGGGTCACCAGGATCTCGTTAGAAGCCCCCAGGACCGATTGTTCATCGCTCCAGGTCACACGGCCCTCGATCCGACCATCGTCGGTCTGGGAGCCCACCAGCGCGTTTGAGGAGCGCTGCACCAGGTAGATATCGCCGCTGATGAAACCTTCCACCGAGACGGTGATCCCGGGGTTGCCGTCGCCGTCCTGGTCGTAGACGCGCGGGTCTTCGGCATCTTCGGGGAGCGGGTCGTTGCGCAGATCATCAAAATTCTGCGCGCCGCGAACCTCGTAAATCGTGGGCAGCACCAGGTTTCCATCCACAAAAGTACCGCCGCGCTCGGTGATGGGCAGCGAGTTGACCAGCGCATCGGGGATGGTCGGCGCCACGCCGGCGGCTTCGCCCTCAATGGTCACGTCGCAGGTCTCGGTGGTCACGGTGAGGTTCTGGCCGTCGCTTGAGATATCCATGCGCAGAATGGAGACGGTGTCGCTCTGCGACTCCCCAACCACCGGCACCTCGGCAACCCCGGAGGTGACCATTTTGGCCGCCCACACCCCGTTGATGTCCACCTCCACCGGCTCGTCGTTGACGTCGGGCTCCAAAGCCACGTCGGGCGCATCGTCCACGTCCGGCGCGGCAGCGTCGGGCTCGTCGCCGGCATCGGCGTCACCCGCGTCGCCAGCGTCGCTCTCCAGGCCGGCGTCTGCGTCGACGTTGTCGTCGCCGCGCGGCGACTCATCTTCGCCACAGGCCATCATCGAGGCGCTCAGCGCCACCACCAGCATCCAACAGCTCAGCTTCGTGTTCATCGTTACAGCTCCTTTTACGGCGTTTCGCGGCAGTATCCGCACGGGCAATTCCGCGTCGTTCTCACTTTGGTTTAGCGTCGGGATCGGGGATTTCTCGATCGTTTTATGATGTCCACACTCGAGAGACCAGCCTCATTGCCTCGATCGATGATCCGGCGAAGGCCGGCCTGCGACGCGCCCGAGCGCCCGATTCGCCGGGCGTTGCAACGGGCACCACACATTAAAAAAACGCCCGGACAAAAACACTGGCGCCGCCGAGCCAGCCCGCGGCCTCAAAACCCGGATATCCCGGATTATTCGTCTGCAAGCCCCGCGATCCTTCAATCGGCTCGCCCGACCCGGAGTCGACCGCATCGGGGAACTCATCGATCACCGGATCTTCGCTCAAGGGGTCTTTGGTGGTCTGTCTGGCAAAAAGCCAGTGGGCCTGAAGCTGGGCGCCGAGCTCCAGGGTGGGGGCGTCGCCCTGGCCCTCAACGCGCCAGGCGTAGCCGCCGCCGACGACCAGGCGATCGTTGTCGACGTAGTTGGAGCGGCCGTCCTGGTCCGGGACGGGGCTCGGCGCCCACTTCAGGTCCAGGCCGAGCTCGGAGCGACCGTGGGTCAGGCCGGCTGCCAGGGTGGGACTCAATGTGTCGCGCCAGGGGAGCGCGGGGCGCTCTCCGTGGCGGTCCAGATAATGGGACCAGCGGGCGTACTGGAGCTGGGTGGCCAGCCGGAGCTCGGTGTGGGCGTTCAGCGTGTGGGTGAGCGAAGCGCCGGCGGTGGCCCGCCAGGGCTCGTAGTCATAGACGAAGCGAAAACGCTGCACCACCGCATCTTCGCCCTCGGGATACGCCGCCGGGAAGTTCCAGAAACGCAGCCGGCTCTCCCCCTCCACCATGCTGAAGCTCTCGCCATGCACGCTGAGCGTCGCGGCGATCGCGCCGCCTATCTGCGCCCGCAGCCCGCCGTAGGGCGCAAGCCGGGCTTTAACGCGCACCTCCGAGTTGATCCGGCTCTCGGATTGGTCGAGGGCGTCGGGCAAAAAGATCGCGTTCTGACTCACCGCGTCCTGCACCATCGTCGCGCCGATGCCCAGGCTCAGCCAGTCGAGCGGGCGGCTGGCCAGCGCCAGCGCAAAGTGGCTCCCCACCAGACGGTCCTTGAAACGCTCAAAATAGAGAGAGTTCGAAAAATACTGCTCGCGCTCATCGCTATAGAAAGGCACCTGCGCGGCAAATCCCTCGGTGGCCAACGTGGCGTAAAACCCCACCGTGAGCCGATCGTTTGCAAGAATGGGCGCGGTGGCCCCCAGCGTCAGGTAGAGGTGTTCGGCGTTGGGGTCGGCGCTGCCGCGCGCCTCGGGGATGTCGTTAGTGGCGAAGGGTCGAGTGCTTAAGGGGCGGCGCTGGCCATTCTCATCGAGCTCGCGTGCCTGGTAGACCTCCTCGCCCACATCGGCACCGGCCGGGCGCGCATTCAGGTCGATGCGCAGCCTTGCCGCCAGCCCGAAGATGCCCAGCTCACCCCGGCGCGGCTGCCCCGCCAGCAGGGCCGGATTAAAGTAGGCAGCCGAGGCCGAGGTCGAAAAGGTCGAGGCGCTATGCGGGTGAAGCGACGACGTCTCCCCAACAAGCTCCCAGAGCGGTGAGGCCACCGCCGGCGTTGCCCCCATCATGGTCAGAAGAAGAACGAAAGACGCCGCATAACCCCTGCGTCTCGACACGCGCACCCACTTCAACATCAACTCCGTGCGCGTCGCGCAAGATCCCGAACATCATCCTCAGCGGCGCTGCCACGTCTGGAAGAACTCGTAATAATCTTCAAAGCCACCCAGCTTCTGCACCCCGCTGACATCATCAGGCGCGCCGCTGCCGCCAACGACAATGTCGAGTTTGGGGTCGGTGAGCTCGCGCAGCGTCTCCAAAAACGCCCGAGAAGCGGCCGGGTTGGCGTACTGCGACATGCTCAGCGCGATGCCGTGCGCGCCGGACTGCTGCGCGGCCGCCGCGATATCTTCCACCGGGGAGTTCGCGCCGATGAAGACGACGCGCTGGTTGGCCACCGCCGCGATCAGCGCCGCCATATGCAGCCCCAGGCAATGCTGCTCACCGCTGAGCGTGGCCAGAATCACCTTATTGCCCCGCGCCATATCGCTGAGCGGGCGCCAGGCCGCCGCCAGAAAGTCCCGCACACATTCGCTGGCAAAATGCTCATGGAGCACGCTCAACCGCCCCGACGCCCAGCCTTCTCCCAGCGCGACCAGAAAAGGTCCAACCCGCTCCTCGACGAAGCCGAGCGCGTTCATGCGGCTCCAGTCCAGGCGCATCTGCCCTTCAAGGCGCTCGCGGTCGAGCTGGCCCACCGCGTCGAGCCAGCGCTCCAGCCAGCCCTCGCTCTCCGCCGAACGCAGAGACTCGCCACCGTTTCGAGAGGCCTTATCGCCGGCCTGTTCCTCGGCCGACTCGCTCTCGTCGGTGCCGCTGTGCTCAAGCAGCTCTTCGAGCTCCTCGCGGCTGCGCCCCTGAAGCTGCGAGGGGCGATAACCTACGGCCAGCACCGCGGTGATCAGGCGAAGATGCTCGATCGTCTCCAGATCGTAGATGCGGTGGCCGGCCTCGTTTCGACGCGAACGCGGGAACCCGTAGCGACGCTCCCAGGTGCGGATGGTCTCCACGGGCACGCCGGTCGCCATGGAGAGCGCGCCGATATTTAATGTGGCTTCTTCCTCTGTGCTCATGGGACGATCAACTCGCATAAGTCTTGATGAACATCTTATGAACCCCTGTCATACCGAAATTGAGCACGTAATCGCAAATGTGAATAGCTTTTGAACACTCTCTTGAAGTGTTCCTCCGACGATACACGCTCGGAGTGTGGTAGCGCACCCTGCTCTCCGGCGCTACGTAAGCTCATCACGCATCCAGCGATGGCCAGCCCCCTGGCAGGATTTCTCGCCGGCGCCTTGTCGCCCCGATGTCGGGTGTTTAAGTCCCTGCCAGTAGCATGACGTAGGCGCGCCGCCCGCAGAGCGGGACTTAAGGCGCGTCAGACTTTTTCCACAGAGTTTTTCACAAGGAGCCCCCGATGGGCATCATGGTTGACGGCGTCTGGCGTAGTGACACCTGGGTTCGCGATAATGAGGGGCATTTTCAGCGCGATCCCACCACCTTCCACCACCAGGTGGTCGACGAGCCCGGCGCGCGATTTACCCCGGAGGCCGGACGCTACCACCTCTACGTCTCGTACGCATGCCCCTGGGCCCACCGCACGCTGATCGCCCGCGCGCTGCTGGGGCTCGAAGAGGTCATCGACGTCTCGGTGGTGCACCCGCATATGCTCGAAGGGGGGTGGAGCTTTGAGACCGACTTTGCGGCCACCACCGGCGACCGCCTCCACGGCAAAGATTTTTTGCGTGAGATCTACCTGCTGGCCGACCCCGACTACTCAGGCCGGGTGACCGTGCCGGTGCTCTGGGACACGAAGGAAAACACGATCGTCAACAACGAGTCCCGCGAGATCATCCGGATGTTCTCGACGGTCTTCGCTCCCCTGGGCACGGCCAACCTCGATCTTGCGCCCGAAGCACTTCGCGGGGTGATCGATGAGCGCATCGACGCGATCTACGAGCCGGTCAACAACGGCGTCTACCTCTGCGGCTTCGCCACCACCCAGGAGGCGTACGAAGAGGCCCTCGGCGAGCTCTTTGATGCGCTGGGTCATTGGGAGAAGTATCTGGGTGAGCACCGTTATCTGGTCGGCGACACCTTCAGCGAGGCCGACCTCTGCATGTTCACCACCCTCCTGCGCTTTGACCCGGTCTACTACGGGCACTTTAAGTGCAACCTCAACCACGTCTATGAGCTGCCCAACCTCTGGAACTACCTGCTGGAGCTCTACCAGATGCCGGGCGTGGCCCAGACCTGCCACATCGACCATATTCAGCAGCACTATTATTACAGCCACGACATGATCAACCCCACCCGGGTCGTGCCTAAAGGCCCGGCGCTCAACCACCTGGCCGCCCACGATCGCGATCGACTGGTCGGGGAGCTTGCAAAGCGGGGCTGATCGTAAAAACACGCGCTTCAGCGCGCGCTCTGCATGCTGACGTAGGTTTGCCCGTCGTAGCTGTCGCGGTAGACGATCAAGGTCAGCGTGTAGCCCTCGCGGCTGTAGGAGCGCACCTGAGAGACCTCGTAGGGCGCGCTGCGCTCGCGCTGCATCGCGGCCAGCCCGCGCATTACCGGCTCGAGCTCCCAGCCGTAGCGGGCCATCTCGCGCTCGTAGAAGCCCAGGGTGGCGTTGATGGAGTTCGGGCTGCGGTAGAGGATGGCGTGAATGCCCGCCTCCTCCTCGGTGCCGCTGATGCGCGAGACGCGCGTGCACCCGGTGCATACGGGCACCTTGTACTCAAAGGGATGCACGCTGCCGGGGGCATGATTGCGGAATTTTGAGAGATCGAGGGCCTGATCGCTCCACACCGCGGTGATCGTCGTATTCAGCGACCCTTCCTCCCGAAAGGCGTCGACGTAGCGCAGCGCGCGCACAGTGTCTTCGGGGGTCTTTGCGCCCCCCTGCATCTCGACGATGGCCTCCTTCCAGTCGGCCGCTCCTTTTTTTGTCTCGGCGCCGACCATCGCCATGTAATTGCGCGTATTCTCCACCGGTATCAGCCCCCCGCTGAAGAGCTCATCGGCGCCGGCCATCGCCTGCATGAAGGTCTCCCCGTCGTGGGTATCCTCCACGGCCACCGGCTCGCGCACGGTGTGATGCTCGATCTTGTTGACGCCTTCGCGCACAAACGCGCGCTGAAAACGCTCCAGCACCTCCCGCGGGCTCTCAGACGTGGTGGCGTGGGAGAAGTAAACGCGGTTGCCGTTGTAGTCGTACTCACGCGGCGCCGACATGCCTTCCTTCTGCAACGCACGCATGAAGTTCTCGTGTTTGTTGCTCTGACTCAAAAACACATCCCAGATGTCGGCCTGGGCCGGCTGCACCTCGGCGCGCGGACCGTCGAGCACCACCACCAGCAGCGCGATCAGCGCGATGGTCGCCCCCGCCCCGCCGACCTTCAAAAGGTCCACCCACCAGGACGACTTCCCCTTCGTCGTATCCGACACTCCCATACTCCCCTCCTCACTGCCGCGTGTGCTCTCTGCGCTCATTGGCCAGCCTCGTAGCGCGTGGCCGTCGACTGCGTCTCCGCCTCATCAAACTGGACATTCATCATGTTGTAGACCCAGCGGTAGTTGTTGGTCGTCTGGGCAGCCACGTAATAAAGCCCCCACTGACCGCGGGGATCATTGAGGTCGAAGACCTCTTCGCCGCTGCCACCGCCCCCCTCACCGCTGCGCGTGGGGTGCGGCGAAAGCATCGCCGAATAACGTGCGTAGAAGGTCGGGGCGAGGCGGCCGCCGTAGAGCGAGACCTGATGGGAGGCCACGCCGTCCTGATCGCCGTAACGAATCGCGGCGAAGGCGCCGGGCACCCCGCCGGTGGCCTGCAGCACCGAGGTGAGCAGCCACTGCAACATGTTGCCGCCCGGGTTTGTCAGGTTCCCGTCGATGAGGTTGTCGTTGGTGGCGATCTGCGCGAGCACCGGCCGGCGCCCCTCACTGGTGCCGCCGAGGATATGGCCGGTCATCTCATGGGGCGGCTTCATATGCTGCTTCAGCCGCCGGGCGGCGTCATGCGAGTGCGCGTCATAATCGATCTGCCCGAGCGTCAGCACCGGGGCCAGCTCGGCATGAAACCACGCCTCCCCCCAGTGCCCCGAGGCCATCGCGGCGATGTCGCCGCCCAGGGCCGCAAAACCCTGCACCGAGTCCAGGTTGGTGGTCTCCGGGAGCTGGGTGCGCGGGCTCATGCGCAGCGCGTTGTTGGCCCCCTCGTTGTAGACCTGCGCCCACATATCGTGGGCGGCCACATGTTTGGTGGCCACGCTCTGCTGGCCCACCAACCCCAGGTTCATCAGCCCGCCGAAGACGAGGATGAAGAAGGGCAAACACATCACCACCTCGGTCAGCGCCGCGCCCTGCTCATCTCGCTGAAGCGCGCCAAGCCTTTGCAAAACAAATAGATTTCTAAGCCGGCGAAGTCGTTGAATTGAGGTCATTTGACCACCCCCTCCATGCGTTCGGGCTCCATCGCGTCAAAGGCCGCGCGGGTGGAGAGCGCCTCAAAGAGCAGCGCCTCCAGGCTCCCTGGCGAGAGCGAGTATCCGTGGGTGATGAGGTTGCTCCCGGTGGCGTCGGCGCCGTGGGCGACGAGCAAGGTGGCGAGCACCTCCCCCTGAATGTCGCGCAGCCCGCGCCAGATCGAGAAGCCCTGATGCGACTGCGCGTAAGCCTCCCACTCGCCATCGAGGGCCACCGGACGCACGCGCGCCGCCCATTTCGACTCCCACAAGGATGGAGCCTCATCGCCCTGCCAGGCGATCTCCCCGCGGCTGATAGCCCAGGTGCCCTCGCTGGCAAAGTTGAGCAGCCCGGGGTTGGAGTCCTCACCCATAAATTGATAGCGGTCGCGGTGGGTGCCGTTTCGCGCCGCGTTGGGCCGGTAGGCGTACATCAACGTCGAGGAGTTCATCAGCCAGTTGTCCGTCTGAAGCTCCCAGGCCGGCCCATCCACATGAAAGCCTCCCGCGCTCTGGTAGCGATCGCGGGTGCCGTCTTTGCACCGCTCGACAAAGGAGTCGGGCATCACCGTAAGACGCTTGAGGATCGAGGGAATGTCGCTGGTGTCGATCAGAAGACCGAGCAGCCCCGCCAGATAGGTCGCCCCGTAGGCGCCGGCCTTGATGGTGGCGCCGCCCTGGGTGCAGTCGACGTTATCGAGCTGCTCGAGCACGCTGGTCGGGATGCAGCCCTCACCGAGCTCGATGGTGTGGCCGTCAACGGTGTAGGAGCCCGGGATCGTCTCGCAGTCGTCGGTCTCATTGCCGTTCTCATCGACCTCACACTCTTCGCGGGGCGGCTCGAAGGTGGAGTTGGGATCGTTGGCCGCTTCTTCTTCGAGCGACTCGCAGGCCGACTCCTGACCGCTGCCGCTGCCGCCGCCCTGTCCGCCTCCACTTCCGCCGACGCCGCTGCCTCCGTCGCCTGCGCCATCGACGCCGCCGGCCGGATCTTCGTTGCCGTTGGAACCGAGCGCGTTCTTGATCAGAAAGTCGACAAACATAAAGCGCCGGTCGGCCTGCTCGATGATGTTGCCCGGCTCAAAGCCTCCCCCGAAGATCGGCGGGGCCTCATTGGCCTTCTCGCAGAGCCCGTCCCAGCTGTGTCCGGCCGGCACCCGCACCGGGAGCTGCTGGCGGAAGGTGATGTCGGCGTCGTTTTTGGGCGCCGGATAACCCACGGTCAGCGGCGCGTTGTTGGTAAAGCCGCGCCAGACCCCCTGGGTCCAGCTCCAGTAAGGGGTCACGTCGGCCATGTACTGCTGGTAGTTGTTGAACGCGCGCTGCTCGGGCCCAAAGAAATTCTGAACGATGGTGTCCAGGCGCAGATAATCGCCCGCCTCCTTCGCTGTCGCACAGCTCGCGCCGACGGCGATCTCGGCCATCTTTGTACAGAGCTGGGCGACGGCCTGAGCCCCGGGTATCGCCGCGATCAGGTAGCAGGCGATCGTCAAGACCCAGGCCACCCCGGTGATCCAGGTCATCCAGCTGTAGACGGTCTCATAGGCCGCAACCATGCCGATGTTGACGCGTTTGCCGACGTTGGCAAAGGCCAGCATGTTCATGGTGCGCGCGTTGATCGCCGCCTGGCTGTAGGCCGAGGCGTCGGCCGAGGCCTGCACGTGGACCTTCTCGTTGGCCACCTCGGTGGCGTCGTAGACCACCAGCCCCATCATCAAAAGAATCATCAAGCCGGCCAGACACAGAAGCGCCAGCGCCCCGCGCTGCTCCTGATGCAGACGCTGCAGCCTCGCTGAGAGCCCCGCCGACTTCACCTCTTCGCTCTTCTCCATCTCATTCATGGACGCCCCACTCGATAAGGCTGCGCGGGCATGGTCGCCCGGTAGCTCAACGTCATGTATTTGGCGCTGCGGGTGCCCACGGTGTGGGTCTCCCCAAAAATTCCGCCCACCAGCGGCATGGCCTGGTGCAATAGAAATGAATAGCTGACACCGACCTCCCCGCCGGTGTTGATGACCTCCTCGATCTCGGTGGCCAGATACGCATGCGTAAACTTCTGGGTGGCGCGCGTGGCGTAGTTGGTCGAGCTGTCCAGCGCGCGATCATAGGAGGTGTTGTTGGCGTCGGCCGAAGGCTCCAGCGGGAGCGCTCCGATGATGGCGTCTTCGATCGAGAAGTAGCGCTCGCGCATGATCTCGCGGGCATCCAGCGCCCGCTCCGAGAGACCTCCATCGCCGCCGACGCCGAAGTATCCGGTGGTCTGATAATTTCCAGGCGCTACCGGGGTGAAGGTCAGCGCGACCGCGATGCGCGCGCGATCTTTGATCTCCGCCTCGCTGATCCCGGGCTCCGGCGCCCACACCCAGGCGGTGCGCGCGGCCTGAAAATACGCCACCTGATTGAGCACGCCGGCGATGTTGTTGATCGCCAGCTGGGCCAGCCCGAAGATCAGGAGCAGCACAATCGGGATCACGATCAGGGTCTCGGTGATCACCGTGCCCCGCGCTGCCCGCAGCGCCCGCTGCGAGGTGCGCGCCACCGGCCGCGCCCCGCTCGATGTGAAGAGCGCCCACACGATCATCAGGAGCGCCCACACACAGGCCGACAGGCCCAGCTGAATCGCCCCTCCCAGCGCGACCGCGCGCGGAACCCCCTCGTGCTGCCAGCTGGCCGCCACCAGGCGCAGCGTCAGCGGCGCGTCGGCCACCACACACGAGACCAGCCCGCACACAAGGAGCACCCCGATCAGGTGGAAGCCCCCCCGGGTCCAACGGGCGCTCCACTGCGCAACGCTGCGCATTCGAGTCTCACCTCTCGTCACACCAACCTCCCATTCGCACACGTCTTCGGCGAACACATCATCGCCACCGAAGATCCCGACTCATTCATCGATGGCACCTCATGTGTGCAAAGCCTGTTCCAGACCATCACGGACGCGCCAACTCGCCAACTTAGCCCGACCGGGCTGTGACAGACTGGCACACCGCGGCCAGTCTCTGCCTCACGCCCCTTCTCGGAGGACGTGTCTCACGGCGCTTCGGGGGGGCCGGGAGGCGAATTGTTGCTCCGGACGCAAGATCGCGGCGCAGCGCGCGATAACAGACGTGCGCTCACGCGCCATCGCTTCGGCCGGCCCTGCCCACCCGGGCAGCGGCGGCCTGAATAACGACGAGACTCTTGCAGGGAGATGACCATGGTCACCCGCGTGCATTCTGCGACTTTGCTGGGCGTCGATGCCTCGCTGGTCGATATCGAGATCGACTTCGCCGTAGGACTTCCCGCCTTCCATCTGGTGGGGCTTCCCGACAACGCCATCCGTGAGAGCCGCCTGCGGGTGCAGGCGGCCATAGAGAACCTCACCCTGGAGTTTCCGGTGGATCGACGAGTGACGGTGAATCTGGCGCCGGCGAACATCCGCAAGGATGGGACGGCGTTTGATCTTCCCATCGCGCTGGCGATTCTGCGGGCTCAGGGGGTGCTTCCCCCCGTGGCACGCGCGCCGAGACTCGGCGACTACCTGGTCGCCGGAGAGCTCGCGCTCGACGGGCGTCTGCGCCCGATCCGCGGCGCGCTCGCCATGGCCATCCTCGCGCGGGATATGGGCCTTAAAGGGGTGATGATCCCCCGCGAGAACGCCGCCGAGGCCGCCGTCGTCGAGAGCGTGGAGGTGCTGGGCTTTGAACATCTCTCGGAAGTTGTGGCGCTGATGCAGGCCCGCAAACTCGTCGAACCCTTTGAGCGCCAGCCGATGCCGGCGGCGAGTCTTCGGCGAGTGGGCGATGTGGACTTTTCGCAGGTCAGCGGGCAGCTCCCGGCCAAACGCGCCCTGGAGGTGGCCGCCGCCGGCGCGCACAACGTGCTGATGATCGGGCCGCCCGGCTCCGGCAAGAGCATGCTGGCGCGGCGCCTGGCCACCATCCTCCCGGAGATGAGTTTTGAGGAAGCGCTGGAGACCACCAAGATCTACAGCGTCACCGGGCGCTTGCCCCCGCACACACCCTGGATTTCGGAGCGCCCCTTTCGCGCCCCGCACCACACCATCAGCGAAGTTGGCCTTGTGGGCGGGGGATCGGGCATCCCGCGCCCCGGAGAGCTGAGCATGGCGCATAACGGGGTGCTCTTTCTCGATGAGCTCCCGGAGTTTCGGCGAAACTCGCTGGAGACCCTGCGCCAGCCCCTGGAGAACCGTCAGGTCACGCTCACGCGCAGCCTTCTCAGCCTGACCTATCCGGCCGATGTGATGCTGGTGGCGGCCATGAACCCCTGTCGCTGCGGGCATTTTGGCAACAGCGCCCGACGATGCTCCTGCTCCATCGATGAGATCAAACGCTACCGCTCACGCTTGAGCGGCCCCCTTCTCGATCGCATCGACATCCACATTGAGGTGCCGGCGGTGCCTTATGAGGAGCTTCGGCGCGCGCAGCCCTCGGAGCCCTCTGTGGCGATTCGCCAGCGGGTGCAGCGCGCCCGCGATCGCCAGCGCGAGCGCCTGCAGAGCTGCGGGCGCCACGCCAACAGCCAGATGGGCCCCGACCAGCTTCGCCGCCACTGTGCCCTGACCGACGACTGTCACGAGATGCTCGCCAGGGTCGTCGACCGGCTGGGCCTGAGCGCGCGAAGTTGCGATCGCATGCTCAAGGTGGCGCGCACGATCGCCGACCTCGACGAGGCCCCCTCGATCACCCAGGCGCATCTGGCCGAGGCGATCCACTACCGCTCGCTGGACCGCCCGCTGGACGCTCAGCTGGCGTCGTAGGCCAGGCGAAAGCCGATGCCCGCCGAGCGGGCATCGGCCAACACGCGCATGCGGCTGGCCAGGCGGCAGGCGCGCTGGTCCATGTTCCAGCCGCCGCCGCGCACCGCGCGATCAAGGCCATCGTCGGGGCCGGCGGCGCACCACTCCTGCACCCCACCGCTCAGATCACGCACGCCGTAAGGGGAGGTATCGTCGACGAAGATCCCCACCGGTTCGGGCTGGCTGAACTCATGGCGAGAGTAGCGCATCTTGCAGAAGGTCGCGTCGAAGTGGTTTCCCCAGGGGAAGAAGCGCGCGTCGACGCCGCGGCCGGCCTTCTCCCACTCCTCCTCGCGAAGCAGCCGGTAGCTGCGGCCGTCGCGCTGGCTGCGCCAGGTGCAGTAGGCCTGGGCGTCGTGCGCGCTGATGCCCACAGCCGGAAGATCGAGTTCATGGCCTACGCCCTCGGCGTAGCGCTCGCGCATCGGCCCCTCAATAAGAATGGGCGATGGTGCCCAGCGGCCGCTCGCTGCATCGAAGATCGCAAGCTCACCATCGTCGGCGCGCGTCTTCGGCGCATGCTTCCGGGCCTGCTCCAGATCGCTCTGACTGAGTTCATCGAGCCACTCCAGATACTCGCGAAAGGTCACCGGAAAACGCGCGCAGAAGAACGAGGCGACCTCCACTCGCCGGGCCACACAGGGGTTGAACGCCTCCGGGTCACCTCCCAGGGTGCAGGGCCCGCCGGCCACGTACACAAAGCCCGGAGAGACCTGATGATCGGCCGGAAGATCCACGCGAAACTCGGCGCGCGCCTCGCCAACCTCCACAAAGAGGGGAGCGCGCACCGGCGCCGATCCGCTGCGCTGCAGCACCATCATGTAGCTTCCGGCCTCCAGCGCCTCGGCGCGCGCTGGTGAGCGTCCCAGCTGGCGAGCGTCGGCGACGACCATCCGCCGGTCGATCTCCTGGTAGGGAAAGAGCGTGATCTCGGCGCCGGTCGGGCGAGTCTTAAGCTCCACTTCACACTGGCGCGCAAAGCGCGCGGCATACGACTCGCCACCGTACTCGCGCACCATCGCCTCGTAATAGACCATGTCGGCGACGTCCTGACGTTGACGCGAGGCCATGTAGCGCTCCCAACACAGCTCGGCCATCCCTTCCCGGGCCTCGGGCTTGTCGGGCACGAGCAGGAGCACCTCCTGAAAGGCGGCGACGGCCTCGCCAAAGATCCTCGCGCTCTCCCGCTGAAGTTGCAGGCGTTGATCCTCGAGCGCCCAGAGCGCCCGCTTGCGTTCGATCGACTCCCAGGGCTCAACCTGGCTGCGAAGTTCGTCGATCTCATGGCCCAGATCCTCAACCCGAGATAACGCCTCACTGTAGTCTTTGAGCAACGCCTGACCGCGGGTCACGCTGGCCTGCACCTGCACCGGCCCGCTGCCGCTTATCGCCCCATCGAGCGCTTCGTAGAACTCGCGCGCCGAGCCAAAGCGCTCCTCGCGCTCCCGGGACATCGCCCGCAGGCAGATCGCCTCGACCGCCTCGCTGATCTTCCAGAGCGCGGCTCCGCGTTGTGACGGCGGCACAAGCTGCCCTTCGACCACCAACCACATCGTCGCGCGCGCATCCTCGCCATCGAAAGGCACATCCAGGGTGAGGATCTCATAGAGCACCGCCCCCAGGCCGTAGACATCGCTGCGCGCGTCGACTTCATCAAGGCGGCCCTGGGCCTGCTCCGGCGACATGTACGAGGGCGTCCCCAGGGTGTGTCCCTTCCCGGGCTCGTCCTCCGGCCCCAGATCGGTGCGCACCCTGTCGCCGCTGACGTGCGCGATCCCCCAGTCCATCACCAGCACCTCCCCATACTCGCCAAGCATGATGTTGGAGGGTTTCAGATCGCGATGCACCACACCGCGCACATGGGCATAGTGGATCGCCTGAGCCACCTGCTTGAGGATGCCCAGAAGACGCGGCAGCGCGTACGCACGCACGTAGTCAGGCTCGCGCTTTCGCAACCCCTCGAGCACCTCGGCCAGCGAGTGGTGATTGACCCGGCGCATCGTGTAATAGACTCGCCCGTCATCGAGCACGCCCACATCATAGATGGGCATGATGTTGGGGTGTTCCAGCTGGCCTGTGATCTGCGCCTCGGCCAGGAAACGCGCCACCGCCCGGGCATCATGACGGGCCGAAGGTCGCGCGATCTTCATCGCCACAACCCGCCCCAGCACCCGGTCGTGCGCCGAGATGACGCTGCCGCCCCCGCCGGCTCCCAGCGCCGCGCCCAGCTCGTAGCGCGCCTGCCCGCTGAGCATCTCCCCGGCGCTCAACGCCGGCTGATAGACGTCGGTACTCTCAAAGACGAAATGCCGACCGGTCTCCTCCCCGCTTCGCCAGCCGGGTCGGGCCCAGGCCGCAGCCACCCCCTCCGGGAGTGTCGGGTTCGCGTCGACCGCCACCTCGGTGCTGGTCTCCAGGCCCAGCCCTTCGGGTGGAGCCTCAGCGCCGGCGGTCTCTTCCTGGCTCAGACCTCCCGCGGGCATCTTCCGGTGCCCCACCTCAATGCGCGAGGTCACCGCGTCTTCGTCCTTCTGAAAACGGGCCGCTCGGCCTCCTTTCTTATCTCTTCCTTCAAAAAACGCGGTCTGAGCCCGCTCAAACCCATCCTCATAGCCCAGACTGCGCAAGACCTCCTCAAGCCCCTCACGCTCCAACCACCCCTGGCTTACCCAGTGGTCGGCCGTCGGCGTCTTGCCCTCGTCGGCCAGACGCCCCAGCTCAAAGAGGCTGCGCGAGACGGTCTCAAAATCGACCAGCCTGCGCTCCAGCGCCACCCGCGCAATGTGTTGATGCACTTTCCAATCCAAACCTTGACCCCTTGACTTTGCCTTCCCCCGGACGACCTTCGCCCCGCGGTGCCTCGCCGGCTGGTTCTATGTTAACATCGCTTAACGTTTCGCCAAACTTTCCGCTGCGTCGCCCACCATTGACTTTCCGCAGGTGAGAAGTATCTTTTCCCCCCTGTAGTCGACGTGCGATGAAGTTCAATTGAACCCCTTCACGCGTCGTCGCGTCCTGTGATCTGAACTGGCTCTATGTTTAGGAGGAATTCCATGTTCATCCGTTTTGCCGCTAAAGCTATGTCCGTCGCCATGCTCGTCAGCCTTATGGCCTTCACCGCTGCCTGTGGCGGCGGCGACACCGTGGCCGACGATTCCGCCGCGCAGTCCTCGAACGCCCCGGAGAGCCGCTCGGTGGTTCTCTACCAGTTCCGCTACAACCCGAGCAGCCTGACCATTCCGGCCGGCACCACGGTGACCTTCAAGAACCGTGATCCGGAGCGCCACAACATCAACATCGCCGCGCTCAACGTCGACCAGAACCTCGACGCCAACCAGGAGTGGTCGTATACCTTTGATACCACCGGCGAATTCGCCGTCTCCAACCGCTTCGACGACCGCATGCAGCTGACGGTCATCGTGGAGTAAGCAGCGGGCTCAGGCACGCGCTTTATAAGCGCCCACCGCCTGCGCGGTGGGCGTTTTTTTCGCAGCACACCCTTCGCCGTCGCCTCGCGCCGGCGTGTTTTCATCGGCAGTATCCGCATCTTCTTTTCGGGGGGAGGCATGGATGACGAGTCGCCGGACCGAAGTGTGATGGTCCACTTCTACCGCGCCAGCGTGATGCACGCCGATGTGTGGCGCCAGCGTCTGGATGCCACCACCAACTGGGCCATCGTCACCAACGCGGCGATGCTCTCCTTTACCCTTTCCCAGCCTGATACCCCCCACTTTATCGTGCTGCTCTTGATCGGGGTGAACTTCCTGCTCTTGATCATGGAGAGCCGACGCTACCAGCTCTATGACCTGTGGCGACGCCGCGTCCGCTGCCTGGACCGCTACTTCATCGCCGCTCATCTGGCCCCCGGACACGGTCCCTCTCCCGACCACGCGCGGCGCGAACTCATATCGCTGGCCGACAACCTGGGGCACTCCTACCCGCAGCTCAGCCTGCTCGACGCGCTGGGCTACCGCCTGCGCCGCAACTACGGCTACATTCAGCTCATCGCGCTGGGCACCTGGTGTCTTAAGCTCTTCATTCACCCCACACCGGTCTCCAGCGCCGAGTACTTCGTGCGCCGCGCCCACATCGGCTACATCAGCGGCCCGATGACCATGACGATGGTCATCTCCCTGACCCTCTTTGTGATCTTCGTGGCGCTGCGTGCCCCCTCCGAACAGATGGTCGCCTGGCAGCAACTCCCCTCCCCGATCGAGCGCTTCTTCCGCCTGCCGATCTTTCATCGACGCATGGCCCTCGACGAAGAAGACAACCTGCACCACCACGACCCCGGGCGCTGAAGGCCCGCATCCGAACACAAAAAAGCCCGGCCGCATCGGCCGGGCTTCCACAACTTCAACGCAGCACCGCGGCTGCAGATCACGCAGACGTCAGTTCGTCAGCTCTTCGGCCCAGCGGCGGCGAAGCTCCTGCACCGAGTCGCGCAGCTGATCAAAGCCTTCCGCGACCCAGAAGATCGGCTGGTAAATATCGATGCGGAAGGGCGTCGAGATGACCTCATCCAGATCAAAGGGGCGAATCTCCGGGCCCCCGTCAAAGACGTTGTCGGCCTCCCCGAACGAGGACATCAGCCCCGAGCCGTAGAGCTTGACCTGACCGGCCTCCTCCACCAGGCCGAACTCCACGGTGTACCACCACAGCCGCGCCATCGCGTCGAACTTATCGCGGTCGTCGAGCTCGGTCACCAGCTGGCCGTACTCCTGCACAAAGTCCGCGAAGACCGGGTCGGTGTGCATCGGCACATGCCCGAAGACGTCATGGAAGATATCCGGCTCCTGGAGGTACTCCAGCCGGTCCATCGGACGAATCTCCAGCGTTGAGGGGAACTGGCGTTTGGCCATCGACCCAAAAAACATCTCGGCGGGGATAAACCCGTTGACCGCCCGCAGCTCCCAGCGCGTGAGCGGACGCAGGTTCGCGTTGAGCTCGTCGAAGAGCGGCACCCGGTCGAGCGGCATCTTCAACTTCTCCACCCCTTCGAGCCACGCCTCACAGGCGGTCTCGGGGAGCTTCGCCATACGACGCTCACAGAGGAGCTTCCAGACCGCGTTCTCCTCCTCGCTGTAGGCGCGTCCCTCATGCGAGATAAATCCCGCGCCTTCCATTTTAAGGCCGGCGAGCTCCTGCTCCTGTGCTGCGCGTTCCATGATGGCTCCTCGTGTTGGCAATGTGTCGACGTCGTTCTCAGTCTTATCGCAAAAAGTCCCGCGCGCGCCTATCCCATCTTCGGTGGACTTACGGCGCCCAGGGCGGCGAGAGGATCGGGCGACGCTCGCGCGCCTGCTGGGTGCGCTGCAGCTCGATCTCGGTGGTCAGAATCGCCGGCGCCACCGTCGACACCGGCACATACCCGCTCTCGGCGCCGCAGTAGCCGTTGAAGATCCCCGTCTCGGTGGAGGCGGCCACGATCTTGTTGATGCTCGAGAGCGGTGTGCCCACAAGCTCCACCCCGCGCACAAGCTCCTGCTCACCCGTCTCGGCGTCGATGCGATAGATCATACGAGGTACACCTTTAAACGCCTGATAGCCGTAGCCAAGCGTATTGGTCGAGCCCCCGGTGATATCCTCAATCAACAGACCGTAGGGTTTGCCCTGGCGACGAACTTCATCAAGGAGGCGCTCGCGCAGCTCCTCAAAACTCATCTGGGCTTCCTCAGTGGCCTCCACCACCAGGTTGGCCATGCGCGCTCGCGGCACATTCACGCCCTGGGCGCGGCCATGCCCGTTGGAGCTGTCCACCCCTTCGATCGGCGTGCGGCTCATCAAAAAGCCACGAAGCACGCCTTCTTCAATAAGGTTGGCACGCTGCGCCGGAACGCCCTCATCATCGTGAGTGTAATAGCCGTTGAGCTGCACATCTCCCATCTCCGCCAAGAGGGGGTCGTCGTAGACCGAGATGAACTCCGGCAAAACCACCTTCCCCACACGCCCCTGGAAGGTGCGGCCCTCCTGCTCATCGCGCTGACGCTCGCCCTCCAGGCGATGGCCGACGGCTTCGTGAAACAGCACCCCGGTGGCTTCCGGAGCGAGGATCGCCGGACCGGTATAAGGGTCGATGACCTCGGCCTCACGCAGCTGACGAAGCTCGTCGATCATCTCGTCGACCGCGGCCTCCACAACCTCCCAGCTCGGCAATGCGTCGAGATCGCGGGCGTAGAAGAGGCGGCTGTTCTCCAGCAACATCCCATCATCAGCACGCGTGTAAGCCTGCGCCTGAATGGTGTAGAGGCGCTGCTCATCAACGACCTCGCTGCCCTCGCTGTTGACCAGGTAGCGCACCACACGCTGCGCGGAGACCTCCATCGACGCGTCCAGCAAAAAGGTATGCGCTTTGAGCTCGCCGGTGATGCGGCGAACCTGCGCGCGCCAGGCGGCCTCATCAAGCTCCAGAGGCATCGAAGGACCGCGGTGGCTGACCGCCTCCTCCCGCGAGAAGCTGGGGACCTCCGCCTCTTCCTGCGCTTCGTAGACAGCGCCGCCGCGCTTGGTCAGGTAGTCGCTCAACGCCTTCTTGTAGGTCTCATCAGTGAGCAACCACAGCGCGCCGCGCAGCGCGTCGCCGTCGTCGAGCGGCACCACCACATCGGCCCGAAAGTTGGCCATCCGGTAACTCTCGGCGTCGATGTTGGCGAAGTTATCAAAGTCGTAAGAGCCAACCCGGCTCTCCACATACGCGTAGCGCTGGCGGCTATGCGAGTCGGTGGTCAGCGCGCCGAACTTGCCGCCGATGGTCACCGACTCATCGTCTTTGAGCTGGTACGAGAGGAAGTAGGGCCCCTCATAATCGTCCAGGCGCAGCCGCTCCATCGAGCGCTCGAGCTCGGCGCTAAGCGTGCTCACGACCTCCTGGCGCTCCGAGCCGTCCGGGCCGGTCAGTACCACCGTGGCAGGCTCACTCGCCGTCGGGGCGGCCGCACAGCCGACCATCGCCACCATCATCCCTGCCAGCAGTCGCCCGCTGACCCTGCCCATCAAACCTGCGCTCATGCATCGCCTTTTGGAAGTTGTTGAAGGCTCTCTTCGGGCCTGTCACGCGCTTGTCTTTCTCTTCGACGCGTGCACGCGCCAGGAGGCGGATATCGACCCACCTCATGGCGCTGCCAGATCAATGCACCTGGCGAATATGTTGCACGGTGGCCGGATCATCGGCCTCAAGCTCGCGGATGTACTCGGCGGTCCAGGGCCCCTTGCCACGGCGATCCTCGCCATAGCCCCACTCCCCGTCGAGACGCACGGTCTGGCCGTCGTCCACCAGCAGGAAGTAGCCCTTGCCGCGCATCGTCGCGCGAGCCTGGTCGCGGTCGCCCGGCTCTTCCCAGTCAAAGAGCAGGCGGTTGCCGTTGAGCTCACCCTCAATGGTGCCGCCGCTGCCGTAGGAGTAGACCCCGGTGACGCGGTCGCCGACCTGCTCCAGGTACATGTGTTCGAACTGCTGGGAGTACCACAGCCCCGAGTAGCTACGGCCCTGGGGCATCGGGTCCGACCCCGGCACTCCGGGTGCACTTGCGCAACCGCTCAACACCCACGCCAGACTCACCGCCACCATCCACACTGCACGCCATCGCATCACATCACCTCGTCGCATCACCGGCCTCCTCCTCGTCGGGGCGCGTCTCAATCTCGCGTCCCAACGCGCGGCGCACCGCCGCAGGGGCCTTCTCCAGTAGGTCCGATAGTATAGCGCAGACCCGCTCGCTTTCCAGGAGCAGCCCCCACTCCTGGGCGCTCAGGTAACTGACGCGCTTGCCCCGTCGCTCCAGAAACTCCAGGCGCACCGTCACCTGCTCCCCCTCGCGCTCCACAGCCTCCAGGCGCACCTGGTCGGGCTCCCCCAGCCGCAGAAGATCGCGCTCCAGGCTGCGTAGATGCCGATACAATCGCAGCGCGCGCTTGACCCGGGGATCCTGATAGGCCTCGAAGTTTCGGTTGCGGCTAAAGGCCACATCGTCGTCGCGCAGCAAACGGCGCACGATCTTAAAGGTCAGATCCATCGGGGGGCGTCCTCCTCGTAAGCTGGCATCGAGCCGAGCGGCCCGCACTGCCTCAACCGACCGCCCCCGCCGGCCCATTCCACCGGCCCGTCGCGCAAACGCCTCGACGCTCAACCCCAGACCCGGATCTCGTTGAGCCCGTTGGACTCCTGAAAACGCCCCAGGCGCGCGATGAGCTCATCGGTGATGATCATGTCGCGCGGCGCCACCGGGATGCCCTGAGCCGTCTCCAGGGGGCGAGCGAGCACCATGCCCGGGCGCAGTTCATTGAAGCCCACCACGACCTCACGGGTGCGCGTGGTGGCCATCTCCCCGGCGACCATCTCGCCAAAACGCTTCACCAGCGTGGGGTCAAACGCACCATTGGCCGCGCCCTCTTTGAGCAGCTTCAGCCCCCGCTCCACCGCCCCGGCCACCTCGGTGCGCTCGTTGCCGCGAAGTCCGGTGCGCACCCGCTCAAAGGTGCTGCAAATGCCCAGGATCTGACATCCCCGCACAAACGCCTCGCCATAAACCTGCCCGGTGGCCGGATCGACCTGGTCGGCGCCAAAGGAAGGATCATCATGGCGGCGCAGGTAATGCAGGATCATCCGCCCGGGCTCGCGCAGCGCCGGAACATGGTGAATCGCCTGCTGGCCGAGCACCGTATGAAACTCCCAGCTGGCCTTGGCCTCCTCGTCGAGCTCCTCCACCGGTTTCTCAAAGACCCGGGGCGGCGCGTTAATAAGCCCGATCCAGTGCAAGAGCGTGGCCCGCTCGATCTCTTTGCACTCGTCGTCGGAAAGCTCCAGAAGTTCACAGAACATCCGCACCCGCTCGGCGGTGCGCTGGCAATGCTCAATGACGTGCACCTCGCCAAGCTCCATGATCGAAACCAGCGCTTTGATGGTGGCGTCAAAGCTCCCCTGCAGTTCGCGGTAGAGGCGCTCGATCTCCTCCTGCCGGCTGACCACCTCGCGGGTGCGCTCCTCAACGCGACGCTCCAGATCTTCGTTGAGATCGCTGAGCTCGGCGTTGAGCACGCTCAACTTGGTGTTCTGCGCGCGGATATGCTCCTCGTAGCGCTCCTTCGAGATCAGCAGCTCGTGGTGCTCGATCGCCAGGCCCACGATCTTCAAAAACTCATCGTGATCCCAGGGCTTGGTGATGAAACGAAAAACCTCCCCCTGGTTGATGGCCTCAATGGCCGTGGCCACATCGTTGTTGCCGGTGAGCATAATGCGCACGGTGTTCGGCGACTTCTTGCGCACATAGTTAAGCAGCGCCGCACCGCTTAAGCCGGGCATCCGCTGATCGCTGATGATCACCGCGATGGTGTGCTCCCGAAAGATCTCCACGGCTTCGGCGCCGCTGGGCGCGGTGAGCACGTGGTAGCCCTGCCCCAGAAAGAGGCGCTGCACCGCTTTGAGGATGTGCGTCTCATCGTCGACGATGAGCACTTTGTAGGGCTCTCTGCGCCCCTCGGCGTCTTGCTGGATGTCGGTGGGCTCCTGTCCCAACCCACCCCCCCGACCATCCCCCTGTGATGATACTGGCGTTCGCTGAATGGTCCGCGTCATATTCTGACTTCTCGCGCTGAACGTCGTTGTGATCCCCTCGGCCGACTCGCCCCACGTCGAGCCCTCAAGACGCGTACTATAACGCGGCGCGATGACTTCCCGCCAGCATCAATCACTCTGCCCGTCACGCCGCAGCCCCCCGCTCTTCCTTCAGCTCGGGCGCACCGCGCGGGCCACACGACGGCAAAGGATGGCCGCCGAGGCGGGAATCACCGTGGTATAGACCGACAGCGCCATCGCCGCAGCGATCCAGCGCGCAGGGCTGGTCAACGTCTCCGAGATGGTGCCCAGGCTGGTCCAGCCCATCACGCTCATCGCGATGGCCGCGCCCACCCCGAAGGTCAGAAGGGGGTAGAGCAACCAGCCGGCGGCCAGCTCACGCGCGCGCAGCGCGCGGTCGGGGGCCTCATCGCGTCGCCCGCGCATCGCCGGCTGCCCCAGCATCACCGCGCTGAAGATGGCCGCGCCGACGCCGTGCGCGCCGACCACCAGCCACCCCGGTCGCCACACCTTGATAAGCTCCGGCATATGGATGAAGGCCCAGAAGCCCGCCACGGCCATCACCAGCCCGGGAAGCACTACGCTCAGTCCCATCAGGGTGCGGGCCACCCGCCGCTTGCTCCAGATCAGTGCCGCCCAGCTTCCCCAGGTCCACGTCAACATCGAGGCGACGATCGCATGACCCAGATCCCTGGCCGGCGCGGGCATCTCAGTGCCGGTGTAGACATGCAACCCCATGACCGCCACGCCGACCATCATCACGGTGGCAGCGAACCACAACCCGACTTCAGCGAGGAGCGACGGCTTGCTCGTTTGATCTTCCATGGTCTGATCCCTGATCATCGCGTGTTCGGTTGATCGTGCGTCTTCATCATAGTAACGCCTGCGACTGGCAAAACAAATCCGCCTGCTGCTTCGATTCCCTGCCCCTCGATTCCCCACGCCTGTTGAGTACGCCATGCCCGAGACCACCCGCGCCGCCGTCATCCTCGCTGCAGGCTTCGGAAGCCGCCTCAACGCCGAGGAGGGCTACAAGCTTCTGGCCGAGGTCGGCGGCCGCCCCATGATCGATCATCACCTCTCCGGGCTCCATCAGCTTGGCGTAACCCACGTGGTCGTCGTCACCGGCTACGCCCACCAGGGGCTGGAAGACGCCCTGCAATCGGTTGAGTTGCCCGAAGGTATGCGCCTGCAATGCGCGTTCAACCCGAACTTCGAAGGGCAGAACGGCTCCTCGGTGCTCACAGGCGCCGCCGCACTCCGAGACGCCTCCATCCAGGGCCCCTTCTGGCTCACGATGAGCGACCACCTCTTTGAGCCCGCCCTCTTCGAAGACCTGAGCCGCTTCGACGCCGAGCGTCCCTCAGGCTGGCAGGGCGCGCTGATGATCGACCGCAAGCTCGAGACGATCTTCGACATGCCCGACGCCACCAAACTGGCCATGGACGCCGGAGCGTTTGCCATCGGCAAAGAGCTTGAGCGCTTTGACGCCGTCGACGCCGGCCTCTTCTGGTGCGATGAGGGCTTTGTCGACGCCCTCATCGAGGCGCGCGAGCGCCGCGGCGACTGCTCCACCTCCGACGCGGTGCGCGCACTGCACGCCGCCTCCACCTTTGGGTTCTGGGACATCGGCCCGCGCCTCTGGCAAGACGTCGACACCCCCGGCGCCCGCGCCCACGCCGAGCGCCTGATCGCCGGCTGGCGCGCGCGCCAGCACTGAGCGCACCCTCGCTCAACGCGCCGCAAAGATCTGCGCCAGAGTTGAAAAAGCCCCGATGTCCTGCGACATCGGGGCTTTTTGCTACGATTTCGATCCTCTGAGGATCAAAACATCGTCTCAGCGCACATCTTTAAGCGCGATGCACACCGTGGTGCGGTCATCGCCGCCCATGTTCGCCGTCAGGCCGATCTCCGGGCGCTCAGCGAGCTGATAGTCGCCGCACTGCCCCTTCATCTGACGGTAGATCTCCAGAAGCTGCTTCACACCGGTGGCGCCCACCGGGTGGCCAAAGGCCAGCAGACCGCCGCCGGTGTTCACCGGAATCTTGCCCGTGAGGCTCGTCTCACCGGCGCGCGCAAGCTCGGCGCCCCTGCCCTTCTCGGCAAAGCCCAGCGCCTCGTACATCAGGAGCTCGGTGACCGCGAAGCAGTCGTGGACCTCGGCGACCTGCACCTGCTCCGGGGTGATCCCGGCGTCGGCGTAGACCTGGTCGGCGGCCATCTTCGTGTTGTCGAGCACGGTGTAGTCTTTGACCTGACCCAGCGGGCTGGTCGCCTGCGAGTACGCCAAAACCTCAATGCAGTCTTCGGGCTTCTTGCCCAGCTTCTTGAGGCCTTCTTCGGTCGCCAGGATCACCGCGGCGCCGCCGTCGCTGACCTGCGAGCAGTCCGAGACTTTGAGGTGGGGCTTGAGATCTTCATTGCCCAGAAACGCCGGGTTGCGGTCGCCGGGCTTCGAGGCGCTCTCCAGATCCCAGCTCACCTTGCACATATGCGCTTTCGGGTTCTTGTTGGCGTTCTCGTAGGCCTTGACCGTGACGTGCGCGATGTCTTCGTCGGTCACCCCAAACGCCTCTTTGTAGTGCTTGGCGCGGCGAGCGAACATCGCCGGGAAGGTGAACTCATCGATGGAGCGCTCCTCCTCCCAGTGCGAGGCGCGCGCGAGGTAGCCGGCGCCTTCGCGGGCGCTGACCGTGGTCTGCACTTCGGCGCCCACCGCCATGACCACATCGCTGCCGGCGTGGAGCGCGTCCATCGCCGAGAGGATCGCAAGGCCCCCGGAGGCGCACGCGCCTTCAAGACGGGTAAAGGGCTTGCCCACGAGTTTTTCGTTGGCGCGCACGGCCATCGCACCCAGGTGACCCTGGGAGTTGAAGAGCTCGCCGGCGAAGTTGCCGACAAAGCCGCGATCGATGGCCTCGGCGTCCACGCCCGTCTTCTCCAGCGCGCCGTTGATCGCCTGAGTCAGGTACTGCTCCAGGGTGGGGTTTTCGCGCTTGCCGAAGTCCGGGTGCTTCTTCCACACGAAGTCCGGATGGCCTTTACCGATAAACGTCGTCAGCTCGCCGCCGACCACAAAGATGCGCTTAAGGGGTTTCATACAATCTCCTGGGCTGAGCGCCGTCGCCGCAGCTGGCGAGGCGCGCAAGGGTAGGGATGGGCGCGAATCTCGGCGCCGGCCAGCAGCCGGGCGCCGTGTTTGAAGATGGCTCTGGGTTACACCACTCGAAGCGGCCTAACAACGGGCAAAGGGCGCGTCGCATTCCGCGCGCGCCCTTTGCTCACAGCCATGGTGCGCTCCGCGAAAAACCAACCGCACAGACCAGCGCGGCGTGGCGGCGCTGAGACAGCACGAAGGTCTCTGGGACCTCACCAGCCGGAGCCGCCCGGGGGGTTGGTGCCCTGCGGGTTAGGCGCCTCCTGCACACCGGTGGCGGCCGTCGCCGGCGCCGGCGCGGGAAGCCCAACCTGGTCGCCGGCCTTAAGCCCGGCTTCTTTGGCCTTGCCGATGAGATTGCGGAAGGACTCGCTGGCGTTCTGCAGCTTCTGGTCCCACTCCGGATCGGGCTGCTTGCCGGCGATCTCGCGGTGGTAGGTCACGATCGTGTACGCCAGCGCGAAGGGCTCATAAAACGCAAGCTCCAGCAGGCGTCCACCCACGGCAGCGAGCACCAACGCGATAATAAAACCGAGCGTGCCCCACTCCGGCCCCAGCAAGCTGGAGATGAGCAGACCGGGCACGATGATCATCGCAAAGAAGATCACCCCGAAGACCTTGCCCAGCACCCACGCCTTCAGCGTCGTAAAGAGGATCGGCTTATAGCTCTGCCCGTAGAGCACGATGCCGTGGCGCGCGCTGTTCCAGACGTTCTCCTCGCGCTGCGCGATCGCGTAGCTCAAGATCGCCTCATCCACATAGGAGAGCGAGCGGTTGATGATCCCCTGCACGACGCGAATCAACTTGCGGAAGTCGCCGGGCAGCGGAATGAAGTTGATGATGCGCACAAAAGTGTTGGTAAACGCTTTAACCGTGCCGTTGATCAACGCGTCGAGCCCGAAGAGCACCGAGACATCTTTAAAGTATTTGGTGACAATGTCGCGCGCATACTGGATCTGGCCGGGACCTTTGGGAACCTCGCGCCCCAGCATCACCTCGGTCATCGCCGCGATATGCGCGCCTTTGACCATGTAGAGCAGGTAGCGCCGCGCCATCCGCCAGGCGAACCCGCCGGCGCCCATCGCAAAAAGGATGCAGATCACGCCCGCGATCGGCACCAACTTCGAGACAAAGAAGGCGATTGCCCCCCAGATCGCAAACCAGATCACCGCCACCAGGAAGAACCCCGCGTACACCGCAGCGTTCAGACCTAAGAGCGGCACCGTCGCGCCCAGAAGCGAGACGGCCTCTTTCATATAACTTCCCTGCGATTGATTCTGACTCATCGTTGCCCTCCGGGCAGCCTGGGTCGTTGAAGTTGAGCGCACTCACCAGTTCGGCGGTAACCCGGCCTTGAAAAGCCGGCGCGCGGTCGGCGGCGTCGTTGTGAAGAACGCGCCAAACCTAACGCCCCCCTGTGTCCGGGTCAACGCCTGGGATCAACGCCATCGGATCCTCTTCAGGGAAAGAGCCGGCGGCACTTAAATGACGCCTCGGGGCTCTCGCGCACAAACTCCCAGCGATCGTGAAGGCGCGCCTCACCGGCCTGCCAGAACTCGATGCGCGTGGGCACCACGCACATCCCCGACCAATGCGGGGGGCGCGGCACCGGCTGGCCCTCATAGCGCGCGCTGACCTCCTGGAGTGCGGCTTCGAGCTCGGCGCGCGAGCCCAGGCTCTGGCTCTGCTGCGAGGCCCACGCCCCCAGCTGGCTCTGGCGGGGGCGGCTGGAAAAATAGGCGTCGGCCGCCGCCTCATCGACCGGCTCGGCGCGCCCCTCCACGCGGACCTGACGCCCGAGCTCCGGCCAGAAAAAGGTCAGCGCGCAGCGCTGCTCAGCGTGAAGCGCGCGCCCCTTGCGGCTCTGCAGGTTGGTGTAAAAGACAAAGCCCTTGCGGTCGGCCCCCTTGAGCAACACAATGCGCACCGAAGGCTGCCCGTCGGCGTCAACGGTCGCCAGGCTCAGCGCGGTGGGCTCGATCATCGAACTTTCCCGGGCCTGCGTATACCAGGCGTCGAACCACTCAAAAGGATCGTCAAAGGGCAGCACAGCGTCTTGCGGCATAATCGATGTCTCCGCTCGGTTAAAAAAGCCGGGTAGGTGCGCCTTTGGGGAAGCTCCGGACTTTCAGTCGTGGCAACGGCGCTTAGCTTTGTAAGTAAGGGCCAGCGACGCCAACGGCAAGACAGGATCGGGGAGGAAACCAGCCATCGAATCTGCCCCGGTGCGTCCGCGCCCGCGCACGCAGATGCGCGCCGCGCTACGCCGGTGTCGTTGACCCGAAGGTGTCCTGATGCGCTTTTTTCGCCGCTGTGGCTTTTTCGCCAGGCTGAAAGCCCCTCAGCGCACACCCTGGCATACATGGGAGTAGGCAATTGAGTCAGCACGATTGGGATAGTGATGTCGTTACCGAGAAGAAAACCCGGCTCAAAAAACCCCGGCTCTTCAAGGTGATCTTTCATAACGACAATTACACCACCATGGAGTTTGTCGTTCAGATCTTAGAGCAGGTCTTTCATAAAAGCCCCGCCGAGAGCGCCCAGATCATGTTGCGCGTGCATAACCACGGCAGCGGCGTCGCCGGCATCTACCCCCGGGAGGTTGCCGAAACCAAGCTGGAGATGACCATCACCATGGCCCGACGCGAAGGCCACCCGCTGATGGTCACCATGGAGCCGGAGTAGCCTTTCGCATCACCCGTGGTAGCTGTGTTTTTGCTCGTCCCTCTAAAGATAAGGCGGAGTGTGCTGCGCCTTGAGACCACCCTCTACCCCTTTGCGGTCCTCTCGCCGGAGCCTTAGGTCATGATTCAAAAAGATCTCGAAATCGCCCTCTTCGCGGCGGTCCGTGAGGCCAAGCAGCGCCGCCACGAGTATCTCACCCTGGAGCACCTGCTCTACGTCTTATGTTACGACGAGACCACTCGCCGCATCCTGCGCCATGTCGGCGCCGATGTGGACCGGCTCACCCGCGACCTCGACGGCTTTCTCGAAGAGAACCTCGACCGCCTCCCCGCCGATATCAGCGCCGAGCCGGTGCAGACGGTGGCCTTTCAGCGCGTGATGCAACGCGCCATCATGCACGTGCGCTCCTCCGGACAGACCGAGGTCAACGGCGGCAACGTCCTCGTCGCCCTCTTCAGTGAGCCGGACAGCCACGCGGTCTTTTTTCTGGAGAACCAGAACGTCAGCCGCCTCGATGTCGTCTCCTACATCAGCCACGGCGTCAGCCGCCTGGACGAAGACGATCGCAGTGGCGACTCCTTCGACGACGAGCCCGACTGGGAAGACTCCTCCCCGCGCATCGACGAGGAAGAAGACACCGACGGGGTGCAAAACCCGCTGGAGAGCTACTGCACCAACCTGGTCGAGCGCGCCAAAAAGGGCCGCATCGATCCGCTCATCGGCCGCGACTCCGAGATCGAGCGCACCGTTCAGGTGCTGTGTCGGCGCCGCAAAAACAACCCGGTCTTCGTCGGCGACCCCGGCGTGGGCAAAACCGCGGTGGCCGAGGGACTGGCCCGCCGCATTGCCCACGGCCAGGTGCCCTCGGTGCTCGAAGACGCCGAGATCTGGTCGCTGGATCTGGGCGGGCTTCTGGCCGGCACCAAGTTCCGCGGCCAGTTCGAGCAGCGCCTCAAGGCGGTGATCAAAGCCCTGCAGAAGCGCAAAAACGCCATCCTCTTTATCGACGAGATCCACACCATCGTCGGCGCCGGCGCCACCAGCGGCTCCACCATGGATGCCTCCAACATCCTCAAGCCCGCGCTGGGCGACGGCTCGCTGCGCTGCATCGGCTCGACCACCCACGAGGAGTTCCGAAAAAGCTTCGATCGCGACCGCGCCCTGGCCCGTCGCTTCCAGAAGATCGACATCGTTGAGCCCACCATCGAGGAGACCCGCGAGATCTTGCGCGGCCTCAAGCGCCACTACGAGGCCTTCCACGACGTGGTCTACACCGATGAGGCCATTGATATGGCTGCCGATCTGGCCGCCAAACACATCACCGAGCGGGCGCTTCCCGACAAGGCCATCGACGTGATCGATGAGGCCGGTGCGCGCCACCGCATCCACCGCGCAGAGCTGGCCTCCAACACCATCGACGCCGATCATATCGAAGATGTCGTCGCCAAGATCGCGCGCATCCCGCAGCTCAAGGTTCAGGGCAGCGAGAAAGATCGCCTGCACCAACTGCGCGCCTCGCTCAAAGAGACCGTCTACGGTCAGGACGACGCCATCGACGCGGTGGTCACCGCCGTCAAGATGAACCGTGCCGGCCTGACCCGCCCCGACAAACCCGTGGGCAACTTCGTCTTCGCCGGCCCCACCGGCGTGGGTAAAACCGAAGTTGCGCGCCAGCTGGCCACCGCCCTGGGCATCGGCTTTATTCGCTTCGACATGAGCGAGTACATGGAACGCCACGCTGTGAGCCGCCTCATCGGCGCGCCTCCCGGCTACGTCGGCTACGACCAGGGCGGCCTGCTCACCGAGGCCATCCGCAAGACGCCCCACGCGGTGCTCCTGCTCGATGAGATCGAAAAAGCGCACCCCGACATCTTCAACGTGCTCTTGCAGGTGATGGATAACGCCAAACTCACCGACAATAATGGGCGAGAGGCCGATTTCAGGAATGTGATCCTGATCATGACCTCCAACGCCGGCGCCCACGAGATGGCCCAGAACGTGGTGGGCTTTAACCAGCGTATGGATCTTTCGCGCGGCAATAAGGCGCTCGAAAAGACCTTCTCACCCGAGTTCCGCAACCGCCTCGACGGGGTCATCGTCTTCAAGCCCCTGCCGCAGAGCGTGATCATGCGCGTGGTCGACAAGTTCGTCGACGAGCTGGAGTTCCAGCTCAGCGACCGCAACGTGCGCGTGACCCTCGACGACGACGCCCGCGCCTGGCTGGCCAGCCGCGGCTACGACGAAAAACTCGGCGCCCGCCCCCTGGCCCGCGTCATCCAGGAGCATATCAAACAGCCCCTGGCCGAAGAGATCCTCTTCGGGGCGCTCCAGGAAGGCGGCGAAGCCCAGGTCGGCGTCAAGGACGACGCGCTGGCCTTCGAGTTCTTCCCCGACAATGTTCAGGAAGAGGCTATGGCCAACGAGAGCGACTGATGCTCTCAGGCGCGCCGACCGCCGGCGCGCCCTGACGTCCTGAACCCGCTGCCCTTTCCCCACGCCGCGCTCCGACCGACCTTTTCAGTCGGATGCTCGGCGCGGGCATTTCAACAGACCTCTTCTTCTGGCGACCTCCCATGCCTGCGCCCGCTGTATCGGCCCCCGCAAAGCTCTTCCTCTTCGGCGAATACGCCGTCCTCGGCGGTGCCCGCGCGCTCGTGCAGGCCACCGGGCGCTGCGTCACCGCCCGCCTCACCCCCGGCCAGAACGCCTACCGCGTTGTCGGCGCCGACCTCTCCGCCGAGCTCGCCCTGCCCCGCGCCGCGCTCAACGCCCTGCAGCGCACCGACGGCGACGCCGCCCTCCACGATCTCACCCTCGACGTAAGCGCCCTCTACGAGCGCGGCCAGAAGCTCGGGCTGGGCTCATCGGCCGCCTCCACCGTGGCCATCATCAAAGCCCTGGCCCCCCACCTCTCGCCAGCGCAGACCTTTGAGGTCGCCCACCGCGCCCACCGCGCGCTCCAGGGCGGCCGCGGCAGCGGCGCCGACGTCGCCTCAAGCGCGTTTGGCGGCACCATCGCCTACCGCCTCACCACCTCCTCGCTCCCCGCTCCGGCCGACCTCCTGCTGCGCGATCTTCCGCCGCGTGATGGCGAGGCATACATCGCCGACGCCGCCATCCTCCCCGCGCTGCAGCTCCCCACCGATCTCAAGCTCAGCGCCGTGTGGACTGGCGAGCCCGCCTCATCGGTCTCTTTTATCAAGGGGCTGACGGCCGCATGGCATAAGGACTTCGAGAAGGTCGCCTCGACCTTGCAAGCGCTCGGCCACCAGGCCGAGCGCGCCCTCGACGCCTGCCTCACCGACGACACCGCAGTCTGGCTCGACGCCCTGGGCGAAGGCGACCGGGGCATGGAGCGCCTGGGTGAGATCTGCGATCTTCCGATCATCACCCCCGCCCATCGCCGGCTGCGCGAGCAAGCCCGCACGCTCGGCGCTCGCGTCAAACCCTCCGGCGCCGGCGGCGGCGACTTTTCGCTCGTGGCCTGGCACCGCTCCCAGCCCGCGCCAACAGCTCTTTTTGAAAACACGATCACGCTGGAACTTCACTGACCCTCGGTCGCCTCAAACTCTGACCCACGGTCACCTCAAACCCGCGCCACCACGCAACTTCGGCTGACCCTGGGTCAGCTTTCGGGCATAAAAAAACCGCCGGCGGATGCCGGCGGTTTTTTCATTCAAACGACCCGAGTGAGGCCTGGCCTCACCCTGCTCGACCCGCTTAGTGGTCGGTGAACATCGCCCGCAGGTACTCGCGCTTCATCGTCGCGATGTTGTCGAGCGAGATCTCTTTGGGGCAGGCCGCTTCGCACTCACCGATGTTCGAGCAGTTGCCAAAACCCTCGGCGTCCATCTGATCGACCATCGCGCGCACGCGACGACCGCGCTCGGGCGCGCCCTGGGGCATCAGCGCGAGCTGGGTGACCTTGGCGCCGGTAAAGAGCGAGGCCGAAGCGTTGGGGCAAGCCGCCACGCAGGCGCCGCAACCGATGCAGGCCGCCGCATCAAAGGCACGGTCGGAGAGGTCTTTGCCGATCTTCACCGCGTTGGCGTCGGGCTTCGGGCCGGTGTTCACCGACACGTAGCCGCCGGCGGCGATGATGCGGTCAAAGGCGCCGCGATCGACCACCAGGTCGCGAATCACCGGGAAGGCCTCGGCGCGCCAGGGCTCAATGACGATCGTCTCGCCATCGCGGAAGCTGCGCATGTGCAGCTGACAGACCGTGGTGCCCCGCTCCAGGCCGTGGGCCTGGCCGTTGACCACGCACCCGCAGGTGCCGCAGATGCCCTCGCGGCAGTCGCTGTCAAACTCAATGGGCATCTCCCCCTTCTTGATGAGGTCTTCGTTGACCACATCGAGCATCTCCAAGAAGGACATATGGGGGTTCACCTCGGCGGTGTAAGACTCAAAGCGCCCCTCGGTCTCGGGGCCAGCCTGTCTCCACACCTTCAGGTGTACGTTCATCGTCTCGTCGTGCATGGTTACTCCTTGCTGCGCATCTTCAGCGCTGATGGGCCTTCTGCCCGGCCGGCTCGCTGGCACAAAGGCCGAGCGAGCTGGCGAGGACTGCCGCCTGACGACTTATTTGTAGCTGCGCGTGCTCAGCTCAACGTTTTCAAACTCGAGGGGCTCTTTGATCAGCTCGGGCTCACCGGCTTCTTTGAACGCCCACGCCGCCACATAGCAGAAGTTCTCGTCGTCACGACGGGCTTCGCCTTCGGGGGTCTGGTGATCTTCGCGGAAGTGCCCGCCGCAGGACTCATCGCGGTGAAGCGCATCGCGAGCCATCAGCTCGGCCAGCTCCAGGAAGTCGGCCAGACGACCGGCGACCTCGAGCATCTTGTTGAACTCATCGCCGCCGCCCGGGATCTTCACGTCGGTCCAGAAGTCGTTCTGCAGCTTCTTGATCTTGGTGATGGCCTCTTTAAGCCCCTCGGGGGTGCGGCTCATGCCGACCTGGTCGTACATGATCTCGCCAAGGTCACGGTAGATCTCGATAACCGTGCGATTACCTTTGGCGCCCACGTCGAGCATTTTCTGCAGGTGAGCGGTGACTTCATCTTCGGTGCGCTTGAAGTCAGCGTGGTCGGTGCTGATCGCCTCGACCTTATTCTGCGCCAGGTAGTTACCCACCGAGAAGGGCACCACGAAGTAGCCGTCGGCCAGGCCCTGCATCAGCGCGCTGGCGCCCAGGCGGTTGGCGCCGTGGTCGGAGAAGTTCGCCTCCCCGGCCACGAAGAGCCCCGGAATGGTGCTCATCAGCTCGTAGTCGACCCACAATCCACCCATGGTGTAGTGCACCGCCGGGTAGATGCGCATCGGCACCTCGTAGGGGTTCTCGCCAGTGATCTTCTCGTACATATGGAAGAGGTTGCCGTACTTATCGGCGATGGTGTCGCGGCCCTGGTTCTTGATGGCATCGCGGAAGTCCAGATAGACCGCGCGCCCGGTGGCGCCCACACCCCGTCCCTCATCGCAGACGTACTTGGCGTTACGCGACGCCACGTCGCGCGGCACCAGGTTGCCGAAGCTCGGGTACTTGCGCTCCAGGTAGTAGTCGCGCTTTTCTTCGGGGATCTCGTGGGCCGGCTTCTTAACGTCGGCCTTGTCTTTGGGAACCCAGACGCGACCGTCGTTACGAAGACTCTCACTCATCAGCGTGAGCTTCGACTGGTAGTCGCCGGACTGCGGGATGCAGGTCGGGTGAATCTGCACGTAGCAGGGGTTCGCAAAGTGCGCGCCGCGCTTGTAGCAACGCCAGGCGGCGGTGCCGTTGGAGTTGAACGCGTTGGTCGACAGGAAGTAGACCCGCCCGTATCCGCCGGTGCAGAGCACCACAGCGTCGGCCTGGTGACGCTCAAGCTCACCGGTCACGAGGTTACGGGTAATGATGCCGCGCGCCTTGCCGTCGACCACAACAAGGTCGAGCATCTCGCGGCGCGGGTACATCGTCACGGTCTTATTGTCGACCTGACGCATCAGCGCCTGGTAGGCGCCCAGCAGGAGCTGCTGGCCGGTCTGACCACGCGCATAAAAAGTACGCGAGACCTGCGCGCCACCGAAGGAGCGGTTGGCCAGCTCTCCGCCGTACTCACGCGCAAAGGGCACGCCCTGAGCC
Source organism: Lujinxingia vulgaris (assembly GCF_007997015.1). Classification (NCBI taxonomy): domain Bacteria; class Deltaproteobacteria; order Bradymonadales; family Lujinxingiaceae; genus Lujinxingia; species Lujinxingia vulgaris. The sequence continues at coordinate 164,493 of NZ_VOSM01000004.1, forward strand.
ACGGCCTGGTCGATGATCGCCGTGCTGACCTCCGCCAGGCGATGCACGTTGGCCTCGCGGCTGCGGAAGTCACCACCTTTGATCGTGTCGTAAAAGAGGCGCCAGACGCTGTCGCCGTCGTTCGGGTAGTTCTTGGCGGCGTTGATGCCACCCTGCGCCGCAATCGAGTGCGCGCGGCGCGGCGAGTCCGTGATGCAGAACGCGTCGACATGGTAGCCGAGCTCGCCAAGGGAGGCGGCGGCCGAGGCACCGGCCAGGCCGGTCCCGACGACGATGATCTTCTGCTTGCGCTTGTTGTTCGGCGCCACGAGTTTCATGTCGTGCAGCCGCTTGCTCCACTTCTCGGCCAGGGGCCCTTCGGGAACGCGTGAGTCTAACGTCGTCATATCAACCTCCAATAATGTACAGATAGACCGGAATCCCCAGGAACCCCACCGCAAGCACCACCGCGATCGCCAGGCCCAGCGCGTAGATGCCCTTGGACCACTGCGGCTTCATCGCGCCCAGCGACTGGAACGCACTCCAGAAGCCGTGACGCAGGTGGAAGCCCAGAAAAAGCATCGCGATGACGTAGAAAGCCACCCACAGCGGGTTCTGGAAGGACGCGGACACCAGGCTGTAGAGGTCGGTATGCTCTTTGCCATCGATGATCATCGTGGCGTCCATAAAGAGCTTCTGAATCCGGAAGTGCCAGACGTGCACCACCAGGAAGATGCCCAGAATGGAGCCGGTGATGATCATGTTGCGCGAGGCCGGGTTGAGGTTACTCGGCCCGCCCTTGGTCACCACACCGGCGTCGTAGTTGCTGCCACGGGCACGCTTGTTGCGCACCGTCGTGGTCACACCCCAGATGATGTGCAGCGCGATCACGGCCAGAAGCCCCATCTCAATCACATAGAGAAAGGGCCCGAGCAGCTCGAACTTCGAGGCGTAAATGTTAAACGCCTCGCCGCCATCGGGGACGTAGAGGGTCAGGTTGCCAAGCAGGTGCACGATCACAAAGAGCACAAGCGCGATGCCTGAGATCGACATGACGAACTTGCGCCCGATCGACGAATTCAGGGCCTTCTTCAATGGTATCATGGAAACAACTCCGAGGGTTCGGCCGTCCACCTCCGCCGCGCAAACCTTGCGCGCCACCGACCGATGAGGGGGTACGAGCCCGCTGCCAGTGTTGGCGCGTTCCTTAGCATGATTCACGCGCCCTTGAAAGACTTTCACCGGCTCAAGGTGCGCGCCTTGCCAGCCTCTGGCAAGATCGGAGCGTTTGCGGTGCCCCGATCATCTCCGTCACCGGGGCGAACACCCGAGCTACGCGGGTATTTCCACCATGTTTCAAAGTCCCTTGAACATTTTGCTGCGCTGGCACCCGCATAACGCGACCTTCCGGCTGATGGCGCTTCTTTTTAGCTTCGCCGGGCTCTGCCACCTCTGGCTGGCCGACGCCTGGATCCCGGAGTGGATCGCGGGCAACGCGCTTTTTCTGACGGGCATCCTGGCGCTGCCCCTCTCGCCATCGCTGATCCCCTGGGCCTTTTGCGCGCTGGGAAAAGCGCTGCCTCTTTTGTTGGGCCGCGATCATCTCAACCAGTCGTTGCTGCTGATGCTCATCGCGCTCGCGGCGATGCTCCTCTGCGCCATCGGTGGGTGGCGCGCCGCGCGCCGCTCCTCCGCGCTCGATCTTCTCGCGCTCCCTCCTGACGCCCTTACCGAATCACCAGGCCGACACGCCGCCCCCAGACTCACCGACGCCTTCTTTCACTTTAGCCGCGGGCTGACCGTGGCGGTCTACGCGATGAGCGCCTTTCATAAGCTCAACCGCGACTTCGTCGACCCCACGCTCAGCTGCGCGTCTTACGGGGTCGATAAGCTCGCAAACTACCTGAGCTTAAGCCTCACCGACCTCCCCGCCGGCTTGCTGCTTCGCCAGCTGGCACCGGCGTTGGTCATCGGCGCCGAGCTGACCATCGCCCTGCTCTACATCGTCGGGCGGCGCAAAGCGGCGCTGCTCCTGGCGCTGGCCTTCCACATCCCGCTCACGCTGACGATGGCGCCGGCCTTTGCCTTCGTGATGCTCATCGGCCACGCCGCGTTTTTGAGTGATGAGGATCTTCGCCTCTTCGCCGAGCGCGGCCGTCAGTTCGGCGCCTGGATCATCGGCGGCGCGCTCCTGATGATCACGCTCACCACCGTCCTGCACGGCGGTACCGACGACTGGACGATGCTCCCCCGCGAGGCGCTGCTCTGGGCGCTCCTTTTCTGGGCGGCCCTCACCCCTCTCTCCCCCCGCGCGCTCTGGCGCCCGACGCTCCCGGGCCAACCCACCTCCCGGGCGGCCCGCGGCCTGGCCACCCTGGCTGTGGCGCTTTACCTGGTGCACGCGCTCACTCCCTACCTGGGGCTGCGCTTTCAGCACACCGCCGCGATGGTCAGCAACCTGCGCATCGACCGGGGCTGCTGGAACCACCTGGTCATACCCGAGCGCTGGCGCCTTCGCGACGACTATATCCGCGTCGACGAGGTCTACTTCCACAAACCCGGTTTCATCGCCGAGTACGAAGACAAGGTCCTCGACCAGCTCTGGAACACCACCCAGGTGCGCCAGATGCGCCGCAACTGGTGCAAGGACGAAGTGCGCCCCTTCTACTTAAAAGGCACCTGGCGCGCGGAGCCCTTTGAGATCGACGACCTCTGCGCCGACCCGCTCCCCTGGCCCTTCGAGCGCGCGGGGGTGTTTGGCGAGGAGATCTTTGAGGATCACCTGCGCTTCCAGCGCAACCTCCCGCGAACCTGCCCGGCGGCCTGTATTCATTGAGCGATCGAGGGGTTTCGAGTCTCACTGCCCGGGGTTGGAAGGCCTCTTCAGCTCCCCGAGCACGACCTCGCGGGCGGGCTTGCGCAGGTTGTAACGCGAGCTCATCGCCCGCCCGTAGGAGCCGCAGTTGGCCACGAGCAACACATCGCCCTCCGCGCACGTCGGAAGCCAGCGCGCATGCCCCAGCACATCGCCGCTCTCGCAGATCGGCCCCACAATCTCGGCCTCGATCTCGGGCTCCTGCGCGTGGCGCGTGAGGTTGACGATGGCATGGTAGGCCCCGTAGAGCGCGGGGCGAATCAGGGTGTTCATGCCCGTTTCCACGCCCACGTAGTGGTAGGCCCCCTTGGTCTTGAGCTGGGTGACGCGCGCGAGCAGCACGCCGGCCTCCGAGACCAGAAAACGCCCCGGCTCCAGCCACAACTCCAGCTCGGGGTGGGCGGCCTTAAACGCCTCCAGCGACGCGTTGACCGCCTGCAAGTCCAACGCCTGCTGCCCGGCGCGCTCCGGCACTCCGAGCCCGCCGCCGAGGTTGAGCCAGCGCACGTCGGGGAAAAACTCGCGGCATTGCTCTAAAAACACCGCCGTCGACGACCAGGTGCCCGCGCGACGCACGCCGCTTCCCACGTGGGCATGCAAACCCACCACCTTCAGGTTGGCCGCCGCCGCAAGCTCCGCAAGGCGAGTGAGCTCATCTGCGCTCACCCCGAACTTCGACTTCGGGCCGGCGGTGCGGACGTAGCGGTGATGCCCGGCCCCCTGCCCCGGGTCCACGCGCACCAGCACCTCCTGCCCCTCAAAGATCTCCGGCCAGGCCTCCAGCGGGTGCAGATTGTCCAGCGTCACCATCGCGCCGACCTCAAAACCCAGCACATACTCCTCGCGCGGCGCGAAGTTGGGGGTAAAGAGCAGGCGTCCGGGCGCAAGCGTTGGGAAGAGCTTTCGCACATGCTCAACCTCCCCCGGAGAAACGCACTCAAAGCCCACCCCGCGCGCCTCCAGCGTGCGCAGGATCTCGGGGTTGGGGTTGGCCTTAATCGCAAAAAACACACGGTCGACCGCCCCCATCGCCCGGAGCCGGTCGGCCTGCGCAGCGACTTCGTCGAGGTTATAGGCGTAGGCCGCGCCACCTTCGGCGATCTTCAGAAGTTCGTCGCGACGCTTGCGCCACCAGGCATCCTCAAAGGGAAGTTGCGGGAGCACGCGCCCGCTGAGCTCCTCCCAGCTCGCGCCAAACACCTGGTCGGGGCCCTGTTCCCCAAAGAGAAGTTGATGAAGTTTCCCAACAAGGCGCTCGGCCTGAGCCTCATCCACCACAAAGCTCAAGTTGAGGTCGCTGGCCGACTGCGACATCAGATAGATCTGCTGCTCTTCAAAAACCTTAAGCGCCGGGGCGAGCTGGCTTAAGATCGAGCGCACCTGCCGCCCCACCAGGCTGACCACCGCGCAGCCCTCCACGACGCGCGCGCGGCAGAGCCCGTTGAGGTCGGCGTGAAGCCGCTCCAGGGTGGCCGGCTCCAGAGCGTTGGCCATCGGGTCGAGCGTCACGCTGACCTCCGCCTCCGAGGTCGCCACCATGTCGATCGAGAGGCCGTGCGACTTAAAGACCGCAAAGACATCGGCCAGAAACCCGACCTGCTGCCACATCCCCAGGGTCTCCATCGAGATGACGGTGACCCCGGACTTAGCCGACACCGCCTTGACCTGCGGGCCCTGGCCGGTGGCCTGCGCCGCGATCACCGTGCCATCCTGGTCTGGCGAGGGCGTGCAGCGGATATGCAGCGGGATGTGATGCTCGCGCACAGGCGCAAGGCAGCGCGGATGCAACACTTTGGCGCCCATCGTCGCCAGCTCCTGCGCCTCGGCGTAATCGAGCCTGCGCAAAAGCCGGGCGGTGGGCACCTGACGGGGGTTGGCCGAAAACATCCCGGGCACGTCCGTCCAGATCTCCAGGCGCTCGGCGCTCAGGCGCGCCGCCAGATAGGCCGCCGAGGTGTCGCTGCCGCCGCGGCCCAGCAGCACCGTCTCACCGGCATCATTGCCGGCGATAAAGCCCTGGGTGATCACCACCCGCGCCGCATCGGCCGCAAGGCGCGCCTGCAGCACCTCATCGACCCCGGCGTCGCAGGCCGCCGAGATATAACGGCGGCGAAGCGGGGCGTTGGGCTCCTCGGTGGCGCGAAGCATCGTGCGGGCGTCGGCCCAGGCGCTCTCGCGAATCGCACGCGCCACAAAGGCCGCGCCCAACCGCGTCGACATCAGCTCGCCCAACGCCAGAATCTGCGCGTGAATGCGCGGGCTGACTTCCTTGACCAACGAGGCGCCGAGCGCCAGCCGCTCCAGCGTGAGGAGCTCGTCTTCGAGCAGCGAGGTGGCGTCGACCCCCAGCGTGTCAGCCAACTCGGTGTGGCGAGCCTCGATCTGCTCCAGTAGCTCGTGGTGTTTTGCCTGCGGGGCGCGCGCGATCACATCTTCAAGAAGGTTCGTCACCCCGCTGAGCGCGGAGCAGACCACCATCACTCGCCGATCCGGCGCCTCGGCCAGACGCTCCTGGACCACGCTTAAGATCGTCTCCCAGCGCTCCCGACTCGACACACTGGTGCCGCCAAACTTCAAGACCACCCACGAGGTGCTCGTCGTCATCGCTCTCTCGTCACGTTTCCGTGTTTTTCGATTTGATTTCAGGGGCGTTTTGCCGCCCCGGGGTATACGCGCCTGGCCAGCTTCTGTCGAGGCGCGAGGTCTTTTAAAGGCGCGAAATCTCACGACTAAATGCCCACACCCAACGCCACATCGCCGGACACCGCCGCTCGCGCAACATCTGCAAACCTCAGCCCCGAGCCCTGCAACAACGCCCGCAGCCCCCCCTGCAAACCCGCGCTCAGCGCGAGATCTCGCAACCTTTTGGACTTCGGTCAGGAGCCTCGGTCAGTCTCTAAGAGAGCCCGTCGCCCCCTGACGAAGTGTCACCGCGGCTGCGGATCGCGCAGCGACCACACGCAGCGAAAGGAGTGATTGGCGCGGCGCTCTCCGGGCTCGTAGCGCCCGCGGGTCGCGCAGCGAAGCGCAAACTCCGGATGCGCAAACGAGCCCCCGCGCAGCACCTTGCGCGTGCCGCGCCTCGGGCCGCCCGGATCTCGCGGTGGCGCCTCGTTGTAGTAGGTGCCCTCGTACCAGTCGGCGACCCACTCAAAGACGTTGCCGGCCATGTCTTCGACGCCGTAGGGGCTGCGCCCCGCGCTGCGCTCACCGGGGACGCCGGGCGCCGGATTTTCGCCATAAAGCGCAAGCTCCGCGTTGGGAGGCGCATCCCCCCAGGGGTAGGTGCGCCCATCGGTGCCGCGGGCGGCTTTCTCCCACTCCGCCTCGGTGGGAAGGCGCTTTCCGGCCCAGCGCGCGTACTCGTAGGCCTCCCGCCAGGTCACGTGCACCACCGGCAGCTCCCCGGCCCCGCGCGGGGCGTTAAACTGGTACCACTCCTCATCGAGCTTCAGCCCGGTCTCGGAGGCGAAGCGAAAAAACTGCGCCGCGCTCACCGGAGCCCGGTCGATATAAAAGGCCGAGAGTTCCACGCTGCTCATCGGCTGCTCCTCGCGGCGGGCGGCCTCGTCATCCTCGCGGCTCCCGCGCAGAAAGGGTCCGGCCTCCACCGCGCACATCATCTCGTAATCAAGCGAGGCGCGCAGCGCCTCGATTTGCCCCAGAATCTCGCGGGGGTTGATCAGGCTGTGGGCCGCATCCTGAGCCAACATCCTGGCCACCAGCCCGGCGATGCCAGCGCCTGCATCTTCTCCCACGCGCCCCTGGATCTCACGGAGGACCATGCCGGCCACATCGGATTCGGGCCCCCGCTCTTGAACGCCGAGCATCTGGCCGAACACCCGGGCGACCGCGCGGTAATCCTGCGCCGGCTCCGGCGCATCGGGCCCCAGCCAGACCCCGCTGAGCGCGGCGCCCAGACGTCCGTCAACCTGCTCGCGCACAAGCACCCGCGAGGCATCGAGGCGACCGTGGCGATAGCCCGCCCCGTGCATCGCGCGCAGCGCCTCGATCAGATCCTGCATCAGCGCCAGCGCCACCCAAAGAGGCACCCGTTCCCGCGCGGCGAGCAGCTCGTCGAGACGCGCTCCCGACGGCCAGTCCATCACCACCGAGACGCCCTCATCGCCGGGGACCACCCCCACAACGTCCAACAGGCCCGGGTGGATCAGCTCGGCAAAGGAGCGCGCCTGCCCCTCGACCTCCCGCATCGCCTCGCCAGCGCCCTGATGAAGTTGAATCATCACCGGGCTCCCCCGCTCCACGTCGTGACCGGCCTGCCAGCGCACGCCTTCATCCTGGCGAACCAGCCCCAGCACCGCCCAGCGCTCCTGAAGCAGCGTGGAGGTCGGCGTGCCGCGCACCGTAGCCGTGGCCACGACCTCCTCACCAAGCGGCGCCTTGCACCGTCGGCATTGTGCCTGCGTCGCAAGGTTCCTCGCCCCACACTGTGTGCAGATCACCGATGTCGTCATCTTCGCGCGCTCCCGCAGCACGCCCGCGCCTGAAGGCACGCCGGCGTCTTCTCATGGTTGAACGCGACAACTTTCCCCACCGCCCGATCCCCGGTCAAGCATAATCCCCTTTAAGGGTTGCACCCGGGACAGGCAGATTTCCCGGTCGCGCCATCGCCCTCAAACACCGCCTCATCGTGACGCTACGCGTCAACGACAGTCCTTGCCTAACCCCACCCCCCTCACTATAAGTGCCCCCGAAACAGGAGGGCCGAGACTGTGAACTCGGCTCACATAAACCGCACGCTTCTCGCTACGCCAACGCCTGAGGAGATCGCTCGTGGACCTTTTCGAATACGCCAATTCTCTGAACTTCGGCGAAGTTCATTTCAAAACCGACGCCGCCACCGGCCTGCAGGCCATCGTGGCGATTCATAACCTGAAGCAAGGTCCGGCCATCGGGGGATGCCGCTTCATCGAGTACCCCTCCACCGCCGAGGCCACCCGCGACGCCCTGCGCCTGGGCCGCGGCATGACCTATAAAGCGGCCATCAGCAACCTGCCCCACGGCGGCGGCAAGGCCGTGATCATGCGCCCGAAAAACCTGGGCGCCGAGCAGCGTGAGCGCCTCTTCGAAGAGTTCGGGCGTTTTGTCGACTCGCTCGGCGGTCGCTACATCACCTGCGAAGACAGCGGCACCAACGTCAACGATATCAACGTCGCTCACCGCTTCACCGATCACGTGCTGGGCTACGACCCGGACGCCGGCAGCTCCGGCGACCCCTCCCCGGTGACCGCCTACGGCGTGCGTCGCGGCATCGAGGCGGCGGTGAAGTTCAAGCTGGGTCGCGACTCCCTTGAAGGCGTGCACATCGCCGTGCAGGGACTGGGCGCGGTGGGCTTTTGCCTGGCCCGTGAACTTCACGAGCTCGGCGCCACCCTGACCGTGGCCGACATCAACCCGGCCGCCGTCGAGCGCGGTGTCAACGAGCTGGGCGCCACCGCGGTGAGCGTCGACGCCATCCACACCGTCGACTGCGACATCTACGCCCCCTGCGCCCTGGGAGGTGCCATCAACGACACCACCCTGGCCGGCCTGCAGTGCAAGATCGTCGCCGGGGCCGCCAACAACCAGCTCCTGGAGAACCGCCACGGCGAAGAGCTCCATCGCCGCGGCATCCTCTACGCGCCGGACTACGCCATCAACGCCGGCGGGCTCATCAACGTCGCCCAGGAGTACGTGGGCTACGACCGTGAGCGCGCCATGGCCAAGACTTCTGAGATCTACGAGACGATGCTCGCCATCTTCGACCGCGCCGGCTCCGAGGATCTTCCCACCGACGTGATCGCCGACCGCATCGTCGAAGAAAAGATCTTCGGAAAAGCGCTGCGCTGATCATCGCGCAGCGGCACATCTCGCTCGATGCAACGCCTAAAGACGCCCCCGGCCGCGGCCGGCGGGCGTCTTTTGCGTCTGGCCCCCGGCGCCACCGCTCTCGGCCCCCCGCCACCTCGCAACGCCCCGAAACACAAGGCCGGGCGGATGTAGCTTGACAGTCTCCCCCCGATTAACCAATTCTGAGCGCATTGTTCGGAGCCTTTCCCAGCGCCACACGCACCACCAGGCGCTCAGACTTCGATCCTTAGCTCGCGCCTCACCGCGTCGAGCGCCCCGAAACTAACGTAAAGCTCCACACGCTCAGACAATCCCACATCAGGATGGAAGCCATGGCAATTTGGTGGCGATACCGCCTCGCGGTAATCAGCTTGGCATTAGCGTTCTCTTTGACCACCGCCTGCGGCGGCGGCGAAACCGACGTCGACGACCCCGACACCTGCGAGGGTGACAGCTGTGAGGAGCCCGATGTGGGCCCTGACGTCGACGAGTGCGACCCGACGGTCGACGAGTGCGACGAGGAGCCCGACGGCGGCGAGCCCGGCGTCTGCTCCGACGACAATGACTGCTCGGCGGGCCGCTACTGCTACGACGACAGCTGCGTCAGCGACACCTTCATCTGTACGCTGCTCAACTGCGCCGGCCAGCCCGGCGTGTGCGACCCCGCGGCTCGCGAGTGCGTCAACGCTGAGGTCTGCACCTCGGTCAACGACTGCCTCGAAGGCAACCTGTGCGTGGCCAACCAGTGCCAGCCCGAAGCCGACCTCTGCTCGGAATGCTCCGAGAACGAAGAGTGCGTCTACGATCGCACCAACCTCAGCGTGAGCTGCGTTGACCCCACCATCGTGTGTGAGGCCGATGCCCGCTCCTGCGACGGCGACACCCTGGTCGTCTGCAACGCCGACGGCACCCAGGAAGCCCGCATCAACTGCCGCGAGGGCTGCGACGGCACCGAACTTCGCTGCATCCTTCCCGAAGCCGACAGCTGCGCCGACGCCTATGAAGTCGTCGACGGCGACTCCTTCGAGATCGACTGGACCGAGTTCTCCAACTACTACCAGCCCACCGAAGAGTCGGCCTGCGTGCCGATCAACCGCCTCTTCAACACCTCGGGCGCCGACGTCTCCTTTAAGGCGACCGTCCCCCCGGGTGAGCAGCTCACCGTCTCGATGACCTCCGCGGTCGACTACGGCGCGATCTACCTGCTTGAAGAGTGCGTCGACGTTGTCGAGAGCTGCGTGGAGCCCTCCGCTACCGACTTCATCCGTGGCGAAGAAGAGTTCGTGCGCGCGGCCGCTTATACCAACGAGACCGACGCTCCGGTCACCCTGACCATCATCGCCGACACCGGCGTGGGCACGCTGGATAACCCCGCAACGCTGGACTTCTCCATCGGCCTGCCCCTCTGCGAGCCCGGCACCTATGTGTGCGCCGAGGGCCAGCGCGAGGTTTGCAACGCCTTTGGTAACGCCTACCGCCAGCTTCCCTTCTGCCCCTTCGGCTGCGGTGAAGAGGCCGACCAGTGCGCCGAGGCCCCCAACTCCGTCTGCAGCGCGGCTGTGGACCTGGCCGCCGAAGGCATGACCTACTCCAGCACCGTGCGTGACCTGGGTGTCGACGCTCAGGTGCGCTACGGCTCGGGCGGCTCGCTTGACGGCGACCAGTGCAACTTCTCCTCCAGCAGCCGCGACGACGATCTGGTGGGCGGCAGCGGCTACTTCTCCGTGGAGCTTGAAGCCGGCCAGCGCCTCACCGCGACCCTGGCGTCGGAAGCCGACATGGCCATGTGGATCTCCCGCGGCTGCCCCGACATCCAGCCCGAAGATTCCGAAGATGAGACCAACCTCAACTGCCAGCGCGCCGCGAACATCGCCGGCGCCTCCGGCACCGAGACCCTCACCTACGTCGCCGCTGTTTCCGACACCTTCATCCTTGCCGTTCAGGCCGTCGGTGAAGATGACAACGAGGGCGAGTTCGTGCTCGACGTCAACATCGAAGATCCGGTCTGCGACGGTCTGGATAACGGCTCGGTTCTGGGCTGCTTCGACGAAGACACGCTGAGCATCTGCAACGGCGACTTCCCCACCTTCTACAGCTGCGAAGGCGGCTGCACTGACGGCGCCTGCGGCACCCCGCGTGGCGATCGCTGCGTCGACGCCATCAGCCTGGCTGTGGGCGAGTCCTACGAGGGTGATTTCGCCAACATCACCAACAAGCTCAACGCTCCGGGCGGCTGCTTTGAAGGCGCCGTCCCCGGCGGTCGCGACGCGGTCTTCGCCGTGGAGCTTGAGGCCAACGACATCCTGGAAGCCACGCTCGTCTCCGACGTCTACGCCGGCATCTACATCCTGAGCGACTGCCCCGGCCTCGACACCATCAGCGGCGCCTGCGAAGTCGGCGTCCTCGACGGCGAAGCCGAAGATCAGTACGTCGAGTTCTTCGTCGAAGAAGCCGGCACCTACTACGTGGTCGTCGATGCAGGCACCTCCGCTACCGAATCCGGCACCTTCACCCTGAGCCTCAACACTCGCCAGGGCGTCTGCTCGCCGGGCAGCACCTTCTGCGCCGACGGTGCTTTCCAGACCTGCTCGGAGACCGGTGATGAAGTCGTCGACTCGGTCACCTGCCCCTTCGCCTGTACTCCGGATGGAACGCAGTGTGGCGGCCCGGCTCAGCCCAATGGAACGTGTGATACTGCACTTTCCATCACCGCCCCGACCACCATCTCGGATGTCTTCGGCAAAGATGGAGCCCCGCGTTTCTTCTCCGACTTCGTTCTTACCAGCGAAGCGGATTGCTACGGCGGGTCGGACACCAACGGTAACGACGCGGTGTATGAAGTTACCCTGGCGCCGACGCAGGGCCTCAAGGCGACTCTCAACGCGGCTGTGACCTCCGGTGCAGTGCTGTATCTCCTCAGCGCATGCGACGACACCAATGTCGATAACTCCTGCATGCAGGCCGACACCGGTGCGGGCGCTGAAATCGACTACATCTCCGAAGAAGGCGGAACCTACTTCCTGATCGTCGACCGCACCGAAGTTCAGGCGGCCAGCGCCAACGATGCGTTCACCATCGAGATCGACTTCTTCGACACCCCCTGTGACGCCCTGAGCGTGCAGCGCTGCATCAACGGTGGCACCACCATCGAGATCTGCGACGAGCGCGGCAACCAGGAACTCATTGAGTGCGACTACGGCTGCGCTCTCGACGAGTCCGATCCTGAAAACGTTGAGGCTTTCTGCCAGGACCGTGAAGGAGACACCTGTGAGCGTCCCTTCGTCGTTACCGGCGATACCTACAGCTTCTCCGATGCCATCGCCGGTTACAGCAACACCTACACCCCGCTGAATGACTCGAACGGCATCAGCTGCACCGGATGGCGTGGTGCCGGTGGTGAGGTAGTCTTTGAAGTACCGATGGCTCCCGGTGATGTGGTCACCGCCTCAATGACCAGCCAGTACGACGGCGCGCTCTACCTGAGCCGTGGCTGCACCAACCCGGCCATCGCGACGCAGAGCTGCCTGGAAGGCTCCGATGAGGTCTTCGAGGGTAATGGCACCGAGACCATCACCTACACGGCTGCCGAGACGCGCTCCTACTTCATCTTCGCCGATGGCGTGGAGCTCGGCTCGACAGGCACCTTTGATGTGCAAATCGACATCACCCGCGCTCCCTGATCATCTCTTGATGATTTGAGCTAAAAAAACGCGCCCCTTCGGGGGCGCGTTTTTTTATGCCTGCGAGACCTCTTGACCTGACCCACGGTCACGTTTCGACCTGACCCTCGGTCACCACTTCGACCTGCTCCCATGTCCGCCGAAGTTCGCATAGAACCTGCCCCACACGCCCTCTTCACCCCTTTCGCTTCGACGCGATTAGAGCTCCGGCTGACATAAAAAAAGCCGGCCCGAAGGCCGGCTCTTTCATGCCGAAAAACGCGTCGCTGACGCCCGATCAAAATCCTTACAAAAGATTCGCCGCCATCTCCGCCAGATCCGAACGCTCGCCCTTAAAGAGCGTCACGGTGCTGGCGAGCGACTGCCCCTTGAAGCGGTTGACCAGATAGCTCAACCCGTTGGACTCGCTGTCCACGTAGGGGTTGTCGATCTGGTAGGGGTCGCCGGTGAGCACGATCTTGGTGCCCTCGCCAACCCGCGTCAGGATCGTTTTGACCTCGTGGGGCGTGAGGTTCTGCGCCTCGTCGACGATCATGTAGAGGTTGGGCAGCGAGCGGCCGCGGATGTAGGTCAGGGGCTCGATCTCGATGATGCCCATCGAGCGGAGCTCATCGGCCCCGCGTCCGGAGCGGCGGTCGGTGTGGCTGATGCCCATCAGGTATTCGACGTTGTCGAAGATGGGGCGCATCCAGGGGTCGAGCTTCTCCTCAATGGTGCCCGGGAGGTAGCCCAGGTCGCGGCCCATGGGGATGACCGGGCGGCTTACGAGAAGTTTATGGTGGCTGCGCTCCTCGGTGACTTTTTGCAGACCGGCGGCGATCGCCAGCAGCGTCTTGCCCGTGCCGGCCTTGCCGATGAGCGTGACGACTTTGATGTCGTCGTCGAGCAGCGCGTCGAGAGCAAAGGCCTGCTCGCGGTTGCGGGGGCGAATGCCCCAGACGTGGTCGCGTGACTTGCTCAGCGGGCGAATCGTCGCCTCGCCAGTCTCGGCGTCAAGCGTGAGGCGCCCCAGCGTGTTCTGCGGGCCGCCGGCGGCCCGCAGCCAGAGGTACTCGTTGGTGTAGAAGTGCGCGCCGCGGCGGCGAGTGGACTCGGCGCGGTATTGCGCGAGCTCCTCGACGTTGACGCTGAGTTGGCCTTTTTCATGGAGCTCATCAATCCAGCCGTTGGGCACCTCCAGCTCACTGGCCCCGCTGTAGAGCTCCTGCACCGAGACGACGTCTTGCTCTTCGTACTTCTCAGCGGCCAGGCCCAGGATGTTGGCGCGCACCCGCAGGTTCACGTCTTTGGAGACGAAGATGCAGGGCACATCCGGCTGCCGGCGCTGCACCTCCAGCGCCACGCTCAGGATGAGGTTGTCGGTTTTGTTGGTATCGAGAAATTTGACCGACTCATCCTGCAGAAGATCAAAGCTGACCTTGAGCGAACCGCCGCCCTCCAGGGCCACCCCTTCGACCAGATCGCCGCGGTTGCGGTAATCGTCGAGGATGCGGCTGACTTCCCGGGCGTTGCGCCCCAGCTCGCTCATGTCGCGTTTAAAGGTGTCGATCTCTTCGATCACATAGATCGGGATGATGACCGTATTATCCTCAAAGCCAAAGATGGCGCGCGGATCGTGGAGCAGGACGTTGGTATCGAAGACAAAGTTTTTCTTCATGATTCCTCGGCAGGTGAGGGAGGTCCACATCAACACAGCGGTGAATCTAGCCTACTCCGGGTCCCTGGCACGGCAGGATTGAAGCGTCTCATCGACGCATGGCGAGGGCGCTTACGCCGCCGCCGTCTTCGCGACCATCTCGCTGTAGACCGTGACCTGGTTTCGACCGTTCTTCTTAGAATGGTAGAGGGCCTGATCGGCCAGGTCCACCAGCGCGTGCTCGTGATCGGTGTCCACCGGGCCAATGGCGATGCCCATGCTGATGGTGCACTGCAAAAGCCCCTTATCGGTCTCAAAGCTCAGCTTGCTGATCGCCACGCGCAGCCGGTCGGCGACCTGACGTGCGCCCTCAATGTCGGTGTCTTCCAGCACCAGCACAAACTCCTCGCCGCCGTAACGCGCGGGCATATCGACCTCGCGCAGCCCCTCGCGGAAGACGCGTCCGACGTGGCGCAGAACCTCGTCACCGACGGGGTGTCCGTAAGTGTCGTTGACCGATTTAAAATGATCGATGTCGGTGAGCACCACCGCAAAGGTGCGACGCGAGCGCTTATGGCGCGCCATCGCCTCACTGAGACGGGTCTGGAAGGTGCGGCGGTTGGGAAGTCGCGTGAGCGCGTCGATGCTGGCCATCTCCTCCATGCGCTCGTAGAGGCGCGCGTTCTGGAGGGTGACGGCGACCTGGTTGGCGATGACCTCGAGCATCTCGCGGCGCTCTGCGGCGAACTGGTTGGCCTCACGGTGCCCGATGACCAGCGTGCCCACGGCCTGATCCTGGACGATGAGCGGCAGCACGATGAGGCTACGAAGATCGCGCGCAGACTGGCCCGGCCCGAAGATCACCGCCTCCGGATCGCGCAGATGCCCGCCAAAAGGCAGGTAGTGGCGGTTGCTCACCACCATCGACACAAGGCCCTGGTTTGACGCGAAGCTCACCTGGTCCCAACCTCCCTGACTGGTCATGCCATCGCCGCTGACGCGGGCGACATGGTGGCGATCGTCCTGCTCATCGAAGAGGGTGATCGCCGCAAAATCAAAGGCCACAATCTGCGCCACGCTCTCCAGAGCCACCTCGTAGACCTGGTCCGGGGTGAGTACCCCGTTGAGCTTGCGGCTGGCCTCAAAGAAGCGGCTCACCTCAAAGCGCGCCCGTTCAATCGTGGCCACCACGCGCTCATTCTCAACCGCGCGCATCACATAAGATGCGGCGTCTTCCACCACCCGAATCTCCTCGGCCTCAAAGGCGCGCTCAGCCCGCCGGTCGACGCAGAGCACCCCGCGCAGGTGGCCCTTCTCGATGACCGGCACGCCCAGAAACTCGGTGACATCCTGCGGGTGGCGGTAGTAGGCCAGCCCCCGAAAGCCGGGGCGCAACGCCTTGAGCGCCAGCGTCTCGCGCTGGCGCGTCAGACCGCCGAGCACGCCGCCCGCCGGGTCGATGGCGCCGTCGACCAGCGCGTCGCTCTCGCTGACAAGCTCCTTGATGCGCAGGCGCTCATTGCGCACATCAAACCACAGCAGCACCACGGTGTGGGCCTTGAGCGCGGTTTTGACGAGCTCCAGGGTCACAAAGATCGTGTGGTGCACGGCGTCGACCGCACCGCGCACAATCAGCTCCTCGGCCTGGCGGCGGTCGACGGCGTCCTGGCCGCGGCCGGCGTGAATCAGGCGGAACTCACGGGCCTCCTGGAGCATCTGCTCGCGAGCCTCACTGAGTTCAACCTCAACGCGCTTTCGACCGCGCTGGGTGTGGCGACCAACGGCCTTCCAACAGAGTGCAACGGCGGCGATCATCAACGTGGCGCGCACAAGAAGGGGTATGAGGCTGACCTCGCTTAAACCCTCGACCAGGGCCGGTCGGAGCGTGTGGGGGTCGGCGGTGCCCATCAGCGCGCTCGTAAGCTCGACGCTGAGCGCGGCGCCCAGGCTCCAGGCCACCGCGCGGCTGGAGCGCGTCGCGGCGATGGCAGCGAGCGTGAGCACCACAAGCGCAAAGAGCTCCACGCCCAGGCCTGCGGCAAGGCGCGAGATCATCAGCGCGGCGCCGAGCGCGCCCAGACAGATCGCCAGCTCGGCGGCGCCCTCGCGCAGCCCCCGAAACCACAGCATGGCTGCGAGCGCCAGAGAGGCGATGATGCCGAGGGCGTTGAGCGCCCCGAAGAGCGCCACATGGCCCAGCACGCCCAGCGCGTAGCCGGCGAGCAGCAGCGCGCCCACCACCACCCAGCCCTGGCGTCCGGGCTGTTTCGGGCGTCGTCGTGTCGTTGTTCGGGTGCTCATCGTCGGCCTCCTTAGCCTTGAGCGGCGCGCCGGTCCTGGCGCGCGTCACCTACTCTTCGATCCTCGCCGGCGCCATCGGTGAGGCGTCGACCACGTCGATGATCTGCTGGTGGAGCAGGGGCCCGACCTCCTCGGAGATCCACACCACGAGCTCCGAATGGGGCATCTCCTGACGAAGTTCCTGCAACGCCCCGGCAAGCTCGCCAACCTCCACCGGCCTGCCGGCCAGCTCGGCCTGCCCCTCCGCGTCGACGCGCAACCTCACCTGCACACGCTGCGCCTCCTCGGGCGTCTCAAACTGGAAGATCACCTCGTCGGGGCGGGCAAGCCCCACGCGTTCGCGGGCCCGACGCTCGGCCAGGCGCGGATCGTCGCGCAACGCCACGATCTCGCGCTCCAGCTTGCGGTTTTTTTCGGCGAGCCGGGCGTTCTGCTCCTGAAGCTGCTCGAGCTCGGCGCGCAACACCTCCAGGCGCTCCACCGAGGGGTTGGTCAGCACGAAGTACAACAGCCCGCAGACCACCGCCGCAAATGTAAGAATGACTCCCAGGCGCATCGTGCAACCTCTTGCTCTCGGCGCGCGTCCCTGCGCGCTCTCGGCCCCCAGATTAACATCGCGTCGGTGCCCGGCAAGAAAAGGCCCGGGCGGCGAGGAGCATCCGAAAGGAGATCGCAAATACCTCTTTGTTATCAACAGGATAAAGCGCAACGAAGGCGCATTCGACCCCGGCCGGGGGTCAGCGCTCAGGGTGACCGTGGGTCGGCTTTTGAGATGACCGTGGGTCAGCAAATCGCCGCTTATTGCGCGGGCCGCACCGCCATATGCACCTTCTTAAATCCCACCTCGCGGGCGGCGTCGAGCAGGCGGATCACCGCGCCGTGGGCGGCCTCTTCATCGCCAAAAAGCCAGACGGTGGCCGCGGGGCGCTCGCCATGAACTTCTTGCAGAAAAGCAAGGGGCGCCTCCACCGACACGCGCTCCCCATCTTCGCGCTCCTCAAAGACGGCGCCGTCGGCGGCCACGCGCAGCACCACGCGCTCGGCTTCAGCCTCATCGAGCGCCGCGCCGCTGGCCGCCTCGGGAAGATCGACGCCGATGCGCTCCAGTGGCGAGCTCTGCGGGGCGGTGGTCATCACAAAGAAGATCAGCAGCAGGAAGATCACGTCGATAAGCGGCGTCAGCTCCAGGGTCGCCTCCACCCGGCGCCGACCTTTTCGGGCAGCTCGAAAATTCATCGCTCCGGCCCCCCGCTGCTCCCCTCGTCGCCGCGCGCCAACCAGCCCGCGACGCCGGAGCATCGCTCATAGCCGAGCGAACGCAGCCCCATAACCCCTTGAAAACACGAGACAAACGACCTCAATAGCGCCATCACACAGCCTCACTCGGGGCGATCTCGGCGCCTCGGTGAGCGGTGTCGTCGCCCTGTGCGCTGGCCTGCTGCGCACCGGAGGCCGCGGCGCGCGCGGCCGCCGCGGAAGGCGGAGCGAGCACATCGAGGAGACCTGCGGCGGCCTCTTCAAGCTCAGTGGCCCAGCGGTCGACGCGGCCCAGCAGGTAGCGGTAGCCCAGGTAGAGGGGGATGGCCACGGCAAGCCCGGCCGCCGTGGTGATCAGGGCCTCCCAGATGCCCCCGGCCAGCAGCGTCGGGTCGACCATGCCTTTAGGCGCGGCGTCATCGACCACCGCCTGAAAAACGCGGATCATGCCCGTGACCGTTCCCAGAAGCCCGAGCAGGGGCGCCACGGTGGCCAGCGCCCCCACGCCGCCCACAAAACGCTCCAGGTGGGCGAGCTCGCGGCGTCCGCGATCTTCCATGGCCTCGCGGATCTCAGAGCGCTCACAGCCCGCAAAGCGAAGCCCCTCCCCGAGCACCGCGGCCACCGCGCTCGGGCCTTCACAGAGCTCGGATGCGGCCTGCTGCGAGGGGTCGCCGGCGCGGGCGGCTTTTCGCACCCGCTCGGCCAGCCCCGCTGGCGCAACCGCCGCGCGGCGCAGAGCTACCAGGCGCTCAAAAAAGAGCGCCGCCCCCACCAGCGAGACGAGCGCCACCGGGTAGAGCATCGGCCCGGCCGCCTCCAGAACATCACGAAGTCCATTCATACGCTCGCCCCCGGCTCAGCCCGGTCATTGACCTCCAGCGCGGGTGCGGAGCGCTCGTCGTAGAGGGCGACAAAGAAGCTGTACTCCCCCTCGGCGCGAAAATGCTCGGCGATGCGCTTCATCGCCACCCCGTTGGTCACCCCGTAGGTCTCGACCTGCTCGCGCATCCGGTCGCGCCGCTCGTAGATGGCCTTTCGGCCCACGTAGAGCACGATCAGCGCCAGGGTGACGCCGGGGATCCAGAGCATCGCCGAGGTCCACCAGCCAAAGACCGCCGCGAGGATCGGAAGCCCCGCCAGCACGATAAAAAAGGGCATGCCGCCCAGGCCGTAGGTTTTGGCCAGGCGCTGATCGATCGCGCGCACATAGCCGCGATGCTCCTCGGCCTGTCGCAAGAGCTCGGCGGCTGCGGGATCGTCGTGGGCGTGAAGTTGAGTCATAGAAAGCTGTCCTGCTGCGTGGTGCGTGATCGCCCCGGGTCGCGGGCTGAGTGGCGGTCACCATCCCCACCTTCGGGGGCGTTGAACCGCCGGGCCAACCCGCCGCATTCCGATCTTCTTCGCGCGAGCCTCGCTTCAGACGCCCGGGAAATTGGGTGTCATCGCAGGCTTCTTGACAAAGGGGAATGATCTTCGCGGCGACCTTCTTATTAGGTATGTACGTCGTGTGGCCGTCGCCAAAAACGACTGGCGAGCGTCTTCGGGCTGTTTATCTTCTCTAAGAGCGCCTCGCTCAACGCAGTTCGGCGAGGGCGAAAAAGGCGCGACGCGCGAAGGCATTGAACGCTGCTGTGAGGTGATACTATGGCGATCGGAGATGAAGTGACCAGCAAGCTCTCCACCAACCCTACCAATATCGATCTGGCCGATGCGCTGCGCCAGTACTCCGAGCGTGCCGGCGCCAGGGTCGATCATGACGATAACTTCCGGCAGCGCTACCTCCTCGACTTTATGATCACCGGGTTTGAGGACGTCCACGCCCACGTCAACCTGGGGGTGCACGTCACCGGCTCGATCGACAACCTGGAGGAGCAGCAGGACTTTCTGCAGGCCGCGCGCCGCGGGATCGTGCTCAAAGCCCTCTACGTGGAGTTGGCCGACACCTCATTGAGCTCGGGCGGGTTGCTCGTGGCCTTTGGTGCGTGCCTCTCCTTTCTCTTTGATCGACGCTACGCCCAGGTCAAGGCCATCGGCATTCGCATCAACGAGGACTGCTCCTTCCACTTCTTCGATCTCGAAGAAAACGTCGAGCGCCTCCAGCGCATGTCCTTCGATGATGAGCTCGACATCGGTCAGGACCTCGGCGGTCGGGTCATCGCCTACTTCACCGACAAGGGCTTTGGCTTCATTCAGACCGACGATGAGCGCAAGTTCTTCTTCCACATCGCCAACGTTGTCGACGATGATCTTCGCGCCCGACTGCCGGCCTATGTGCCTGGCGAGGTGATCCCGGTCGACTTTCAATACGGTGGCAATGACGGCAAGAAGTATCCCAAGGCCATCAACGTGGCGTTGCCCGACGATGTCGCGGCCAACAGCCACTGAGCAAGACAAACTGGCCTCAACGCCAGAAACCCTCGACCAGCTCAGCCTGCCATCCCCGGCAGGCTGAGACGCTCTGGGCCAGCTCGGTATCGGCCGTCGACTTCGCCGGTACGGTGATGGATCGGGTTCGCACCCGCTCCACGCTGCCATCCTGTAGACGGCAGCGAAACTCCACCACGACCTGCTGCGCCTGAAGATGTGATGCGTTCTGAACCTCCACCGCCAGGCGCGGCAACGAGCGCCGGTCGAGGTGCACCTGGTGGGGTTTGATCTGGTAGGTGAGCCAGGGGCGCATATCGGCGCTCTGATCCCGAAAGTCGGGGTTGGGGGAAAGCTCCACCTCACCGGCGGCCGTATCCAGGTTCATCTGAAAACGCCCCAGCACGTTTAGCCCCAGCAAACCCGCCACGGGCCGATCGCGGTAGGTGCCAAAGCCGCAGGCGTCGCAGAGCGTGTAGCTGACCTGCCGTAGTGTGGTCTGACCAAGTTGCAGCGCGGTCATCAGGCCGAACTGCGCCTGACGCACCCCGCCGGCGGTCTGCATCAGGGTAGTGGGCGCCGTCGCGTCAGGGGTGACGCGCGCCTGCCGGGCAACCTCGGCGGTCAGGGTGGTGAAACTCGCGCCGGTATCGAGCACAAAATAGACGTCGATCCGCCCCACCTTCGCCGGCACAAGAACGGAGGCGCCGTTGCGCTCAAAACTCAGGCGGATGCTGCGCGAGCCGCTGCCGCCCACGCCGGCGGCCCCTCGCTCGATCACCAGTCCGCCGGGGGCCGCCTCGTCGCCTTCGCCGGCGTCGTCGCCGAGGCCGGGCAGCTCAATGACGCCCCGAGGTTGCGCCACGCCTTCGATCACGATGGCTCCCGAGGTCGCATCATCGGAGGCCTCTTCAGCGGCGGGTTGCTCCTGTGGCGCGGTATCCGATGCGCCCTCTTCCTCAGTTGTTTGAGCCTGCGGCGCGCTCTGGGCGAAGGCCCGCTCGGGCGCGCCCCATAGGAACATCGCGCCGATGAAGATGAGCAGCACCCGAGTTCGAAGATTCGACACAATTCGCTCGCTGTGTTAGGCAACGCCGGATGAAAGACGCGCACTTCAGAGAGGGTTGGCGGGGCATAGGGGCGATCGCATTGCTGCTGCTCGGCTGCCTGCTGGTCGGCTCTGCAGCGGCATCGCCGCCGACGCGTGATGATGAGGCGCATCGTAGCAAAACCCGCGAGCAAGCGCACTCGGTGGGGCTGGAAGTCGGCCGTCAGGCGCTGGAGATCGCCACGTGGTCGGGGCTCAGCCTGCGGGCGCGCGCGCTGGTCGAGCGCAGCCGTGACGAGGGCTGGGAGCCGGAGGATCTTCTCGACGCGCTGGAACTTCGCGCGCCCGAGCGCTGCCTGGAGTTGCACCAGCCCACCCACCTGGCCGAGCGCAAGGCGCGCTGGCGCGAGGCGGTGCGACTGCTCTCGATCACACACCCCGCTGCGCTTGAAGCGTGGATCCTTGGCGAGCGACGCCCCCCGCGGGCCGCGCTGGCCGAGGCCAACACGCAACTTCGCTGCATGGTTGAGGCGATGGTGCTCGCGAGCGCCGAGCCCGACCACGGTTTTCGCCTTGTTTTAAGCCTGCGCAGCACCTTCGGGGGGCGTTTTGGCACACAGGCCGAGCTCGCTGAACACCTGCAGCGCTACCCGCGCTTTATGTCGCAGGTGTTGGGCGCGCTGCTGCGCTCAGACTATCGCGATATGGGCTCCCAGAGCTTTATCTGGTACCGGAAGATGCGCTTTACGGGGCGCTCGTTTAACAAGATCTCCGAGCGCGCCGCGGAGCGCTGCGGCCTGACCCCGGGTCATACCTGGAAGCCCGAGAATGAGCGTCATAAGCGCTGCTGGTTCGGGGAGCTCAGCCCCGGGGAGCGCGAGCAGGAGATCCTGCTGGCCAGCGCCGCCCCCGCCCTCTCGCGGCATCACTGGGGCACGGAGTTCGACATCCTGGGGCTCAACCCGCGACTTTTTGAAGAGGGCGCACAGCTCTTTGATGCCTGGCTCTGGCTCGATGGTCAGGCGCTTGATTACGGCTTCTTTCAGCCCTTTGGCCCCACCGCCTCCGCGCACACCTTTGCGCATATGGAGGAGCGCTGGCACTGGTCGTATTACCCGATTGCGCAGGCCATCTGGGAGCATCTTCTGGAGCGCGAGCACCTCTTTGAGCCGGTGCTCCACGACCTCTGGAGTCGGCTGGAGCGCCGCTGGGGCGCGCGCAACTCGCCATACTTCACGCATATGCGAGAGCACTGGCGCGACTACCTCTTTCACATCACAGTCCCCTCCCCACCCGAGGCGTTGCCTTAAGATGCGGGGCGTTTAGATCTGCTGACATCTTTGCTGATGCCGTCCCCGCTGCCCCCGAGGTTGATGTGTCCCTTCGCACCCCCGCCCTGCTCTCCGCCCTGCTCTTGAGCGCGTGCAGCGCCCCGGGCGCCGAGCTCATCGACAGCCCCCTGGTCGACGAGCTTCGCACAGGCCAGCGCTCCGGCACGCAGAGCTTTGATCACAGCGCGCTCGACACGCTCTTAAGCACGCATGTCAACGCGGAGGCCGGCCACGTCGACTACCAGGGGCTCAGCGACGACCGCGCTGAGCTCGACGCCTACCTGAGCGCGCTGGCCGAGATCGACGCCACCGCGTTTGATGAAGATGAGCAGCTGGCGATGCTCATCAACGCTTATAACGCCTGCACGTTGCGCCTGATCGTCGACAACCTGCCCGTCGACTCCATCCGCGACATCGACGATCCCTGGGGCAAGCCCCGCTGCGAGGTGGCCGGGTACACGCTGAGCCTCGATGAGATTGAGCACGGGCTGATTCGACCGCTCTATCAAGATCCGCGCATTCATTTCGCGGTGAACTGCGCCGCACGCAGCTGCCCGCATCTGGCCGAGAGCGCCTACACCGGCGCGCAGATCAACGCCCAGCTCGACGCCCGCACCCGCGCCAGCCTGAGCGACCCGAAGTTCGCGCGCATCGAAGGCGACACGCTCTACCTCACAAAGATCATGGACTGGTACGGCGGCGACTTCATCGACCCGGCCTTTGAGGGAAGCACCACCGAGCTCGTCGATTACGTGGAGCTTTACACGACGGAGGCCATCCGCGCGCGTCTTCAGGATGACGACGCCTCACCGGTCAACATCGTGTTTATGGACTACGACTGGTCGCTCAACTCACCGTGAGACGCGCACCGAAGTCACCACAAAAAAACCACCGCCCCATAAAAGGGCGGCGGTTCTTTGTGTGCTTAGATGGCCCTCAACCCGAGGGCCGTCAGGCGATCAGTAGCTGCCGTTGAAGCCCAGCGCGATCGAGCTCTGGTTGGTGGCCGCCCCGTTGAAGTTCCAGAAGGGGAAGACGAACGAGCGTTGATCGGGGGTGCGCGGACCACCGAAGGTGCGCGCGCTCAGGCTGGCGCCGAGCCAGTCGGTGATCGGGTAGCTCAGCGAGACCGAGCCCGCCGCGCCCTGCCCGGCGCAGCGCAGGCCGCGACACTCGTACTGCGAGCTGAACTCATCGGACTCGTTGACGCGATACGACCACGCGGTGCTCAGCGAGTAGCCGATGCTCAGGCTGAGCTTGTGCGGAAAGCGCATGCTCGCGCTCAGGCCGGTGCTCAGCGAGTAGGGGGTGTTGATGCCGCCCACGGCAAAACGACCCGGCTCGACCGCCTCACTGCCGTCGTAGCGGTAGATGGCGTTGGCTTCACCGATGTCGTCGATGTCCATCACTGGCGAGGTGTAGCGGTGGAAGGTGCGCGAGCCGCCCAGCGAGGCGCCCAGGGTCAGGCGCTTGAAGAAGGTCTTGGAGAGGCTCAGCCCCACCGAGGTCGAGAGCAGCATCGTGGAGACCTGCGAGGTGCGGCCGGTCGGCAGCGCCACCGAAAGCGAGGGACGAAGCGAGATGCCCGTCGACTCAAAGCTCCAGCCCTTCCAGCCCGCGCTCAGGCCCAGGTCACCCAGACGCGTCTCGTACGAGCCGTTGATGCCGTTGTTGGCTGTCAAACCCTGGCTGAAGCCCAGGCTACCCGAGAAGCTGAAGTCCTGAACTTTATAGCTACCGCTGACGCCGAAACGCATGCTGACGCGATCGTAGGCGCGGCTGCCGTCGTCGACCTGGTCGGCCCATGGCGAGTCGTTGGCCACGCTCACAAAGGTGCCCTGCCCCACCGAGAAGCCCAGCGAGGCTCCCAACGACCAGGGTTTATCGTCTTTTTCTTCGCCGAGAAGATCGTCGAGCTCATCGTCGATGTTCTCATCGACCTCTTCTGCGAGCTCTTCGGCCTCATTGATCTCGGTCGGGTCGGTCGTATCGACAGTTCCGGCGGTGGTCGCAGCGGACTGCGCGAACGCCGGGGCGCTGAAGAGGATCAGCGCGGCCGCGGTGGTGCTGGCGAGCGCTCTGGAGTTCGGGGCCATCGTCTATCTCTCAGGTGGGTCGTTATGATTGTATCGGCGCGGGGGCCTTAAGGCTGTGTCATACACCGAAGCGACAACATTTGCACGCCCCCCACAACGCTGCAAGGAGCATTCCAGCGCGCAGAAAGCACACACCCATCAATTTTTTTGACGCCCGGCGGGCCTGCCGTAGCCTGACGGTGTTCCACGGCGAGTCACGGCAAGGGATGTTGTCCCGGGTCAGACAGCCGGGTTGCTCAAGGATGAGCGACTTTGAAAGAAGTTCCCGATCGATGGCGGCAAGGATGCCGGCCCGGGAGCTCATCACCGTGCGAACGCCATCACGAGGAACCGCCGCCATCAGCAGCGCAGCCGCCCCCATGGATGAGGGCCAGACGCCGGGCGGCACCATCCAAGGAGCGGATCATGAGCGCATTGCCTGTCAACCTGGAACGCCGTCGCAAGCGCAGCACGCAGACCATCACCGCGCTGACGCTGCAGCTGGAGCACATCTTTGAGCGCGAGCAGCTGCGCAACTTCACCCTGGGCGACAGCCGCGGGCTGGTGATTGCCCAGGCCGGCGACACCGCCGAGTCGGATATCCTGGCGGCCTACGCCCCGCTGCTCTGCCGCAGCACCGAGAAGGGCCACCGCGAGCGCATCCTCGCGCGCATGCCGCATTTCGTGCCGGGCATTGAGGCCGACGCGATCCATGTGAAGAGCTTTGAGGTTGATGGCGAGCCGCTCTTTCTGACCATCGTCGGCCAGCCCGGGGTCTACCGCCACGTCGGCATGTACCGCGCGGTCACCGGGGTTCGTCGCATCCTGGGGCAGATTCCCGGCGAATAAAGCTCAACCTTTTCAAGCCATTAGCGCCACACCAGAACGCGTCTCGGCCTCACTCGGTCGGGACGCGTTCGTCGATCTGGGCGTTGACGCGGGCCAGATCTCCCTCAAGCTCCAGCTCGCGGTAGATGTCGCGGGCGCGCAACCAGAGCGCGCGCGCCTCATCGGGATGGCCGGCGTCGGCGCGCAGTCGGGCCAGGCGCTCCAGGGGCTGGGCGTAGTCGAGATCGGGGATGGGAAAACGCGCCGAGAGCTCCAGCACCCGGTGCAGGGTCTCGGCGTCGTCATCTTCGCCGCGCAACGCGCGGACCAGCGCCAGGTTGTACTCCACGCCGGCCTGCAGATAGGGGTACTCCTCGTCGGCCACGCGTTCGCGGGCGGCGCATAAGAAGTCTTCGGCCGCCGGGTAGTCATTGAGCGCGATCGAGGTCAACCCCAGGTTGGTGTAGACCAGCGCCACGTCGAGCTCCGCGCCGATACTCTGGTAGGTGGCCAGCGCACGCTCATAGAAGCGACGGGCCGCGTCGTAGCTGTCGCGGAAACGGGCCACGTCGCCCAGGCCGTTGTAGCACTGGCCGGCGCCGCGACGATCGCCCAGGGCCTCGTAGCGGCGAAGGGCGCGCTGGTAGAGCTCTTCGGCCTGGTCGAAGTGTTTCTGGAAGCGGGCGAGCTGCGCCAGGCTGAGCAGGTTGCGGGCCACCTCGGAGGGCTGATCGCTGGCCTGACTCAGGGCCATCGATCGGCCGTAATAATCGCGGGCGGCGTCGCCTTCGCCTTGAATTCTGGCGACTTCTCCGAGGATCCACAGCGACTGAGCCACGCCGGCGTCGTCGCCGCGGCCCTCGGCGCTGTGCAGCGCGTCGGTGGCCAGGTCGACGGCCAGCGCGTAGTCGGCGCGATGCCAGGCGACCCGGGCCAGCCCGCGGGTGGCGTTATCACGCATGCCGGCGAGCTCAGGGAGGGTGGCGACCTCGTCCCGCACGCGGTTGAAGGCCCAACGGGCGGCCTCAAAGTCGCCGCGCTGCCAGGCCACATGGCCCAGCCCCAGCCAGCAGCCGGCCAGCGCGCTGAGCGCCTCGGGCGGCGGTGCGCTGCAGGAGCCCACCAGGCGCACCACGCGCCGGTAGCAGGCTTCGGCCTCGGGAAACTCACCAAAACCTTCAAAAAGATCGCCCAGGCGCATCAAGGTGTCGACGTAGTCGGTGCCGCTCCAGCCCAGATCTTGTGCGCGGGCATCCAGGCGGGCGAAGTTCGGGGGATCGCCGCGCTCGGAGCCGACTTCCAGGAGCTCGTCCATGATGGTGAGCGCGGCCTCAAAAGCCACGGCGGCCTGCCGGAGCATGGCCGCGCGCGAGGCGGTGCGGCCGGCGCGAATGTACCAGGTCAGCGCCCGCTCCAGATCGCGGGCGGCGTGCCAGTGCGCGGCGATCTCGGCGGCGTGCGCGCCGGCGCGCTCCCCGTAAACGGCCTCGCGAGCCTCGGCAGCGAGCCGATGCAGCCGGCGCGCCCGAAACGCCCCGCCGATCTGCTTAAGAAAATAATCTCGCAACAACCCGTGGCTAAACGCGTACCAGTCCTCTCGCCGCCCGTGACTCTCAATGAGGATGCCCTCGCTGAGCAGGTGATCGAGATCTTCGTCGAAGAAGCGCAGGCGCTCGGCGTCGCCCTCCCGCTCGACCATCTCGCGCAGCACCTCGTAGGTGAACCTGGGGCCGGCGATGGCCGCGCGCTGCAGGAGCTCACCAAGCTTGTCGTGGCGGCTGTAGCGGGCCTCAATCTGCTGGAGGCGAACCTCAAAAAGATCGCCCAGGCTGGGCGGCACCGCCTCGCGCACCGCCTCGACATCGGCCGTGGCCCAGCGCTCGCCATCGGGGCGAATCAGCCCCTCGTCGCGCAGGTAGCGCAACAATAAGACGAGGTGCAGCGGGTTACCCCCGGAGCGCTCGTAGATAAGACGCGTGAGCGCCTCATCGACGGGCAGCACCAGGCGAATCAGCTCGTAGCCGCTGTCCTCATTGAGGCGTCCCAGCTGAATGCGCTCGACCGTCTCGCCAACATAGCGGCTCAGCGCAGTGAGGCGACGCTCCAGGGCCGGGTTCTCGCCAAGATCCTCGGAGCGAATGGTGGCCATCACCATCAGCGGGATGGAACGGTGGCGAAGCTCCACGGCCAGAAAGTCGAGGAAGTCGCCCAGCTCGCGGCCCGCCCAATGCACGTCATCGAGGATGATCAGGCGCGGTCGACGGCTGGCCACCCGCTCGAGCACCCGCAGGATGGTGGCAAAAAGGGTGGTGGGCGCCACCGGGGCCTCGCGCACCGCACTCTGACTTCCGGCCGGACGCATGAAGTCGGCCAGGATGCGGGCGTCGATGCCATCGTCGTGGCCCCACTGGGTGAGCCAGGTGTCGACGCGGGTCTGCACCTCGGCGCGCGACTGCCCGCGGGTGCCAAACACGCTGTCGAGCACCTCCTGCAGACCGCGAAGCCCCTCGGTGCCCCCGCGGGTAAACGCGCCGATATGGCCATGAAGTTGGCCCTGCTCCTCAACCTGCTCCTTAAGCCACATCGTCAGGCGCGTCTTACCCACGCCGGCCTCGCCCTCCAGAAGCACGATACGGCCGCGCTGCTCGCTGCGCACCGACCGGGCGATCTCCTGAAGATGCTGGCGTTCGCGGGGGCGCCCCACAAAGGGGATCTGCTGGAGGCCGGCGACCCCGGCGTTGAGCGCCTGAAGATCGGCCTGCCGCCTTGCGGCCAACGAGTCGCGGCCGACCACCGCCTCATCATGTTCGGGAGATTGCGCCACCGGGTTGAGGCGACGACGCCCCACAATGCTCTCCTCGACGGTGGGCTGACGATCGGGCCCGGCGCCGGATTGCACGCGCGGCAGAGGTGCGGGCACGTTATAGATGCGAGCATCACCGGCGAGCTCCGCCTGAAGGGCTTTGAGCTGCACGCGCATCTCGCCGGCCGAGGGCCAGCGCCGCGCCGGCGATTTTGCCAGCGCGCGCGAGACGAAGGCCTCCAGCGCCACCGGCAGGTGCAAGCCCTGGCGGGCGATCATCGGCGGCACCGGCTCATGCACGTGCATCGCCATCACGGCCAGGCCCTTCTCCTCACCGAAGGGCGGGCGTCCGCAGATCAGCTCATAGAGGATCAGACCCACGTTGTAGAGGTCGGTGCGCGGGGTGAGCGAGCGCTCCCCACCGGCCTGCTCCGGGCTCATATAACGCGGCGTGCCCACAACTTCGCCGTGGGCCGTCTCGCGGGGGTCGGCGTCGGTGAGCACCGTAGCGATGCCGAAGTCCACCACCTTCAAGGTCCCCAGGCTATCGGGGATCGACGCGTTGACCACCATCAGGTTGGAGGGCTTTAAGTCGCGGTGAATCACCCCGCGGGCGTGCGCGTGGGCAAGGCCCGCCAGAAGTTGGTCGGCCAGCTCCAAAATCAGCGCCAGTGAGAGTCCCTGGCGGATCAGATCGGTGACGACCAGCCCCTCCAGAAGCTCCATGGCGATGAACATCTTGCCGTCGGGATCGACCCCGTGGTCGTGCACCGCGGCCACATTGGGGTGCATCAGCCGGCTGGCCGCGCGGGCCTCACGCGAGAAGCGTCGGCGAAGGTGCGGCAGAGTCGCAACTTCCGGCTTGAGCAACTTCAGGGCGACCGGGCGGCGCCCCACCAGGTCTTGCGCGCGCCAGATCGTGCCCACACCGCCCTCACTGAGCAGGGCGTCGAGGCGGTAGCGCCCATCGACGATCGGCGGAGCGGTCGAATGTTGCGGATCGTCGGGATACATGGCGGCAATTTTCCTGAAAAGCACCGGGGGGGGTTCTGGCGAGCGCCGTCTATCGCGAAGCGCGCCCCGGGTCAAACCCGATGATGCGCCCCCTGGTCTTCGCGCAAAGATGTGACCTCAACGTCACAGGGAGCAGCCCCTGAGCGTGGCGAGTGCGCCTCACTCCAACACGTTGAGTTTGGTCAGGTTTAAGCCGCCGGTATAGGCGTAGGAGACGTAGTTATCGTAGCCGTAGACCACAAGCCCCATCGGCACGAGCGACTCAAGCGTGTAGGGCCCCGGCTCCAGCGGGATGTGGGCGCGCATGCGCGAGCCGTCGTCGATGAGCTCGGCGTCAAAGTTCATCGGGTCGAGCTCTTCGCCGTTGAGCGTGATCGTAAAGCCCGGCGCCATCGTGACCATCGCGTAGCTCTGGTGGTAGGTCGGCGGCGCCAGAAACGAGTAGTCGGTGCGGTACTGCTCCTCGGGCGGCAGCAAGAAGAAGCTCGGGTCGCCGGCGCGATCGTTCCAGTTGACCTGATCGTAGACGGTGTTCTGGCCGCTCAGGAAGGCGCCGATGGCAATGGGCGCGCTGGCCAGCACCCGGAACATGTGGCGGGTGCCAAACTCACAGCTCTCGCCAGCGTTGAGCACAAACGTGCCCTGGCTCGGATCGTCGGAGAAAGACGCGCAGCTCGGCACGGCCTCGCCACCGGGGGGCAGCGCGGCGGGCGGGTTGATGGCGATGCCGGTCTGAATGACCGTGTTGTTCTCGCTGGCCACAAACTTCCAGTAGGTGCCCTCGCGCGAGCCGGAGGGCGGCTCGGGGTTACGAAGTTTGAGCGGGGAGGCGATGAAGATCGTGCCCCAGGTCTCCAGCGGAAAGAGCTGCGACTCGAGATGATCACACGCGGAGCGGTCGAAAGGCACGTTGGTGCAGCTGTGTCCGCTGAACACCGAGACGGGTTTGGAGGCGGTGATGCGCGCCCCGCTGATATCTTCGACCGGCTGAATGCCGCGGCTCCCCAGGTTGAAGACCTCAAAAGGTTGCAGTCTGAAGGTGATGCGACCGGAGGCATCGGGCCCGTTGATACGCGCGAGATCGAAGGGGGCGAAGATCAGATCGTCGAAGGTCTTATCGGTGTCGCTCGGCGCGCGAAGTTGCACGGTTACGTCAGTATCTTCATCCAGCGCGACCACGCTCAAGGTTGCCGGCCGGGGCACAGGAAGGCGTGAGGTGGAGTTTCCAGCCCACACCGTTTGCCCGAGGTACATGTAGTTTTCGGTGAGCGCGCCGCGGGGAAGCAGCAGGCTGGCGTCGTTGGTGTAGTTATAATTGCAGCAGAAGGGATTGAACTGGTAGGCGACCACCGGCTCGCTGGAGACGACGCGGTAGGCAAAGGGCGTAATCGAGGTGGTGCGCCGCGGGAGGGTGCGGTTGGGCAGGAGCACCGTCATGGTGCTGTTGGGCGGAAGCTCCACCTGATCGATCGCCCCGCTCAGAGGCTGGCCGACGCGCTGGCCGTCAGCGCCGACCACCTCGGAATAAACGGTGACAATCTCCTCTCCGGGAAACATCCGTGAGGGCATCACCTCCCGTGAGCTCACAAACTCGGCGTGCGTGTCTGGCGAGGCCCACACCGAGATGCGCGCGGTGATGTTGGGGTCGGTGTTGGCGAGCACGACGGCAAAGGGAGCGCGCACTTCCTCCGGCTCGGTGATGGTGCCTGTCTCAGACTGATAGAGCTCGGAGTTCTCCAGCTCCACCGCCCAGTACTCGCAGCCGATGTAGCTGTTGGACTGCTCCGCCAGACCGCAACGATCCAGGCACACGCCCTGCTGGCACCGGGTGCCCTCGGCGCAGCTCTCGGCATCTTCAAAGACGTAGTCCTCACCATCCGGGCGGCAGACCTGAGGTTGCGACTCCGAGGTGCAGCGGCGCGTGTTGGGCCGACAGGTCACCTCCACACACGCGCCCTCCCGACACACCGAGGTTCCCGCACATTCGATAAGAAGCGTGCCGTCGCCCGCCTCATTGCAGACCTCACGCGAGGCGCTGTCGGGACCGGGGCAGCCCAGCACCTCACCGGGATTGCACTCCAGGGGCGCATCCGATTGCGCATCGCCCACATCCACAGGCTCTTCGACCTGGTTGACCGGATCTTCGCAGGCCGCAAGGAGAAGGCCGCAGAGCAGCAATGACGCAAGGGAGGCAAAACGAGCTGATAACATCATGGAGGCGATCCGGGAGGGCGAGTCGTTCGAAGGAGGATCCGCAAAGAGAAGATACCCTAGCGCATGTTCGCCCGCAGATCATGCGCGCCCTGAGCGCCCTCTCCCCGGCTCAGCCTTGCGGCGTCCAGGGGGTCACCCCCTCGGGAGCCGCGCCGCAGGGGTGCAGACCGACCTGATGCCAGAGTCGGAACGCGTGGAAGTTCTCGTCGATGGTCAACAAGACGCGGTCGCGCAGGCTCGGCATATTGACCCAGGCGCCCTCGGGCTCAGGGACGTCCTCTCCGCGCAAGATCTTGAGTTGGCGGTCGGCCATCTCTTCTAAGATGCGAAACTCGTTGTCCATAAAGCCGAACCAGTCGTTGAGCTGGCGGCGAAAGACGCGCTCGCGCAACACGGCGCCCTCGACCTGCTCGGAGACCTCGCGGTGGCGCGAGCGAAAAGCCGCAGCCGTTTCGCGCACCTGATCGACGTTGGCCTCATCATCACCGAGGACGTTCTCTTCGATGAAGATCTCGCGCTCCTCATAATCGGCAGCGATCGCAGTAACCTGATCGATGATGCCCCGGCAGACCGGATCGTTGGTCACCGCGAGCACCTCCTGCTCGCCAGCCTCCACCTGGAGGTTGGGGCGAAAGAGGGTGTCGGTGTTGGTCGCCATCCACCAGCCCACAAAGCCCAGCGCGCTGGCGATGATCAGGGTGAGCACGGCGGTGCGCAGCAGGCGGCGATGCTCCTCGGCACGCAGCTCATCGAGCGCGGCGTCCACATCGACGTCTTCCACCGACTCCACCTGCGACTTGTCGTCCTGATCCATAACTTCTCCTGCCGGGTCCACACCGTCTGGGGCGCGAGGGGAACAGCCGGCCCCGGCTGCCTCTTCCTCAGCGCGGGGACCTGCCCGCCGGAATCTTAGACCAGGTCGCCCTGGTTGTCAGTCCGCCTCAGGCGTGCTATCCGAGCGAGCTTTAAGGCCCGGTTTTCAACGGCGCTCCTGCTCTCCCCTGCTTTCTGAATAAGTGCCCCCTGGCTCGGGTTGTACCCCCGAAAGACCTTCGGAGTCGCCGGTGGATGCAGTCCATCACCGGTCCCGGCCACCCAACCTCGTAACCGATAGGAAGCCCCTTGAACACGACGATTTTCCTTCAACGTCACCTTGATGCCACCGACGAGGAGATTCCTCGCCTCATCGAAATGGCGACCGCTGCGCTCTCCAGCAGCACGGATTATCCCGGCGGCTCCGGCAACGAGGAACGCCTCTGGCGCTACCTTCAGTACCCCTACTACCTGGGTCTGTTTGCCCAGCGCGTGGTCGCCGCCGAGGGCATCTCGCCACACGTCA
The DNA here is from genome assembly GCF_007997015.1 of Lujinxingia vulgaris. Classification (NCBI taxonomy): domain Bacteria; class Deltaproteobacteria; order Bradymonadales; family Lujinxingiaceae; genus Lujinxingia; species Lujinxingia vulgaris. The sequence goes on from NZ_VOSM01000004.1 coordinate 197,090, forward strand.
AAGAGAAGCTCAGCCACGCGGTGCTGCAGATCAACATGCACCTGGAGCAGGGCCAGGAGCCCGGCCCGGGGCTCTTTCAGCTGACCTCCTGGCTGGCCCAGGCCGGCCTGCTCAGCCACGACGATTATCTGGGGCTGCGCAAGGGACTTATCTGGCTTCCGCGCCTGACGAACAACTACGTCGAAGACGCCGAGCTGATTATGCCGGCCTGCGACGGGATCTTCCGCGATCCGCAGATCCGCCGCGAGCAGATGATCGAGCTTGTGCTGATGATCCTCACCGCCAAAGAGGCCATCGGCGACCAGGGCCGCGTGATCTTCGACCACCTCATGCAGCTTACCGCGCTCAACAAGAGCCTCAAGCGCGAGGTCTGCCAGATCGTGGTGGAGCACGCCATTCCCTTCCCCCGCGGCGAGTATCAGCACCCGATTGAGACGAGCGCGGCGGAGCAGGATCGCCTCAGCATTCGCTTTTTGCCCGGTGGCGTGCGTCGCCTCTCGGTGGTGTGGCTGGCGCGCCTGGGCAAAGATTCGATGGAGCTGCTCAAGCGCCTGCTCAAGCCCAACACCGTGCGCGGTCACGGCGGCGATCAGGTCGCCAGCGGCGCGCTGGATTTGCTCGACGAGCAGTGGCAGGACATCCCCGAAGAAATCCGCCTGGGGCTTTTGCGCAAAGCGGCCGATCTTCCCGACACCGCCGTGCGCAAGCGCGCTTATATTCTCGGAGAGAAGTACCTGGGGCTGGACTTTCTGCGTCAGGCGCTCGACGACAAGGCCAAGAGCCTGCGCGAATGGGCCGAAGAGCGCCTGGAGCGCCGCGAGCGTGGCGAGCTGGCCACCGAAGAAGATCTGGCCGCCGAGCTGATGGAAGAGCTCGAGGAAGACGACGAATAAGCCCGTCGATCCTCATCTTCATGACGATCTTTGAGCGCCGGGAGCGCGATGCCAACCTGGAAGGTGCGCGCCGACCGGCGCAAAGTGGACCTCGATCACCTGCGTGACGAGCTTGAAGCGCTCGGGCAGACCGTGCGCGGGCTTGAGGTCGAGCTTCGGGCCAGCCCGCACTTCTGGGACGCCCCCGATAAGGGGGCGTTTCGCGACTTCGTGGAGGTGGGCGAGATGGCCCATGACACCTTAGGGGCACTCGAGATCGTGGCCGAAGAGCTCATCGCCACGTTTGGCTGGACGATCGATTTTGCGCGAGAGGTGGACGATGCGAGCTGAACTCGAAGATTACCAGCCCCCCACACCTCACCTTGAAAAAAGCGAGGGTGAGACCTGGGTGGCCTTTATGGGCGACGCGCTCGCTGCGCTCGGCGACGCTGTGGCGCTGAAACACCCCGACCACCCCACCGTTTATGCGGCGGTGGTGGCGCATCCGGGAGGGCGTCGCGCCCGGCTGTGGACGCCGCACTGGCCCCAGTGGTGCGAGCCCGGGTTGAGCGTTGAGGCCAGCGGCCAGAAGGCCGCGCTGGGCGTGGCGCCTGGCGAGGTGGTGGAGCTTGAGGCAGCGCTGATCGTGCCGCAGTCGGAAGGCACCACCCCGCTGTGGCCGGAGCGTGTGGCGATGAGCCAACTCGATGGTCGGCGCGAACGCATCGCTTTGGGCGTGGAGGTGCTCGACCTGGTCGCGCCGCTAGCCCGCGGAGGCATCAACCTGATCATCGATACCCGCGAGAAGATCGACACTCCCCTGGCGCTCTTCGGCGCGATGGGCCGGCGCGTGCGGGCGCAGCTCCTCGACGATCACGGCCCCCTTCACGTGCTCGATATGACGGGACTTCTCGATGATGCGGACACCCGTGTGGTGGCCGGAGCAACTCCCTGGGAGCAGGCCAGCGCGCTGCGCCTTGCCGTGGCGCTCGCGGCGTCGTTGCGCGACATCTCGCCAACCCTCAACCTGCTCACACTTCCCGCATTGCAGCCCTTCACGCATACGCACGCCCCCGAAGCGGTGGCTCGCGGCGTGGGGATGAGCGAGCTTGTGGACATGATCAGCGAACAGCTCGTCTCCACCGAGCAGGCCAACCACACCACCCTGCTCTACCTGCGCGTCTCGCCAGAGCTCGGCGGCCTGAGCGACATCATTGAGACTCTGGACCTGGGTGCGGTCGACGCGCAGATCATCATCGGACCCGACGGCACCTTTGAGCCGGGCCGCTCCAACTCCCGGGTGGAGCTCGACACCGACGACGAGCGTCGCCGCCAGAGCGCCCTCTCCGCGCTCGCCCAGGGCTCGCGCGCCGCAGAACGCGCGGCGATCTTCGGTGAGGGCGAGCTTGAGGATGAAGAGCTCGAGAGCATCCAGCGGGCCGAGGCGCTGCGCGTGAATTTGAGCGACGCGCTCAACGCGGCGGACTGAGCCTCGTCATCCTTGTACGAAAAAAGCCCCGATCCGGCGGATCGGGGCTTTTTTGCAGGCTAAATGCCTGTCTTCTCAGGGGATTTCGCCCTTCACGTTAACGCCGGCGACCTCCCGGCACGCCCAGCAGAAAGAGCACAAGGGTGAGTAAGAGAGGCGCCGGAAGACCGGGCGCCGCCTGGCAGCCCCCGCTTACGCCTGGCGAGGCGCTCAACACGCTCATCTGCGACTCCCCGCCCGCCCGGGGGTTCTCGGGGCGGGCGGTGCCGCCGTCGTCGAGCCCGGCATCGTCGACGCCCACATCGGCCACGCCGACGTCCGGAGCATCACCGCCGGCATCGGCCGGATCGCCAGGTTGCTCGGGATCTTCCGGGTCTTCGGGCTCGGGCTCCCAGTTCGGGTCGAGCTCCAGGTGGATGCTGCCCCAGTTGGTCACGCCGGCCTCCAGGGTCTTGTCCAGGGTGGCGGTGTGATAGCCGGGCGCGCTGGCCTCAATGGTGACCTCGCTCTCTGAGAGGAGCACGCGATCGAAGTTATACGCGCCGTTTGCCCCGGAGGTGGCCTGCTGACCGTCACTCAGCCGTACCGTGGCGCCGGGGATGGCACTGTTGATTTTATCTTCGGGATCTTCATACACGTAACCGGTCAGTCGCACGGCAGCCTCACTGCCGGCGGAAGCGAGCGTTCGGAGCTCGGTGTTGGGCTGATAATGATCGAGCATCCAGGTGTAGGACTTGCCGCTGGCCGCCCACGAGATCGAGCCCCACTGGCAGATGCCCCGCACAAGGCAACGGTCGCTGCCAGCGACGTTGGGATGATCTTCGTGCGCCGCGCAGCTGTTATGGCCGCACCAGCTGCCCGCGCACGCGCTCGTCGGAGCATTATCAGGCACAATCGCCGTCTGGTAGGCCGGGCGAGAGCCGTGCTTTCCGCAGCTCGCCGCGTATTCGTATTTGTCGATGGTCGAGGGTGAGCCGCGCTTGACCATGATCAGCTCGGAGACGGCCTCGGCGGCATTCGTGGTGATCGTGAGGCGCTGATCGTCGTAGCGCTGGTTGCAGGCCGTGTCGTCAATATGAAACCAGGAGTAGTTATGCGGCGGCACCGAGCGCCCAAGGTTGCGGCGGTTGCCCGGGCCGTAGCGCAGCACAAAGTAGAGCCCGTAGCTGCGCGCGGCGATGGCGAAGGCTTTGTAGACCTCGCTGGCGCCCGCGAGGTTGCGGAAGACGCCAATCTCCGGGGGGAGCACGCCTTTGACGTACTCATCAAGGGTCATCTCATCGATGGCCACGATGGGGTTTGAGCTGTCGGTGCAGCCCTGCGAGCCGGTGTGGTCGGCGCGGCGGCCCACGCGAATGATCGGCGGCTGTGAGGCCGGGATCTCATAGAGGGCGCTGGCCAACTCCGGGTCGCTTCCGTAGAGGCGCCACAACTCCAGCGGACCGGCCGGATCGTCGATGCGGCCTGAGGTTGAGGGAAGCCCCACCGGGTAAGGCGCCGCGGGCACGCCGCGGTCGAAAAAGTCTGAGGTGTAGACATAGGCCCGCGCCGGGCGCAGCTGCGGCACGCGCTGGTTGACCAGGCGACTTTGATGAACGTCGTCGAAGACCGGCGCCTCAATCGCCAGCTCGTACTCACCCTCGGGAAGATCAAATTCCCAGCGCCCTTCGGCGTCGGTGGTGGTCGTGAGCTCAAGGCCGAGCACTTCGACCGTGGCGCCTTCGATGGGCGTATCGGTCCAGCCGTCGGCCAGGCGGCCGCTCAGCTCACCGGCAAAGGCCGGGCTGGCGAGTAGCATTACGACAAGGGCGATGAGGGCGACGAAGATCTGGCGCATGAACCTCTCCCTGGAGCGGGGTCGAAGATCGGGGTGGACCGGCTGTACGTCGCTGTTGCACCTACATCATACCACACCCGCCGCAACAGACGCCACTCTGGCACGATGGCATCGCGTCGCCCCCCCTGTCGACCGCTTATTCGGCCGCGACGAGCAGGTGTTCGGTATAAGGCTCGGCGCCGATAAAGTCGCCGACCTGCCCGAACTCATCGACCAGCTGCGCCAGCGTCTCACGCAGCCAGCGCGTGGCCAGACCGCTGGTGGCCGGTGGAAGCTCCACAAGAATCGGACCGATGACCGGCTCAAAATAACCGATCGGATCGTCGCCCCAGGGCGCCTGACGGAGTTTCTGGGGAAGTTCGCGAAGCTCCGCTTCGGTCAGGCCTCGCACCCAGGGCTTGCCGGCGATCAGGTGGGTGGCCAGCGAGCTCGCAAAGAAGACGTCGAAGCTGGCCTGATCGGCCTCGTTGACCAGCTTGTCGTTGTAGAGGAGCGCGGCCAGGTCTTCGACCCGGTGGCGCGTCACCCCGAAGAGCCAGAGCTGCTTAAACGCCAGCATCCCGATGCGCAACGCGGCCTGATCGACCTGCGACTGCGTATGAAAAATGTCGAAGGTGGCGCGATCGGCGGCAAAGGTCGGTCGCACCGCGCTCAGGCCCTCAAAGAGCGCCGCCTCATCGGGGTTGAGCAGCGAATAGGGCAGATCTTCGACGAGGGTGAGCGTGGGGCGCTGCTCAAGCTGCGCAGCTTTGAGCTTGAGGTTATGCGCCAGCGAATACCCCACCTGAAAGAGCTGTCGCAGCGGCACCGTGCGGATCACCCGCTCGGCGCGCGCAAGCTCGGTGCGGGAGACAAACTCCAGGCCCAGGCTTAAGTACCCGCCGGTGCGGCGCACCACCTCCCTGCCCGTCTCGATCTCGCCAGGCTCAATGCCGTCGGCGATCATCGTGCGGTTGTTGAGCGCGGTGAGCTCGGCGGCGATGCGCTCGATCAGCGCCTCATCGTCGAGGGCGTCGACGACCTTGAAGAAGAAGAGGCGCTCATCCAGGTTTTCAACGAGCACCCGCGGCACATCGAAGGTCTCGGGCGTGGCGAGTTGGACTTTGGCCTCCAGGTCGCCCTTCTCCCAGCGCTCCCGAAAGCGCACCGGGTTGAGGTAGGCGTAGACGGCCAGCGCCTCGGTGCGCGCCACATAACCGAACTCCTCCAGGCGGCTTGTGCGCCACTGCAGGGCCATCTCCTCCATCTGCGAGGTCAGCTCCCAGCGCACCGCCTCAAAAAGCGTCCAGGCCATGGCCGGGTCCACTTCATAAAGACGTTTGACCATCGCGCGCATCAGGGCGGCGATATCTTCATCGTCGGTGTAGACGAGCGCGTAGGCGTTGTCCGGGCTCAGCTCCACGCGATCCGGAAGATGATCGGGGATGCCCTCCTCCGGGTCGAGCACCTCCACGGCCTCCACGTGCGCCTTGAAGTAGAGCGCGATGACCTCCGGATCGAGATCGCGGATGACCTGCTTAAAGCGCACATCGTCGGCCTCGGCGACCAGCACCGCCATCCAGGTGGCCATGCGGCGGCCGCTTAAGTGATCGCCCTCCCAGCAGTCCAGGTCGATGATGACCTGAATCTGCTCGGGGCTGGCGTAGGGCACAAGATCGACGCCCTGATCAAAGCCCGCCTCTTTGATCAGCCGAAAAAGGCTGTGGGGGTTGATGCTGGGGATGAAGCCTTCGGCGTCGGGGCGATCGAGGATGGCCTGGATCTGTTCGACGGGGTTGCCCGGCCCCAGCGAGGAGTCCTGGCCGGCGATCAGCGCCCGGGCGATGCCCGGGGCTGAGCGTTGGGGGTTCAACTCGACGATCTTATCATTGCTCATGGTTCGCCCTTCAGGGTGCGGGAAGAAAGATCAGGCGTCGTCGCCGCTCTCAGCGTCTGACCCTTCGGCCTCTTTCTGAGCGATGCGCTCATCGATCAACGCCAGGGTCTCTTTAACCCCGTAGAGGTGGATGAAGGTGCCCAGGCGCGGGCCGCGATCCTGGCCGAGCAGCATGCGGTACATCGTCTTAAACCACTTGCCGAGCGCCACGCCGTGGTCTTTGCCGGCGGAGTAAGTGGCCGACTGCAACTCCTCGGCGTCGCTGCCCTCGTAGCCGGCCAGGAAGTCGCGTAGCTGACGCACACTCGGCATCATCTCGTCCGACGGAAGTTCGTACTCTTTGGTCGGGACGATGAAGTCCTGGTAGTAGCGCGCGGCGCGATCGATCATGTCGTCGATCACCGCATCGTCGGCCTCCGAGTGCGCATCGTAGCGCTGGAGGTACTCGCGGATGATCTCCTTGTCGCCGGTGTTGAGCACGCTCACCAGGTTGAGGATCATCGAGTAGGTCAGGTCGCTCTCAAAGCCGAGCTCCTCGCCAGCATCGATCTTATCGTACTCGATAAAGGTGATCGGGTTGTTGAGACGCTCGTCTTCGTCGGCGCGGCCGAACTCGGCGCGGGCCTGCAGGTGGTCGTCGGTGGAGCGCGGGATCACGTCGAAGTGCAGCTTCTTGGCCTTGACCGGGTTCTGGAAAATAAACCAGCTCAGGCTCTCGAGTGTGCCGTACTGCAGCCACTCGTCGATGGTCAGGCCGCTGCCGACGCTCTTGGAGATCTTCGCCCCGTTCTCATCCAAAAAGAGCTCATAAAACATGCCCGCCGGGGGCTCGCCGCCGAGCACGCGCACGATCTTGGCGGAGAGTTCGGCCGACTCGATGAGATCTTTGCCGTACATCTCGTAGTCGACGCCGAGCACGTACCAGCGCATCGCCCAGTCGACCTTCCAGCCGACTTTGACGTTGCCGTCGGTGACCGGGACGGTGTCCTGATTGCCGCAGGACTCGATGCCGCGGAAGGACTTATCGCAGGCGTACGAGACGGTTCCGGCGTCGGGATTTACCCCGGTGATGCGGGTCGTGTAGACCTTGCCGCACTTGCGGCAGATGGGGAAGAAGGGGCTCCAGTCGGCGCGCTTCTCCTGGCTGAGCGTGGGCGTGATGACGCCGCGCACCTCTTCGTACTTTTCCAGGATGCGGGTCAGCCCGGGGTTAAACGCACCGCTGCGGTACTGCTCGTTGGACGAGACGAAGTCGTACTCGAAGCCGAAAGAGTCGAGAAAACGGCGCAGCTGGGCGTTCATGTAACCCGAGAAGCTCTCTTCCTCACCAAAGGGGTCGGGGATGTCGCAAAGCGGCTTGCCCAGATGCTCGGCGATGAGCTCCTGGTTGGGCATGTTCTGCGGCACTTTACGAAGTCCGTCGAGGTCGTCGCTGAAGGCGACCAGACGCGTGGGGCGGCCGGTGAGATGCTCATAGGCCTTGCGCACCCAGGTGGTGCGAGCGACCTCGGCAAAGGTGCCGATATGCGGCAGGCCGCTGGGACCGAAGCCCGTCTCAAAGAGCGTGGGTTTATCGCCCTTCTCGTCGCCGGATTTGGTCTTCTCGGAGCGCTCCACAATCTTGTGGGCTTCGCGGTAGGGCCAGGCTTTGAGGTGTTCGGGCAACTCACTCATGGTGCGCTCTCGGTGGTACGGGTTAGCCAGAATGTACTGGGGAAAAGGGTAGAAAAGCCGCGCGCCGGGGCGTCGGCGGCGGCACTGTAGTGGGGCAATTTCGACAATGCAACCGGGGCTGCGAGGCTAAGCGACACGCCTTTTGGAGCGTCGCGTTTTGCGCGCTTCGATGCGCGCGCCCCGCCGTCAGCGGGGCGGCACCCTCGGGGATCAGCCCGCGCACCCGCAACATTCCCGCACGCGCCAACGCTCCAGCGCATCGGCGCACGCTCAGGGCCAGTCGACCAGCTCGCCGGCCTCGTTGCGCCAGAGCGAAAAAGGCGCCACATCGCGGATGGCCTCGGTGCCCAGCTGCACCATCAGGAGGCGGTCCACCCCGAGCGCCACGCCCGAGGAGGGGGGCATGCCGAAGCGCAGCGCTTCGAGAAAGGCCTCGGGCAATGGGAGTGCGGGCAGCCCGCGGGCCTCACGCGCCTTCTGATCGTCCTCAAAACGCTCGCGTTGCTCCTCGGCGTCGGTCAGTTCGCCGAAGCCATTGGCCAGCTCCACGCCGTCGACGTAGAGCTCAAAGCGCTCGGCGGTGCGGGGATCGTCGGGGGTGCGCCTGGCGAGCACCGCCAGCGGGGCGGGCCAGTCGGTGATGAAGACGGCTCCCAGGGTCGCGATGAAGGGATCGATATGCTCGACAACCAGCGCGAAAAAAAGATCGTCCCAATGCGATGTCTCAGAAAGATGCGGCGGAAGAAGATCGAGGCGACGCACCGTCTCGCTTAACGCGTCGGCGTTGAGGTTCTCCAGGATGTCGAAGCCGCAGGCCTCACGCACCACCTCTTGCATGGTGACGCGGGGGATGGGTGAGGTCACCGGGCGCGCGCTCCCGGCGTGGAGGGTCTGGCAGACGAGCTGTTCGACGTCGTCGATGATGGCGTCGAGAGGCTCCCAGGCGCGGTACCACTCGAGCAGGCTGAACTCGGGGTTATGGCGCGGGGTAACCTCCCCGTCGCGCCAGACGCGGGCCAGCTGGTAGATGCGCTCGGCGCCCTCGCATAAGAGGCGCTTCATGCTGAACTCTGGCGAGGTGTGCAGATAGCCCGGGCGCGGGTGGTGAGGACCGTCGAGGTGCACGGTGGCGGCGACCGGCGAAAGATGCACGTCGGTGCCCGGGGCGCGCACCCAGGCGGGGGTCTCAACTTCGAGAAAGTCGCGGGATTCAAAGAAGGTGCGGGCCCGGCGATTAAAGTCCGCGCGGGCCTCGATGGCCCGGCCCAGCGGGATAGCGCGATGGTGAGTAAGGCGTGTGGGCTCGGCCGGGGCACGGGCGACGAGGCGCCAGGATGTCACGCTTAAGAGCTCGTTTTCACGCTCACCACAGACCTCGACCAGGGCCTGGTGGTCGACGGCATCCGGCGGCGTTCCGCCAGAAAACGCCAGTTCAAGCGTGGTATGAAGGTTGCGAATCTGCCAGCCGTGCTCAGCTTGCACGAGCCTTCCTCGCGTTCGAACGCTGGCGCGATTGGGGAGGCGGTCGAGTCGTTGGGAGTCGGTCATAAGTCGGGCGCTCTGCTGCGGGTGAAGATGAAACGATCGCCTGTGCGAAGAGTGCTCAGGGCACCTTGCGCACCTCTGCGTTGGCGGCTAGATTGGCGGGCCAAGAGCAGTTTGTCGAATGGTGATGACCGAGGAAGCCGTGGTCCTGATTGGCCACGCACGCTCAGATGTCTACGGCACGATGAGCGTCGAGTGCTAACGCGTATTGCGAAATTGGAGTGATCGATGGCCAAAGAGTTTAAGAACCTCGTCGAGATTTTGGAGCATAGTGTCGCGACGTATAAGTCGTCTCCGCTCTTCGGCACCAAGACCGGCGGAAGCTACAAGTGGACGACCTACGGCGAGTTCGGCGTGCAGGTGGAGCAGTTCCGCGGCGCGCTGGCGGATATGGGCGTTCAGAAGGGTGACACCGTCGCGGTCATCGCGAACAACCGCGTGGAGTGGGCCGTCGGCGCCTATGCCACCTACAGCCTGGGCGGGCGCTACTGCCCGATGTACGAGGCCCAGCTGGTCAAGGATTGGACCTACATCCTGCGCGATAGCGGCGCGAAGGTCGCGCTGGTGGCCAACCAGGTGATCTACGACCAGGTCAAGCCGCTGATCGACGAGCTCGACTCGCTGGAGCGCGTGATCTACTTCGACGGCCCGCGTGACTCCGAAGACAGCTACCAGACGCTTCTCGACCACGGGGCCAAGACCCCGGCGGCGATCGTGCAGCCCGAAGAAGACGACGTCTGCGGCTTTATCTACACCTCCGGGACCACCGGCGACCCCAAAGGCGTGCTGCTCAGCCACAAGAACATCATGAGCAACGTCAACGGCGTGCATAAACTGCTGGAGATCGGCCCCGACGATGTGAGCCTCTCCTTCCTTCCCTGGGCGCACAGCTTCGGCCAGGTCGTGGAGCTGCACTGCCTGCTCTCGATGGGCGCTGCGCTGGGCATCGCCGAGAACGTCAACACGATCATCGAGAACCTCTCAGAAGTTCGCCCCACCCTGCTCTTTGCGGTGCCGCGCATCTTCAACCGCATCTACAACGGTGTGCAGCAGAAGATGGAGGCCGAAGGCGGCATCAAGCAGATGCTCTTCACCCAGGGCATGGCCAACTCCGAGGCCCTGCGCGCCGCGCGCGACCGGGGTGAGTCGGGTGGTCTGACCGGCGTGATGAACAAGTTTTACGACAAGCTGGTCTTCTCGAAGGTGCGCGCGCGCTTCGGCGGCCGGCTCAAATACGCCTTCAGCGGCGGTGCGGCGCTCAGCCCCGAGGTGGCCCGCTTCATCGACAACCTCAACATCACCGTCTACGAGGGTTACGGCCTGACCGAGACCTCGCCAATCGCCACCTGTAACTACCCGAACAACCGCAAGATCGGCAGCGTCGGCAAGCCCATCCCCGGGGTCACCGTGACCATCGCCGATGTGGAGGGTTACCCCTCGGGCACCGGTGAGATCTGCGTGAAGGGGCCCAACGTGATGCAGGGCTACCACAACCTTCCCGAGCAGACTGCCAAGGTGCTCGACGCCGACGGCACCTTCCACACCGGCGACCTGGGCCGCGTCGATGAAGATGGCTACGTCTGGATCCTCGGTCGCGTCAAAGAGCAGTACAAGCTCGAGAACGGCAAGTACGTGGTGCCCGGCCCCATCGAGGAGCAGCTCAAGCTCTCGCCCTACGTCAATCAGGTCATGGTCGAAGGCACCAACAAGGCCTACAACGTGGCTCTGATCGTGGTCGATCTCGACAACCTGAGCAACTGGGCCGACAAGAACGGCGTGCCCCGCGAGGAACTTCTGACCCATCCGAAGGTCAAGGAGCTCTACCAGAAAGAGATCGACCGGGTGAGCGCCTCGCTCAAGGGTTATGAGCGTCCCAAGCGCTTTGCGCTCATCGAAGAAGAGTTCAGCGCGGATAACGACATGCTCACGCCCAAGCTCAGCGTGAAGCGCCGGGTGGTCATGGCGCGCTACGGCGACATGATCAACAACCTCTACAGCGACGATAAGACCGCCGCTGCCTGACGCATCGACGTTGATCCGGCGGCTCGCTGCCGGGTTGACGCCTTTAGACTTCAAGCCCTCGCCGACCTCAGGTCGGCGAGGGCTTTTTTGTGGCCTCACGCCCTACTCACCAGGCGAGGACGTCCCTGCTCCTCCCGCGCGTTGCCTCCCACCACACCACAAACACCCGGCGCGAACGCGAAGGACGACACTGTGCTCAGCCGCTCGCCGCGATCGATGGCCGGTGAAACACACTCAGCAACAGGCGTAACGCTGCGGCGTTGAGCTCACACCGGCCGGGCGTCGCAGGCTGGCGATGCGCCAAAAAAGAACCCCCGGGCGCTGCGCGCCCGGGGGTTCTCTTTGACCGAAACGCTCGTGAAAGCGCCTCAGCTGAACATCTCGATGTGCGCGCTGTGCTCAGCACGCAGCGCCGATGCCCGCGTCTTATTCGGCGACCACACACACTCCGGTGGTCCCTTCATCGCAGCTCGGGCAAACCGTAATCGGGTACTGGTAAACATTGGAAGTTACCTCGTTGCCCGAGAGCGTCTCGCCAACCAGCTGCACCGTAAACACAAAGGTGATCTGGCTTGCACCGGAGGAGCTCACGAACTCTTCGAGCACGTCATACTCCGAGCTTCCCGAGATCAGCGGGACGCTCATGACCACCGAGCCCCCGCCACTCTCCACCAACGCGCTGAAGTCACGACGCGCTTCCGGAAAATCGATGCTTCCTGCGCCGGCGAAGCTGTTGAGGTCGGAGGGAACATTGACCCGAGCGCCGGTCACGGTGATGGCGTTCTGATCGAGGTAGAGCCCCTCAAACCCACCGGAGCCGCCGCCACCGGTGGCGCCGACGTTGCGCGAATCGGGGAGGCGGTTCTGGAACGCCACACCCAGGCTAAACGAGTTGCGGGTGCCGGGCACGTACTCGCTGCCGATCAGGGGCTGACCGAACTCCGCGAGCTCCTGGCCGGCGATGAACCCGCTGGAGGAGAAGACCACCACCGAGTCATAATCCGAAGGAAGAGTGCACGAGAGTTCGCCCTCGGCGGTGGTCGCCAGCACGCCCCCTTTGAGTTGCAGCGAGGCGTCTTGTTCCACGCACCCGCTCAGGGTCATCGCCAGCAGGGCGCTCGCGCTCAGTACCTTGATCGGAGTTTTCATCATCCATCTCCTCATCGGCGACGCGCTTTTCGCGCGCTCAGCCTGTGGCGTGTCTTGAGTGGGGTCTTGCCCCATTGTCGCAGAATCCGTCGCATTCGACCAATCTTCCATCATCACTCCTCCCACCCATCACCGGAGACGCTGCCGGCGGACATGCCGCCGAGCGACTCGGCGCGGTTAACGATGCGCGGGGTGATGAAGATCAAGAGCTCCGAGCGGCGCTCGCTCTCGGACTGGGTCTTGAAGAAGAAGCCCAGAATCGGGATGCGATGCAGGAAGGGCACCGCCGAGACGCTGTGACCGGCGTTGCGGGTGTAGATGCCGCCGATGACGGTGGTGTCGCCGTCGGGGATCAAGAGCTCGGTGGTGGCCTGGCGCTGAATGATCGTGGGGTCGCCACGAGCGCCGGTGTTCTGGAAATCAGGCTCGTTCTTGGTCGCGTCGATCGACAGGCGAATATTGCCGTCGGGGGTCACATGCGGGGTGACGGTCAGCTCAAGCGTCGCGTCGACAAACACCGTCTGCACACCGGCCGCACCGACCACGCTGATCGGGATGCTGGTACCCTGGGAGATGGACGCTTCCTTATTGTCCATCGTCAGGATGCGCGGGGCGCTGACGATCTTGGCGTGACCGGCTTCTTCGAGCGCGGAGAGACGCAGGTTCAAGTTCACCGCGCCGCCCACGCTGCCCATCGTCAGGCCGATGGCACCACCGGCACCGGTACCGACCGGCGCGGGCAGGTTCACCGCGAAGTTGGGGTTGGACGAGGTGCCGGCCACCGGCGTCTGACCGTCGGTCGCGCCACCGGCCAGGCCCAGGACGTTGGGGAAGATAAGCCCGGTGGGGTTACCGGTGCCCTGGGAGAAGCCGATATCACCACCCCACTGCACACCGATCTGGCGGCTGAAGGTGTCGCTGGTCTCCACGATGCGGGCCTCAATGAGGACCTGCGGCACCTGGGAGTCGAGCGTCTCGACCAGCATGCGGATCGAGGTGAGGTTCTCACGCAAGTCTTTGATGATCAGCGTGTTGGTGCGGGCGTCGACCGAGACGCTGCCGCGCGGGCTCAAGAGCCCCTGCACCTGGCTGACGAGCTCGTCGGCCGTGGCGTAGTTGACCGGCAGCAGGAAGACTTCCAGGGGCTGCACGCGCTGGGCGCGGGTGCGGGCTTCGGCACGAGCGGCCTCTTCTTCGGAGAGCACCGAGGCCGGGGCCACGCGGATGACGTTGCCGCGCACCTCAAAGCCAAGCTGCAGGGCCTGCAGGATGTTCAAGAAGACCTGGTCGAGCGGCACGTTGCGAAGACGCATCGTAACCACGCCCTCCACCCCGTCGCCGGCGATGATGTTGACGCCGCCTTCGGTGGCCACCAGACGAAGCACGTTCTGCACATCGGCGTTCCGAAGATCGATGGTGATGCGCTTGCGGCTCATGCCGGGCACCGAGCTGACCTGCGAGGGGTCGGTGACCACGCGCGGGTAACTCGGGGGCGCCGAGGTCACGCTCTGGCCGTCCTGAACACGGCGCGGGGCGGTGTCGGCGGCGAGCTGTTGGGTGGGCTGAGCCTGCTCGGGAGCAAACTCCCAGACGAGTTCATTGCCGCTCTGGCTCAGACGGGCGCTGGCCTCCGAGTTGAGCTCGGCCTCCATACGCACGGTGTTGGTGCGGGCGTCGACAAAGCTGGAGACGAAACGCACCGCGCCACCCTGGGAGTCGGCTGCAAGCGTGCGCTCCAGATGCTCGGGGAGCGCCACATCGTTGAGGATCATGACCGCGCGGCCGTCGCGGCTGCGGGTGGTCTCCACCTGGCCGGGGCGGTCGAGCTGCACGACGATGCGCGAGCGGCCGTCGTCGCCGGTCTCGAGGCGCACCGAGCGCACCGCGTTGGAGTTCTTCGGGTCAACCGGAATGGCGCGGGCGACCTGCTCAAGCTCTTGCTCAGACGCCTGACGGGCTTGCTCAGCACGCGCGAGCTCATCGCGGGTGCTCTCCAGGGCCTGGCGAGCCTGGGCCAGCTCGGCCTCCATGCGCTCGCGCTCCTGACGCATCGCCTCGACACCGTCTTCTTCCTGCGTGCGGCGGGCCTGCAGGCTCTCCAGACGGCCTTCTTCGGCGCGGCGGGCCTGCTCCAGGGCTTCAACGCGCTGCTCTTCGCGGGCAATCGCCTCGTTGAGCGCACGCAGTCGGGCGCGCTCGGCTTCATGAGCGCTGGCAACTTCGCGGGCCTGCGCCTGCTGGGCCTGCTCGACTTCACGGCGCAGACGCTCGATCTCGGCGTCGCGCTGGGTCAGGGCCGTGTTGAGTTCACGAAGTTCACGCTCGGCGGCGGCCGCCTCACGCTGCACGCGCTCGACCTCGGCCTGGGCGCGGGCCTGCAGCTCACGCTGACGCTCGCGCTCGGCTTCAACCTGCGCCATGGCGTCGCGGTCGGCCTGCGAGCTCGACTTGCCGAGTTGCTCAAGCTGCGCCTGCAGCTGCGCCTCGCGGCGACGCGCATCTTCGAGCTGACGACGCTCGGCAGCCAGGCGACGCTCGGCCTCTTCCACGCGCTCGCTCAGCGTGCTGACCTGGCCCTGGGCGCCTTCGCGCTGCTGATTGATGCTGGCCAGGGTCTGCTCGGCCTGACTCAGTCGCGACTCAAGCTCGCGCGCCCGCTGACGGGCACGCTCGCCCTCTTCTTCTTTGGCGCGGGCCAGGCTCAGCGCCTGCTGACGCTCCTGCTCGGCCTGCTCGGCGCGACGCTGAGCGTCGGCGAGGCGGGCGCGGCTCTGGTCGCGCTCGGCTTCCAGGGTGGCGAGCTGCTCGCGCAGCGCCTGGGCTTCGGCCTGCTGGGCATTGGCCTCTTGCTGGGCGCGCTGCAGGGCCTGGGTGCGGCTGGCGACTTCACGCTCCAGACGCTCACGATCATCTCCGCGGGCCTGCTCACGCTGAGCGCGGGCCTGGGCCAGCTCCTGCTGCGCGCGGCTGAGCTGCGCCTGAGTGCGGCTGAGCTCGGCGTTGGCGCGCTCATAGGCCTGACGGCTGCGCTCCAGCTCCTCCTGAGAGGTGTTGGCGGCGACTGCCGCCCCGCTCTGCCCGCGGCGACCGGCGCCGTCGACAAAGACCAGTACGTCGCTGCCCTCGGTGCGCACATCGTAATGCGCGCTCTCTTCAAAGCCGATCACAAGGCGCGCCACCGTCTGGAAGCTGTCCTCAAACTCGATCAGCCCCACTCGCGAGATCACCCCGTTATCGACGCGCTCGCTCGATGCTTCACCGGCGAGGCGGCTGTTGGAGAGATCGACAAAGAGGCGGGGCGGATCATCGAGCTTGAAGACCGAGAAGGTCGCCACCTCGGTGCCTTCAATCCGGATGTAGGTGCCATCGGCGCCCTCTTCCACGCTGAACGCGCGGACCTGATTGAGCGCGCTGGCCTGCTCGGTGGCCGCGGGGGTTTGCGCCATTGCCGGCGCACCCATTCCCAGGGTCGCGCACAGCATCACTACCGGTATCTTCCATCTCATAGCATGACTCCTGCGTCTTGCAGCGTGGGTGATGCCTTCCTGGCAAAAAGCGCGGGCGCTCCAACCGAACACACCCCGTCTTTCATCGACGTTTTTTCTCTTCATTGTTGCCGCCGTGAGGGCGGGGCGAGCCCCGGAAATCGCGTGTCAGATGCGCTCTCGTTGGCCGATTCAGTGGCCGAGGCACCCGGGGCCATGTCGCGATAGGAGCGCTCAATCGCTTCACGACCCTCTTCAGACTCAAGCAGACGCTGCAGCGCCTCGCGCTCCTCCGGTGTCAGTCCGCTCTCGGCCACGCGCAGCTGCTGATCGCGCAGTCGCACCGTGACCACAGCGCCGCTCTCGTCGGCGCCGCCCTCGCGGATCTCCACCTCATTATCTCGAATCACGCGCACCACCCCGCTGTTGCGGCCGATGCGATCGCCTTCTTTGACAAAGTGACCGAGCCCGTTGGGGTCGACGAACATCGCCCGCGGCACGGCCGTCTCACTGATGACCGCGACCAGGTTGAGCGAGCTCAGCGGGAACTCTTCCAGCGGCTCCAGCGGGCGCACCGACTCATCGACCGAGGCCGGCTCCGGCTGCAACACATCCAGATCGGGCTGGAAGGGGTTGCGGCGCACCGGGTAGTCGGGTCGCTGATACTCCTCGGCCGGATCGAAGGCGGCGACCTGAAGCTCAGCCTCGGCCGCGGGGCCCTCTTCGGCCTGCTTCTGGCGTTCGGCGCGCTTTTTGCGCCGCTCCAGAAGCTCCGGCGGTACCCCACTTGCGGTATCGTCCCCGCCGCAGGCGACCATCGAGGGGGCGCTGATCGCTATCAGCGCCGCGATGATCCACAGGCGCCGGCCGGTGGGCCTGGCTGCCGTGCGGCGCGATCTGTTCAAAAGCTCAATCATCCTGCTCACCTTATCTCAGCGTCCCACTCCCATCGGGGTGGGCTCGTCTCGGACGCTCGGCGCTTAGTTGGCTTTCCAGCGGTAGGTCGTGGCTTTGGCGCTCACCTCAAGCTGACCATCAGCGACCAGCCCGCTTGCCTGCCGGCTGACGTTGATGTCCTTGACGTTGACGATACGCGTCATGCGACCCACGAAATAAAAGAAGTTGGCGACCTCATCGAAGGACCCGACCAGCTCCATCTCCACCGGAATCTCGATGAAGTCTTCGCTGGCGACGTCTTCGTTGCGCCGGAAGCGGTTGATCTCCAGGCCGGCGGTCTTGGCCTGGTTGTGGATGCGTTGCAGCAGGCTGGGGATCTCGGCGGAGACCGGCAACTTCTCGCGGGCGATATGAAGCTGACGCTCCAGATCGTTGAGGCGGGCGACCACCTCGGCGCGGCTCTCGCTGATCTCTTTAAGACGGCCCAGCTCACGCTGAAGCTCACTGCGCTGGGTCTCGGCCGCGGCGATCTCGTCCTGCATCGGCCGGTAGATCAGCGTGAGGAAGCCCACAAAGATCCCGATCATCAGGATAAAGACCGCCAGCACCTTCTGGCCCAGCGGGTAGGCGTTAAATCTGTCGATCAAGTCATTCATCGTCATCGCCCTCCAATGGCGAGTTCAACGGGTAGGGCGTTTAGCTACCCTGCTCGGCGTCGGCTTCCGGGGCGGGGGCGTAACCGAGGTAGCTCAGCTCGCCGAAGATGCGGAAGTTGACCAGGCGGACCTGTCCGGCGCTGCTGCTTCGACCTCCGCCGGCCGTCTCCACGTACTCAAGCTGCACGTTGGCGAAGTGGCGCGCGGTGGTCATGCGCTGCAGAAACTCCGCGACGTCATCGGCCGAGCCGGCCATGCCTTCGAGTTCAAAGGCGCCCTCGCCCTCCGAGAAGCTCTCAACCCACAGACGGCGGGTGTCCCACTCCACGTTCCAGTCTTTGCGCAGCTGGGCGACGCGCTCTTCTTCATCGCGCGGCGGGCTGAGCATCGCCTGGATCTCATCGAGCATACGCACCGGGCCGATGCGCTGAGCCTCCAGGTTGTTGAGCACGGCGAGCTGGGCGTTGAGCGCCTCGGCCTCCTGCTCCAGGGTGCGGGCGTCGGCGACCTCGCTCTCCAGCGCGCTAACCTCGCGCTGCAGTCCGGTGACCTCGCTCTCGCGGGTGCTCAACTTCTCGGACTCCACCAGGTAGAAGACGAAGAGAATGGCCAGCTCGGCGATCAGCAGCCCGGCGAAGAGCAAGAGCTGGGTGCGACCGGCAGAACGGCGGCGAGCTTGCTTTATCGGTAAGAGGTTTACGCGAATCATCTCTCGTTAATCCTCCGCAGTGCCAGGCCCACGCTGACCGCCGCAATCGGCGCCCAACGCTGGATCTGGTCCGGGGTAAACTGCCGCTCGTCGTAGGAGACGTTTCTAAAGGGGTTGGCCAGCTCGGTGGGCACCCCGCTGATCCGCCCGATGGTTCGCACCAGCGAGGGGATCGCGGCGGTGCCGCCGCTGACCACGATCTTATCGATCTTGGAGTCGGCAGCGGTGGCCGCGTAGAAGTCCAGCGAGCGCTGAATCTCGTGGGCCATATCTTCGGCCTTATCCTGGATGATGCTCTCGACCTCCTGAGGCAGAACCTCATCGGAGCTCATCCCGGGGCTGCCGCCCATCTTGTAGAGCTCGGCCTCCTGGTAGGTGATGTTGAGCTGGCGCTGGATCTCTTCGGTGATGTCGCTCCCGCCGATCGAAAGATCGCGGGTGAACATCGTGATCCCGTCGGTGACCACGTTCATGGTCACCACCGAGTTTCCGATATCGAGCAGCACCACCGTCTCACCGCGGTGGAAGCCGTAGTTGACCTCGTACATGTTCTGCAGCGCGAACGCGTCGACATCGACGACCAGCGGCTCAAGGCCCCCGTCGTGGCAGACGGCCACGTAGTCGTTGATCATGTCTTTCTTGGCCGCGACCAGCACCACATCCATCTGGCCCTGATCGGTCTTGGGCGCGACGACCTCAAAGCCGATGAAGACATCCTGGATGTTGAAGGCGATATGCTGCTCAGCCTCCCACTGGATGGACTCCTCGAGCTCTTCCTGGGTCATCAGCGGCAGACGGATCTTTTTGACGATGACCGTGTTGCCCGAGACGCTCAGCGCGCACTCTTTATGCCGAATCTTATTGCGTCCCAGAAGCTCCACGATGGCGTCGGCGACGACCGTCGAGTTCATCAGCGCGCCGTCGACAATCGTCTCCGGCGGGAGCTGCGCGTAATCAAAAGCCTGCAAGCTCAGACCGCGTTTTGTGCTTTTAAGGACGCACAGCTTGACCGAGCTCGAACCGATGTCGAGACCGATGCAGTTCCGTCCATTGGCCATCGCCATGTGACTGCTCCTTACTTAAAGCTGTACTCGAAGAAATTCGCTCGCATCGTGCCACGCTCGCAAAAACAGTGTCAACGTCACGCCCCCTACTTTCGCATCAGCGATCCCGCGTCGCGATTCAACGGTGACGTTGCGCTGAGCGGAGTGATGTTCTGAGCCTGAGGGCGTCCTTGCTGTGGCGATTGTACCCCGGCTGCAGAGAGGCGAAAGTTTTTTTCTCGTTTGGGATGACCTCTTTACCCCCGAGTTGTTGGGGGGACCCGGCGCGGGCGATAGCCCCCTTGAACTCTGCGGGGTTTTGAATACACTTCGCAGGCCATTTTGGGCGGCGTCGAATTTGGTGCGCCAGCCCGATGAGAGCCGGCACCACGCTCGAGGGTCGCTGGGAAGGTCGCTTTACGGTGCTTACGTTTGGCGCTATTCCAGAGGCTTATGCCGCCGCAACCATCTCTAATCCTTCGGTCTTCGGGCCGAGACAGCGTGTGGGTTATGCCATGAGTCCTGAACATATCGAGGAATTCCGGCAGCTTCTCAACGACGAAAAGAAGCGCCTCCTTCATAAAGCCGCCAATACCATCAAGCACGAGATCGAGCTCTCCAAAGACGACATGGCCGACGAGGCCGATCTGGCCAGCGCGCTGACCGATCAGAGCTTGAGCCTGCGTCTTCGTGGTCGCGAGCGCTACCTCATCGACAAGATCGACCTGGCCATTGAGCGCATCAACCAGGGCGAATTTGGCGAATGCGTGGTCTGCGGCGACGACATCTCCATCCAGCGCCTGCGCGCTCGCCCCGTCACCACCATGTGCATCGCCTGCAAAGAAGAGCAGGAGCGCCGCGAGAAGCTCTACTCCGAGTAAGGCGCCCCCTCTCTCTTTCGCGCGCCGCTTTTGGCGTGCGCGATCGCTTCCACCTGATTTCGAAAACCGGCCTCCTGACCTGCGGTCCGGAGGCCGGTTTTGTTCCACACTGGATGTCACCGATGGAAAAGCAGCCCCTGTACCTTTACGACGCCAAATCCACCGCCCAGGTTGGTCCGGTGGAGAGCACCGGCCTGGATGTGTACTTCCCCGACCACGTCGCCGGCTGGACCGACGTGCTCGACTGCCGCGAAGAGCCCTACACCGAGCAGTCCATCGCCGAGAACTGCGCCTACGCGTTGCGCGTCCACAAAAAGTTCATCCTGGTTGGCGCCTCGCAGATCGCTCAAGAATCGCCGGCGCTCTGAGGCGTGTGCTCGACTGGCCGCCTTCGCTTTTCCCGCCGCGCCCGGCTCGCTACACTGAGTGGCATCGCTGCATGTCCGCTTCGCCTGCCCTCCTCTGATGGAGCCCCCGATGGAAGTTCAATGGCGCGACCACACCCTCAAAGTTACCGGCGACTGGACTCTGCGCTGGCTCTACCTGGCGCCGCAGTACGAGCTCTGGCTCGATGACCAGAAGCTCGACAGCCGCGGCGGCCCCCGCCTTCGCCCGCTCCTTGAGGCGATCTATGAGGACGAAGAGGGCGATCTCCACCACATTGAGGCCGAGCTGGTCTCGGTGATCGGCTTTCGGCCTTATTGTGAGATCAAGGTCGAGAGTGAGGTCGTGGCGGCCGATAAGGTGCGGGTGGAGAACTTCATCAACCCCTTTTTGATGCTGATCATCATGGCCTCCACGGTTGTGATGCTCTACCTCGGCCCGGATATGATCCGCTCGCTGCTGGGGCTCTAAAGCCCCGCGGCGCTCAGGTGAGCACAAGGTTGTCGCGATGCACAATCGCGTCGACCACCGTGGAGCCGATGGCCTCTTCGATAGCCTCGGAGCGCAGACCGGCGATCGCGCGGATCTGCGCCGCGCTGTACGAGACGAGCCCGCGGGCAAAAACCTCGTTCCCGGGTCCGACAAGCTCCACCAGACTCCCCGCCTCAAAACTTCCCTCCACCTCGGTGACCCCGATAGGCAGCAGGCTTGCGCCGCGTTCGCGTAGCGCGCGCATCGCGCCGGCGTCGCAGACGATCCGTCCTTCGGCGCGGGCGCCGTGGTCGATCCAGCGTTTGCGAGCGCGCACCGCCCCGCCCTGCCCCGGATCAAAGAAGGTCCCCACAGGCTCTTCAGCCCAGAGCGCGGCGAGTACGCCGGGGCGCTTGCCCGGTGCGATGACCGTGGGGGTGTCGGCGCGCGCGGCGATGCGCGCGGCCATGATCTTGGAGACCATCCCCCCACGCCCCACCCCCGAGGCCGGCGGTCCGGCCCACTGATCTACGCGCGGATCATCGAGCGCGATCGCCTCAACGCGTTTTCCAAAGCTGCGCGTCCCGTCGTCGGCCTCCACGACCTCCAAAAGCCCCTCCACATCCGAGAGCAGCACCAGCAGATCGGCGCCCAGCAGCGCGGCGCACATCGCAGCGAGCTGATCGTTGTCGCCGAAGGTGAGCTCCTCGGTGGCGACGGTGTCGTTCTCGTTGATGACCGGCACCGCCCCGAAGGCGTGCAGCGTCTCCAGCGCGCTGCGCGCGTTGAGGTAGCGCCCGCGATCGGCCATATCCTGACGCCCGAGCAGCACCTGGGCGACACGGCGGTCGTAATGGCCAAACTCGGCCTCCCACATCTGCATCAGTCGCGACTGCCCGAGCGCCGCAAAGGCCTGGAGCTCAGCCACCGCGCAGGGGCCGGGGCTCACGCCCAGGGCCTGCCGCCCCAGCGCGACCGCCCCGGAGGTCACCACCGTGACGCGCACCCCGGCGCTCATGAGGCGATCGAGATCATCGACCAGCGCCGCAAAGGTGCGGCGATCGACGCGGCCGCCCTCGCGCATAAAGATCGCGCTGCCGATCTTCACCACCACATGACGCGCCTCGGTGATCCTTGAGCGTTTCGACATCCTCTTACTCCTCATCCTCAACCGCCAGCCCGGGGCCAGCTTCCAACTCGCCAGTGTCGATGCGCTCCTTTAGCCACGCTTCCACGCGGCGAAGCTCGCGCTGACCGTCGAGGACGTCAAGCGAAGTTCGCCGCGCGGGAGCCTCAATGCTCACCTCCTCAGGTCCCGATCGGGCGCATGTTTCAAGGCCCACCTCAAGCTCGCCGCCTTGAGCAAGGGTCAGGCGCGCGTGCAACACCTGGCAGCGCGCCTCCCCCCGGGGCTCCAGCGTGACCGAGGCCGAAAGCATCTCGGCGCGGGCCCGAAGCACCGAGGCCCAGTCCTCTTCGGGGAGTACGATCTTTGGCCCGCACCGATACGCAGCGCCTTGCTGCGGGGTGAGCGTCGACTCGGAGGTGGGTGCCCAGCCCTCGGCCAGGGTGCGCATCAGCGCTTCGAGCTGGCCGTGCGCCTCCTGCCGCGCGCGGGCCAGCGCCGGGCTCTCTGGCGGATGCTCCACCGCGCTCTCGGGGCCTACCCACTCCAGGACCTCCTCGGGGCTCCAGGTCCACCGACGGGTGTGGTTCACCGGCACATCGAGCACATCGGTGGAGGTGGCGTCGATCGTCAGCTCGCCATGGCCGGCGGCGTCTTCGCGATAACTCAGCGTCTCCTCCCAACGTCGCTCCAGGCGCCCTTCACGCGCGCGCAGCGTCAGCGTGGAGGTCAGCGTCACGGGCTCCCCGAGGGTCCAGCCCGGATCGCAGGCGTCGAGCCGGGGCGCGGCAAGCTCTCGGGCAACCCGGCGCGCCTCGACTCCGACCTCCAGCGCGCGCAGCGTGCCGACCTTTCCGGCGCGCCCCGGCTGCGCGGTCAGCGATTCGGGGAGCCCTCCGTGCACACCGCCCCACAGATGCCAGCCCCACGCTCCGAGCGCCGTCAGCACCACCAGCCCTGCCACACACCCCGCCGCCTTTGTTCGAACCGATCGCGCGCTCATCGTGCGCAGCCTAACAACGACGCGCCAACAAAAAAAGCCGCCCCGCGCATGCGCGGGGCGGCTTAAAGACCGGGGCAAAACGCCCCGACCTCTCACACCTCAGACCTTAGCTGCAGCCGCTGGTCGAGCCGCAGTTCTGGCACTTATAGCAGGCGCCGGAGCGGACCATGATGCTGCCGCATTCGGAGCAAGGCGGCGCGTCGGCCTGCAGCGTGTACACGCTGGAGGTCTTCTTGCCGGTGGTCGCGTCGAAGAGCACCTGGCCGTCGCGGGCCGAGGCAAAACCTTCGCCCTTCTCGTCCGTGTCGCTCTCAGCACCTTCGGCGCTGGCGCTTTCTTCCTCGCCATCATCCTCGCCGCCGTTAAAGACGATCTTCGTGCTCTCCTCGCTGACCTGCGGCTCGCCGGGGCGCCAGGCCTCGGTGGCGTTCTTGGTCAGGTAGAGGTCGCGCTCGGCGTCGCCCAGGAACTTATCGGCCAGCCAGCGGAAGATGTAGTCGGTAACCGACTTCGCGAAGCGGATCTTCGGGTTGGCGGTGATGCCGCTGGGCTCAAAGCGGGTGTGGCTGAACTTGTCGACCATCACCTGCAAGGGCACCCCGTACTGCAGACCCAGGGAGATGGAGGTAGCGAAGCTGTCCATCAGACCGCTGACCACCGAGCCCTCTTTGCTCATCACGATGAAGAGCTCACCGGGCTGACCGTCTTCGTACATGCCGACGGTGATGTAGCCTTCGTGACCGGCGATAGAGAACTTGTGGGTGATGGAGGGGCGCTCGTCGGGAAGACGGCGGCGGCTCTCCGTGGACCCCCAGACCGGCTGCGCAGCAGCCATCGGCTCGGGCTGAGCCACCGGCGAGCTCGTCTCGGACGCCTTCGCCGAATCGTCGAGCTTGGTGGAGAGAGGCTGGGTGCGCTTGCAGCCGTCGCGGTAGATGGCGACCGCCTTCAGACCCAGCTTCCAGGACTCCATGTAGCAGTCGGCGATATCTTCGACGGTGGCCTCATGGGGCAGGTTCACCGTCTTGGAGATCGCGCCGGAGAGGAAGGGCTGCGCTGCGGCCATCATGCGCACATGACCCATCGGCTTAATGGAGCGGGTGCCGTTGGCCGGCGTAAACGCGCAGTCGAAGACCGGGAGATGCTCGTCCTTAAGACCGGGCGCGCCCTCAATGGTGTCGTTCTCCATGAGGTAGTCGATGATGGCCTGGCGCTCCTTGGCCTCATAGCCCAGGCGCACCAGCGCTTCGGGCACGGTCTGGTTAACGATCTTGAAGTAACCGCCGCCGACGAGCTTTTTGTACTTGATGAGCGCGATGTCCGGCTCGATGCCGGTGGTATCGCAGTCCATCATAAAGCCGATGGTACCGGTGGGTGCGAGCACGGTGACCTGGCTGTTGCGAAAACCGAACTCTTTGCCGGCCTCAAGCGCCTCATCCCAGCTGGTGCGGGCGGCTTTGAGAAGATCGGTGTCGTTCATCGCCGACCACTCGTGGGCGATGTCTTCGACGGCGGCGCGGTGCTTGCCGATCACGCCGAGCATCGGCTCTTCGTTGATCGGGTAGCCCTCAAAAGGCCCGGTGGTCTGGGCGATTTTGGCCGACTGGGTGTAGGCCTGGCCGCACATCAGCGCGGTGATCGCGCCGGCGTAGGCACGGCCCTCTGGCGAGTCGTAGGGAAGACCGCGGGCCATCAGCAGCGCGCCGATGTTGGCGTAGCCCAGGCCCAGCGGGCGGTAGGCGTGGCTGTTCTTCTCGATGGCCGGGGTGGGGTAGCCGGCGTTGTCGACCAGGATCTCCTGAGCGGTGATCGTCAGGTCGACGGCGGCCTTAAAGCTCTCCACATCAAACTCACCGGCCTCATCGCGGTAGGTCATCAGGTTGAGGCTGGCCAGGTTGCAGGCGGAGTCATTGAGGAACATGTACTCCGAGCAGGGGTTCGAGCCGTAGATGCGGTCGGTGTTCGGGCAGGTGTGCCAGTCGTTGATGGTGGTGTCGTACTGCATGCCCGGGTCGCCGCAGATCCAGGCCGCATCCGCGATCTTCTTCATCAGCTCGCGGGCGGGGAATTCGTCGACCACGCGCCCGTCGACCACCGCGTGGGTCTGCCACATCGCGTCGTCTTCGACGGCCTTCATAAAGGCGTCGCTCACGCGCACCGAGTGGTTGGCGTTCTGGAAGAAGATCGAGTCGTAGGCGCCGCCCGGCACGTTGAAGCCCCCGTCGTAGCCGGCCTCGATCAGGGCCCAGGCCTTCTTCTCTTCGTCGGCCTTGCAGGTGACAAACTCCTGGATGTCGGGGTGGTCGACATCGAGCATCACCATCTTGGCGGCGCGGCGGGTCTTGCCGCCGGACTTGATCACGCCGGCAAACGCGTCGTAGCCCTTCATGAAGCTGACCGGGCCGCTGGCGGTGCCACCGCCACGAAGCTGCTCGCGGCTGGAACGAATCGGAGAGAGGTTGGAGCCGGTGCCGCTTCCCCATTTGAAGAGCATGCCTTCGGTCTTGGCCAACTCCAGGATCGACTCCATCCGGTCGCTCACCGAGTTGATAAAGCACGCCGAGGCCTGCGGGCGCTCTTCGACGCCCACGTTGAACCAGACCGGGCTGTTGAACGCCATCTTCTGGTGGAGCACCAGGTAGGTCAGCTCCGCGCGGAAGATCTCGGCGTCTTCCGGGCTGGCGAAGTAGCCATCTTTGATGCCCCAGTCAGTGATGGTGTTGGCGACGCGATCAATGAGCTGGCGGATGCTCGTCTCGCGCTGATCGGTGCCCAGACGACCACGGAAGTACTTGGAGACGACCACATTGGTCGCCATCTGCGACCAATTCGACGGCACCTCCACATCGCGTTGTTCGAAGACGAGTTTGCCGGTCTCACTGCCGATCGAGGCGGTGCGTTTCTCCCACTCGACCTCATCGTAAGGATGGACACCGTCCCTGGTGAAGAATCGCTTAAATTTCAGACCTTTGCCCGTGGGCTTGAACTCCCGCACCTTTTTGGTGGACTGCTTCTTGGTGGCGGGCGTCTCGCTCAGGCTCGGCTCGATCGACGTGGTCATTACTTCCCTCTCCATGAATGGGTGGGTCTATTTCCCCAACAATCTGAACATAACAACAGCGCCCAGCATGACCAGCAGGCCCGATCGTTTTTGTCGAGGCGTCTTCCCTAAACGCCTCTCAACTACAACCGGCCCACCACGCTGAAGCGGCTGCTGACTCTATCAACCGTGATCCCTCTGTCAAACGACTTATTCGCCGCAATGCCCCAAGATGTTGTATACCCTCCTCGGGCGACCCACTAGATGTGGGGCAAACCACTGTTATTTCAAGACCTTAGGCGAGCACCCCTCAAGTCTTTATTGAGGAGCAAGGGGCATTCGCTAAAGTATTGATTTAGCTGCACTTTTCGACCCGCTCGACGATCGTGTATCGATCAATGAGGCCCAGGCGCGCACCGACGCTGGAGGATCGTCACCTCGCCACCCTTTCGAGCGCTCGCGATCGGGCTTGCGCCCCGATGGCGAACAGGGTTCACTGTCGGCCCTCGCCGCCACACCGCCAGAGAAGGCCGGCGTCGAGCTGTAGACCACGCCACACCGGACTGGAGCGTCCATGCGTAAGATTGTTGTGCTCGGGAGCGGATTTGCCGGCTATCACGCCGCGCGCACCCTGGAAGATGCGCTGCTCAGCCGCAGCCGCGTAAAACTGACTCTGATCAGCGATCAGAGCTCCTTTGTGTTCAGCCCGCTCCTCTACAACGTGGCCAGCGATGAGCTCGATCCGGGGCATATCACCACCCCGCTCGACGAGGCCTTTGACGCGAGCACCGAGGTGCTGGTGGCGCGGGTCACGCGCATCGACCTGGAGCGCCGCGTGCTGGAGACCGACCGCGGAGAAGTGGACTTCGATTACCTGATCCTGGCGCCGGGCACCGCGCGCGACACCCACGCC
This sequence comes from Lujinxingia vulgaris, assembly GCF_007997015.1. NCBI lineage: Bacteria > Deltaproteobacteria > Bradymonadales > Lujinxingiaceae > Lujinxingia > Lujinxingia vulgaris. The sequence goes on from NZ_VOSM01000004.1 coordinate 224,162, forward strand.
TTTGAGGGGGCCGAGCGTGCGCTTACACCCGACTCGGTGCGCCGCGCCGTGGAGATCCGCGACCGGCTGGCCGGGCTCTTTGAGTTTGGCGATCAGAGCCCCTGGCATTTTGCGGTGGTGGGTGCGAGCACCGACGGGGTGGAGTGGTGCGCGGAGCTCGCCAGCGCCATTGAGGATGTGCGAGCGCGCAACCCCGAGCTCAACCGGCCCGTGGAGATATCGCTGATTGAGGCGCGCGAGCGCGTGCTGGCCGATCACTCCGAGGAGATGAGCGCCATCGCCACGCGTTACCTTCAGCACCTGGGTGTGAAGCTGCATACCGGGCGCCGGGTTGTAGCGATGAGCGACATCGGACTTACGCTCGATGATGGCAGCGCCATTGAGGCCGCCCACGTCTTTCATCTGGCAGGCCGCCGCGGCCACGACTGGGTGGCTCAGGCAGGCCTGCCCGTCAACGAGCTGGGGCGCCTCAAGGTCGAAGCCACGCTTCAGGTGGAGGGCCACCGGCGCATTTACGCGGTGGGCGATGCGGCCGATATCCCCGGGACCTCGCCGCGCAACGCCCAGGTGGCGATGCAGGCCGGGCGACAGGCCGCACAGAACCTGCTGGCGGACCTGGTGGGCCGCGCGCACCGACCTTTTGTGTACGAAGATCGCGGCGACTTCGTGACCCTGGGTCGCGCCAACGCCGCGCTCGACTTGCTGGGACGCGCCTTTGAGGGGCGAGCTGCGTGGCTGGCGTACCGACTCTACTTTACGGCGCTGATGCCCCAGGCCTTTCAGAAGGCCCTGCTCTTGATGGACTGGATCGCCCTGCGCGCCTCGCGCCCCGACTGGGATCAACGCCCCGCAGCGCTGGAGAGCGACGCGCTCAAACCCGGGGCCTCGGGGCGCTCTGAGGGGTGAGCGTCGCCGCGCTTATCTCGCATCCTTTCGCATAAAAAAAACGCCCCCGAATTCGGGGGCGTTTTTTTTTGAAACACAGGCTTCGCTTACTGGCGCATGCGCTCCAGCTCGAGTTTAAGCTGCTCTTCCGGCGTCAGCTCTTCGCCTTCGTCTTCATCGGCGGCAGCCTCTTCTTCCGCGGGCTCGGGTTCCGGCTCGGGCTCGGGTTCCGGCTCAGGCTTCGGTTGCGCGATCTCGATGGTGCGCGCGGGCTCCGGCGCAGCTTCGGGCTCGGGTTCCAGCTCAGGCTCGGCGACAACTTCGGGCTCGGGCTCAGGTGTCGGCGCAGGACGTTCGACCTTCTTCGCCGGGCGCGGGCGCTGACGCACCTCGGGCTTCGGTTCAGGCGTCGGTTCCGGCCGTGCGGCAGGCTCGGGCGCATGCTCAACCTCGGCGGGCTGCTCGGCGTTGGCCTCCTCCTGAGCATCACCTGCGGGCGCCTCTTCATCGACCAGCGAATCGCCCGGGATTTGATCGGCCGGCGCCTCAACGCCGGGCTCTCCACCTTCATCGCCCTCGGCGGGCGCAGGCGCTTCCTCACTGCCAGGCTCTTCGACGGCTGCGGGCTGCTCTTCAGCGGTCGGCTCCGCAGGTGCTTCAGGGGCAGACTGCGCCGCACCGGAGGCCGACGCCGCAGCGCCGGGACCGGCTGTAAAGTACCAGCCGGCACCGCCCGCAAGACCCAGCACAATGATGAGCACCAGCACGATGCCGATCTTCGATCCGCCCTCTTTCTTCGCGGGCGCAGCCACCGGGGCCGGCGTGGGCACCGGGGCACGGCGCGGCTCGGCCTTCGGCTCAGCGACCTCTGGCGAGGGCGCCGGCGCCGCCGGTTCCGCTGCAGCTTCCTCCTCACCGAAGAGCGCGGCCTCATCGAGGGCAGGCGCCGCGGCAACCTCGGGCTCGTCATCTTCCTGGCCCGGAAGTTCGCCGTCATCGGGAGCGCTGGCGACAGCGGACTCCTCCACTGCATCAACCTCTGGCTCCGCCTCCGGCTCCGGCTCAGCCACAGGTTCGGGCTCGGCGGGCGCCTCAGCAAGTGCGAGGTCGTCGTCGCCTTCCAGCGCGTCGGCCTCCTCCTGCGCCTCGGGCAAAGGCCCCGGCGCCGGCGTCAGCTCCACGGCGGCCTGCGAGGACGCATCGACGTCCCCGAAAAGATCGGCCGAGGCGTCCATCGAGGTCAGAGAGGGCTCCGAGCTCTCGCCCGCCCCCAGCGGCACGCCGGCACCGGCGTCGAGCTCAGCCGCCGCCTCCGATTCATCACCGGCCATACCAAAAAGAGGCGTCCCGTCATGGGGACACACGTCGATGGCTTCTTCGAAATTTCGCCCGCAAGTGGTGCAAAAGCGCATACCTTGTGGCCTCCTGTCGTGACCGTCTTCGCTCCCCGGGGCAGCGTCATCTGGTCGTGTAATACCTTCGCAAGGCCGGGCCACCATAACCCATTGTTCAGGTGGCGACAACTTGGCGCAGGGCCTTCACACTCGCTTCAGAGCGCAAAAGGCCGAGGGGACTACCCTCGGCCTTTTGCCGCGTACTTACGCCTTCGGAGCGGGGAGCGCACTAACGCGCGCGCCCCGGACCGACTTAGTTGGCGTTGTAGTTCACGCTGTAGTCACGCTGGTGCACCGAGCCCTCGATCTTACCGGCGGCGCCGGACGCGGTCAGCTTACCGCTGACGTTGACGGTGTTGCCGTCGCGCTCACCGGTGGCCGAGATGTTGCCATCGGTGGAGACTTCGCCGCTGAAGGGAATGGCGAAGGCGGCGCCTTCACGGTTACCGCGGACCTGACCGCTGACCTTGAAGTCGGGGCGGACCATCATGCGGATGGAGGCACCTTCGAAGCCACCACCACCGAAGTTACCGTTCATCGAGCCAGTCTTGGCGGGCATGGGCTTGGCCGGAGCCTTCTTGGCGGCGGCACCCTCTTCGGCGGGAGCCTCTTCACCGGCGGCTTCTTCGCCTTCGGCGGCACCGGCTTCAGCCAGCGACTCGGCCAGCTCGGCGGTGCACTTCTCCATGCGAGTCTCGATGGCCATCTTCACGCTCTCGCGCTCAGCCATCTGCTCCTGGGCGGCGTTGAAGCTCTCTTCGGTGAAACCGTAGCGCGGGTAGATCTCGTTTTTGATCTCGGTAGCGCGCGCCGGGTCTTCGATCTGCGCGTTGACGCAGGTCACTTCGAAGGCGGCGTTGACGTACATGTCTTCGTTAACTTCGGCGGCCTCTTCTTCAGCAGCCTCTTCCTCCGGAGCAGCTTCCTCTTCGGTGGGCTCTTCGGGGGCGGCTTCTTCGGTGGTGGCGGGCTCTTCAGCCGGCTTATCACAACCCGAGAAGACCAGTCCGGCACTCGCCAGGGCGACGATCAACAATTGAATTCCACGCTTCATGAATTTCTCCTTCATTCGAATTCACATCAGGAAAACCGGTTCATGCCCTGCCATCAGGACTCGCTCCGGAACCGAGCTTGCCGCAACCTTGGTCGCGCCGGGCAAGCATACTCTCTTAGAGGCTCGCCCCTACATCGAACAATACGCGGCCAATGCGGCGCATACTATGCCCGCACTCTTGAGACTGTCAATTCCAACGCAGCAAGAGGCGATCGCCCGCCTGGACGCTCGAAAACGCAGAAGGGCCCGAAGCGAGACACCTCCTGCGGGAGGCGACATCGCTCCGGGCCCGGAGCTTAACGGGACTTCACCGGTTTAGCGTTTCATGCTCAGCGGCGCCGACGGCGCAAGACCATCACGCCGGCTGCAGCGAGCAACCAGAGAGGCACATCGCCCTGGCCCTGGCCGGGGACCGTCGCGCAGGAGCTGCCCAGGGCAAGCCCGCCACCGCCGTACATCTTCAGCGCCTCGGCGACGTTGATGCCGCGCTCCTCGGTGGTGACGTTGCCTGCCTCATCTCGTGCGCTGACCTCGATGGTGTGCTCGCCGGGCTCAACATCCTCCGGCAAGCTCACCGACCACTGGCCATCCTCGCCGACGACCACCGTGTCGATGACCTCGCCGTCGAGTTCGACCTCAATGACCGCGCCCGGCTCGGCGCTGCCGCTGATCGTGCGCTCATCCTCATAGAGGACCTGACCCTCGGTCGGCGAGTCGACGGTGAGCTCGGGGGCGCTGAGGTCAACCTCAATGGCGACCTCCGCTTCGGTGCGGATGCCCGCATCCTCGGCGACGACTTCGATGACATGTTGCCCTTCATCCAGCGCACCGTCCGGGGTGTAGCTCCACTGACCGTTGGCGTCGGCCTCCACCTCGGCCACCTCATCACCATCGATGATGATGGCGATCGTAGCGCCGGGCGCCGCGCTACCCGAGATCTCGGGGCTGGCCTCGTTGGTCAACGCCCCGTCAACCGGCGCGTCAATGATCACGGCGGTGGTGGAGGTGTCGATGGTCACCTCCACCCGGTCCTCACGCACACCCGAGGGCGATTCGACCGATGCGCCGAGGCTAAACTCGCCATCTTCAAGCGCCTCCTCAAGCTGATAGCTCCACTGCCCCAGATCGTCGGCGACGGTCTCACCGACCTCTTCGCCATCGACCAGGATGGTGACAGTCGCGCCCGGCTCGGCGCTGCCGCTGAGCGTGGGGGTGGAGGTGCGCACCCGGTCGCCTTCGGCCGGCGCGTCGATCTGCACGCCGTCGGTGCTGTCGACCGAGAAGTCGACAACCTCTTCACTCATATTGCCGGCCTCGTCGGTGGCGGTCACACGCAGCTCGTAAACACCTTCATCCAGAGGCGCATCGAACTCGAAGCTGTACGCGCCGCTCTCGTCGGCGACCGTCGTGCCCACGATCTCATCGTTGATGATGATCTCGATGACATCGCCCGGCTCCGCCTGCCCCTCAACGCGCTCGGGCGACTCGATGTAGCGCACATCCTGCTCCGGGGAGTCGACGGTGAGCACCGGAGCGACGGTGTCGATCACCACAATGATGGTGTCATCGCTGCGACCGTCGTCGGCCACGATTTCGTACTGCCCATCTTCAAGCGGCTCGTCCAGCGTAACGCTCCAGTCGCCGTTGCTGTCGACGGTCACCGTGGCGACCTCGTCGCCGTCGATCGAGATGGTAACCTCAGCGCCCGGCTCACCCACGCCGCTGAGCGTGGGGGCGTTCTCAGACGTGACACTCTCATCCAGCGGCTCGATGATCGTGAGCTGCGCGGTGCAAAGCTCACCGTCGCCCACAAAGCCCGGCAGGCAGGTGCAGCTGAAGCTGCCATCGGTGTCGGCGCAGCTGGCCTGAGCGTGGCAGGTGTCGGTGTCGAGCGCGCATTCGTCGACGTTGACGCAGCTCTCGCCATCGAACTCGTAGCCTTCCTCGCAGGCACAGCTGTACGAGCCGTCGGCGTCGCTGCACTGACCCGGACCACAGATACCAGGCGTCTCGGTACATTCGTCCACATTGACGCAGCTGGTTCCGTCGAACTCGTAGCCTTCCTCGCAGCTGCAGCTGTACGAGCCATCGGCGTCGCTGCACTGACCCGGACCACAAACGCCAGGCGTCTCGGTGCATTCGTCCACATTGACGCAGCTGGCTCCGTCAAACGCATAGCCTTCCTCGCAGCTGCAGCTGTACGAGCCGTCGGCGTCGCTGCACTGGCCCGGCCCGCAGATGCCGGGCGTCTCGGTGCACTCGTCCACATTGACGCAGCTGGTTCCGTCGAACGCGTAGCCTTCCTCGCAGCTGCAGCTGTACGAGCCATCGGCGTCGCTGCACTGGCCCGGCCCGCAGATGCCGGGCGTCTCGGTGCATTCGTCCACATTGACGCAGCTGGTTCCGTCAAACGCGTAGCCTTCCTCGCAGCTGCAGCTGTACGAGCCGTCGGCGTCGTTGCACTGACCCGGCCCACAGATGCCAGGCGTCTCGACGCATTCGTCGATATCGACGCAGCTGGTTCCGTCGAACGCGTAGCCCGCCTCACAGGCGCAGGCGTAGCTGCCGCCGGTGTTGGAGCAGGTGCCCGGCCCGCAGATCGAGGCGTCTTCGACGCACTCATTGATATCGGCGCAGGCGCCGTCGACAAGCTCATAGCCCGCCGCGCAGGAGCAAACATAGCTGCCGGTGGAGTTCGAGCACGTACCGCCCTCGCCACAGATGCCAGGCGTCTCGACGCATTCGTTCACATCGACGCAGGTCGTGCCGTCGAAGGTGTAGCCGGCGTCGCAGGCGCAGTCATAACTTCCACTGGTATCGCTGCACTGACCTTCACCGCAGATGTCCGGCGTCTCGACGCACTCGTTGATGTTGACGCAGGTGGTGCCGTCAAACTCAAAGCCCGCATCGCAAACACAGTCGTAGGCGCCCACGTTGTCGAGACACTGCCCGGGACCACAAATCACAACGTCTTCGGCGCATTCATCGACGTTGACGCAGGTCGTGCCGTCGAACTCAAAGCCCGCATCGCAGGCGCAACTGTAGAAGCCTTCGGAGTCGCTGCACTGGCCCTCGCCGCAGATCGCCGGGTTCTCGGTGCACTCGTCGATATCGACGCAGGTGGTGCCGTCAAACTCGTAACCCGAGTCACAGGCGCACTCATAGGAGCCGTCGATGTCATTGCACTGACCCGCGCCGCAGATCCCTGGCGTCTGCGCACATTCGTCGATGTCGACGCAACCGCCCGGGACCGCGCTCACCGTGCAGGTGCCGTCGCCCTGGGCGTTGTTCGGATCGTTGTTGCACAGCGGCGTGCCGGTGTAGCCCGCCGGGCAGCTCGGGGTGCCTCCCACAAACTGATCGCCATCGCATTGCTCGGTGGCCGCATCCAGGTAGCCGTCGCCGCAGACGCTGAAGGTGCAAAGCGGCGTGCAACCCGGACCGCCGTCGCACTCCTCGCAGACGTCGACAGAGCCGTCGCCGCAGGTGGGAAGTTGGCCCTCGGCCACCTGAAACTCAAAGATGCCAGGGGTCCCGGTGTTGCTCAGGTTCACCAGGTCGAGCATCGCCGCGGTGCCACTTCCGGGCACAGACACCGCGTTGTCGGTGTCGCCGGCATCAATGCCACCGACCGCCGGGGTGCCGCCCAGACCGCCACTGCCACCGCTGGCATCACCGGTCGTCCACTCCAGGCGGTTGTAGCGAAACTGCACGTCGTAGGTATCCGCTCCCTCGCACTGGCCCACGGTGTTGCGCAGCACGATCTGGAAGCTGTTCAGTTTGTCAGTCCTGCGGTTGTAATAACCGACGTTCTCCCAGGTGATCAGCACACGTTGGTTGGCGGGATCACTGCAGAAGTAGATATCCCCCTGGCTCGAGCGCATATCAACATCGGCGAAATAGGGCGCGATGGTGGGCTGGGTCAGCCCGGGGATTGCGTCCGGTGTGAAGGCCGACTGCCGATTATCAAAGGTGATGTTCCCGTTGATGTTGACCCAGGCGTCGGTGAAAAGCACCCCGAGTACATTCATGCCCGAGGGAAAGACCTCGGAGATGGAGATTGCAATCGATCCATCATCCAGGTCGCCCGTCACAGAGGACAGCAGACTGGCCCCGTACCCACCACCGGGGCACTCCAACATGGGGGCGCTGGCCAGAGCCGGCGCGGCGAATAGCGTACTTGTCAGCGCCGCGGCGCCGAGGCCTGCGGCGAGTTGTCGGAACTTCATAGATGACCTCTAAAAAATGATCTGTCGTCGACGAAGGGATGGCAGCCGGCAGCCGCCACGGGTGTGGCGGCTGCCGGCGTAGAGCGAGACTCAGTCGCGCTGCTCAATGTGGAACTCCACGCGGCGGTTGCGCGCGCGGCCGGTGTCGGTGCTGTTATCGGCGATCGGACGCTCCTGTCCGATGCCCTCGGCGCGAAGTCGCTCCGCGTCGATGCCGCGGCCAATCAGGTACTCGCGGACCGACGTGGCACGGTCCTGAGAGAGGCGCAGGTTGCTGCTGGCGCGACCGACGTTGTCGGTGTGGCCTTCGATGCGCACCATCTCCACCTGGGGGTTGTTCTCCAGCACCTGGGCGACCTGATTGAGCAGCTCATAGGAGCGCTCTTCGATCTGGGCCGAGCCGGTGGCGAAGTAGACGATCTCGCTGATCTCAATGCGCTGCGTCTCTTCATCGATGGTCACGAGCTCGGTCTCCTGCACACAGGCCGGGGTGCCACGGCTGAGGCCACACTCAAAGCCCTCTTCACAGGCCGTCTCACTGGCGACGTAGTCGCAGCTGCCTTCGACACAGACGCCGGCGTAGGTCGTCAGCATGTTGTCTTCGCAGGTGGGCGCGGGGATGGTGGCGCAGTCGCCATCGACCTCACATTCGGCCTGAGCGACGCAGGCGGCCTGACCGGCCTCATCGCTGCCGCAGACGGTGCCCTCACCACAGGTGCTCGTAGAGCTGCGGTAGGCGCAGGCGCCCTCTTCGCAGGCCGCCACGTAGGTGGTGATCTGACCATCTTCGCAGCTGGGCGCGGGAACATCGGCGCAATCTGCCTCCACGCTCGCTGCGCGACATTCAGGCTCGGGCTCGGGTTCGGGCTCCGGCTGGGGTTCGGGCTCCGGCGTCGGCTCGGGTTCGGGGGCCGGGCTGCTCAGCGCGGGCGCCCAGCCCACCCCGGCAAAGGCGCGCCAGTCCGGCGTGCCGTAGCCACTGACAAGGCCCACGCCACCGCCGGCGAGCATCAAGAGGTTGCCGATCTGGTACTTCGCCCCGCCCACGATCTCGGTGGGCGAGTCCTCGGCGACGATGGCGTCGGCCAGCGGCGTGATCTTTCCGTACGCTTCAGCCGTGGCGCGCAGCCCCTCGACAATCGGCACCTCCACACCCAGGTTCCAACCCAGGGTGTCGTCGATTGTCAGGTTCTCGTAAGACGTGCCCGGGCGGTAGAGATAACCCACGTTGGCCGCAATGCGCGGACCGCCCACAATGGCGTCAAACGCCAGACGCGGCCCCACGCGGAAGTCGCCACCTTGCAGGCGCTCTTCATTTCCGGTGGGAATGTACACGTCGGCCAGCGCGGCCAACGCCACGCCGTTATCCTCGGCACTCTCACGAGTGGAGAAGATCTGCACCTTGGGCACCACCCGGATATCCCCCACTCCGAAACCACCCTCGCCCGGAGCCTGCTCCCCGCCGGGAACTCCGCTGCCCCGCTGCCAGACCACAAAGGGAAGATCCAGACCCAGCTCAAAACGATCCAGCAGCGCCAGCGACACCAGAAGATGGGTCGTGGCGTGGTCGGAGACCACGCTGTCGATGCGCTCACCATCGCGGTTACGCAACACCAGCGGATCGTTGCTGTAGTTAAAGATGGCCACCGCCGACCAGTCCAAGTGCTCGCCAACATCCGCCGACGAGGTACTGAACAGGTTGCCCGAGGGGTTGGGCATCGGGTTGAACTGCTGCAACTCAAAGCCCTGCGCCGAGGCGGCCTGCGGCATCAAAAGCAAGAGCGCAAGCGCCGCCCCCCAGAGTCCACGAACTTCATTACGACTACGCACCATGATCCTCTCCATTGAGCAGTACAGCCATTGCAACCCCTCGATCACACACACATCTGGTCGAGACTTGCAAAGAATTGTAACAAAACGAGACGAAACTTCAACATCAGATCTCCCGGATACCACCCGATCGGGCCAGACGCTAGAAATCTCCTGGCAGCACGCCCCTGGTGCCCGCGTTAGCTATCACTTTTGTGTCTCAGGCCGCGGGGGCGAGGCCGTCCGAGTTCGGCGCTTATGTCGCATCCGCGGGGCTCCGCTTCTGCTCACCGTGGCACCCGATTGGCGAAGGCCTACGGAGCGGATCGACCTTACGTATCACCAGCGTGGCCGAGATAAGATCGCCTGGCCACGGGAATAGGGGGAGACGACCACAAGTGTTACGGTGTGTCTGGCGGGATGCAACCCGCCATCTTCCATCACGCTTTTAAGCGCTTCATCCCCCCCTTGTAATTGCACCTGAGAGCCCCATGCATGTTGTCATCGTCGGCAACGGCGTCGCCGGCACCGAAGCCGCGCTGGCCATACGCCGGCGCCTCTCCCCGCAGGATGCCCGCATCACGTTGATCAGCGAGGAGCACCCCTACTTCTTCTCGCGCACCGCGCTGATGTACGCCTACATGGAAAAGATGCAGCGCCGCGATCTCGAGCCTTATGAGCGCGAGATGTACCGCCGCCAGAAGATCGAGCGCATCCAGAACCGGGTCGTCGACCTCGACGCCGACGCCCACACCATCACGCTGCGCTCAGGCGCCACGCTCAGCTACGACCGACTCCTGCTGGCCGTGGGCGCTCGCCCCCGCATGGTGCCTTTTGAAGGGCTCGAAAAGGTTAAAGACGGGCTGGTCCATTTTGTCTCCATGCAGGATCTCGACCACTGCGAGCGGCTGACCTGGTCGACCGAAGAGGCCGTCGTCCTGGGCGGGGGACTCATCGGCGTGGAGCTCGCCGAGAGCTTTGTTCACCACGGGCTGAAGGTGAGTTTTGTAGTGCGCGAGCCCTACTTCTGGCCGGCGGCGCTGGCCGCCGAGGAGGGGGAGATTATTGGCGAGGAGATCCGCCGCCACGGCATCGAGCTTATCGTCGACCAGGAGCTCAAAACCATCGAGAGCGATGAGGCCGGGCGGGTGAGCGGGGTGGGGTTGAGCGATGGTCACCACCTGCCGGCGCAGATGCTCGGCGTGGCGATCGGGGTGGTGCCCAACGTCGACTGGCTGCGCGAGGTGAAGTCCTCGCCAGAGCTGGGGCGAGGCATCCGCGTGGATCGCAGCTTCCGCACCTCGCTTCCCGACGTCTTCGCTGCCGGCGACTGCGCCGAGATCGGCGCCGATGGCGAGGTGCCGCTCCTAGAGACCATCTGGTACTCCGCCAAACTTCAGGGCCAGCGCGCCGCCGGCGCCATCCTGGGCGATGAGGTCAGCTACACCCCGCCGATCTTCTACAACAGCTCAAAGTTCTTCGGCATCGAGTACACCACCGTCGGTGAGTGTGTGGGCGTGCCCTCGGGCACCCGCTCGCTCTATCGACGTCATGAAAGCCGCCCCATCACCCAGCGCATCCTCTTTGACGAGGCGCAGGTGCGGGGCTTTAGCATGCTGGGATCGCGCTGGGACCACACGCTCTTGCAGCAGTGGGTCGCCGAGCGCCGCCCCTTAAGCTACGTGCGCGAGCATCTGCATCGCGCCCAGTTCGACGTGGAGTTCGGCCGCGTCGATCTCTCGAAGTTCCAGGAAGAGGAGCGCACGCTGTGAGACAAAAAGGATCTCTGGGCTGGCTTAAACACGACCTGACCCACCGCGGCCCCACCGCCTGGCTTTTGACGCTGGGGCTCTTCGCCTTCTACTTCATCCTCTACTACGGCGGGCGCACCCTGGCCGGGGTGCCCATCCCGGACCTCTTCACGCCCATTGCACAGGCGCTGCATCTCCCCAGCAAGTGGACCTTCTACGGGTTGCTCTACACCCTGGCGATCGCCATCGGCGGGGCGTACGTCATCTATAAGTACCGGCATAACCGCTACCAGGTTATCCGCACCTCGGTGGTGATCTTTGTGCAGGCCACCCTGGCGTTCTCGGTGCCCTGGATCCTGACGATCTTCGAGCAACCCGAGTACTACTTCAGCTATTTGTGGCCGCTGAAGATGGAGTATTTCTACCCGTCGACGATCCTGTCGATGCCGCTGCCCTTTATCCTCTTTAGCCTGCTGGGCTCGCTTATCATGGTGCCGCTGCTGGGGATCTTTTTTGGCAAGCGCTGGTACTGCTCCTGGGTCTGCGGCTGCGGGGGGCTGGCCAACACCGCCGGAGAGCCCTTTCGGCATCTCTCAAACAAGTCGAGCAAGGCCTGGGCCTTTGAGAAGTGGTCGATTCACATCACGCTCTTTTTAGCGCTTTTGACCACGGCCCTTGTCATCGCCTCCTGGGGGGTTGGCGAGAACTACCCGGTCTTTGCCGAGCAGGCCGCCAGCCTGCGCTCGCTCTACGGTTTTGTGGTCGCAACGCTGCTCTCGGGCATCATCGGCGTGGCGCTCTACCCGGTGGGCGGCACGCGGGTCTGGTGCCGCTATTTTTGCCCGATGGCCGCGATCCTCGGGCTTGTGCAGAAGTTCGGGCGCTACCGCATCCGCGTCAAAGACAACATGTGCATCAGCTGCGGGATGTGCTCGACCTACTGCGAGATGGGCATCGACGTGCGCGCTTACGCCCAGCGCAACCAGGATTTTGTGCGCGCGAGCTGCGTGGGCTGCGGCATCTGCGCGGAGGTCTGCCCCCGCGGAGTGCTGCGCCTGGAAAACCGCTGGCGCCGCGATCCTCAAGAACTCTCGATGGACGCCCTGCTCAACGAGACCTACCGCGGCTAATCTCAACCTGGCACCGCGACCGTGGGTCGGCTTTTAGGCCGACCCACGGTCAGCTGCGTCGCCCCTCTCACCCGCATAAAATAACGACTTCGGCTGACCGTGGGTCAGGCTTCAGGTTGACCCTGGGTCGATTGATGAAAAGGCATCGCGCCGGCCGGAGGTCAGGCTTCAGGCCGACCGGGGGTCAGCCCCAATGCCCTTCTAAACCGCATAAACACTCAACTTCGTCCGACCGTGGGTCGGGTTTCTTCGCGGTTATAAATCGCCTTAAACGCCGCCACGAAAATCACGTCGCCCCCGGCTCACCGGTCGAAGAATCCTGGTCAAAGAATCCTGGTCAAAGAATCCCGGTCAAAAAACCCTGATCAAAAAACCCCCGGCAACCGCTGGTTACCGGGGGTTTCTTGTATCGTCGGCGGGCATCGCTGCCCTTGAGTCGGCGGGCATCGCTGCCCGCTCAGACTTTAGCCTTCGCTGCCTTCAGCGGCGGCCTCTTCGGCGGCCGGCTCAGCGGCAACCGCTTCGGCGGTCAGCGGAAGCTCCATGTTGAGCTTCATGAGCACTTCGTCGCGGATCAGGTCGTCAGCCTGACCCTTGTACTCGATACCAAAGTCAAAACGCTTGATGGTGAACTCGCTGGCGACCTTGAGCGTGTTGTCTTCCACCGAGGCGGTCACCGGGAAGGTGATCTGCTTGGTGTTGCCCAGCATGGTCATGTTGCCGGTGACGGTGTGGGTCGCATCGCCTTCGGCGCCTTCCACGATCTCGGTCGACTCGAAGCTGGCCGTCGGGTGCTTCTCGACCGCGAAGAAGTCGTCGCTCTTGAGGTGCCCGGTCAGGCGATCGTTGTCGGAGTAGATCGAGGTGGTGTCCACGGTGAACGCCACTTTCTCAAGGGTCGCATCGCCGGAGACGTGGCCGACGCCTTCCCACTTCTCAAACCCGCCGGTGTGGTCGCCGGTAACTTTGGCGCCAACCCATTCGATCTTGGAGGTCTCGGTGTTGAAGGCCAGCTCGCGGACTTCCTTCGCTTCGGCAGCTTCTTCGGCCGGTGCGGCTTCTTCGGTGGCCTCAGCGGCAGGCTCGGCGACCTCGGCGGCGGCCTTGCCGTCGATCTCGCTCTCACAGGCCACGGCAAGGGTAAGCGCCGCAATCAGAAGGATCATCCAGGTCTTGGTGTGCATCGTTGGTACTCCTTAAAGGGGTTTGATACGCGGGCGGCCTCCACAACGAGGCCTGACCCTTGTCTGTTGATGACAGTGTTCAGGGGACGCCCACCTCCTGGTGAGCGCGCCGGGCAACCTTACAAACTCAGGGCTGATGTTGTTCCCGCAACCACTGAGGAACTTCCACCGGACGGCCGGTCGCGTCGATCGTCACCATGACGAACTCCGCGGTGGCCAGCACCTGCCCATCGGAGATTCGCCGAAGCGACTGCCCGAATGTGGCGCTGGTGCGACCCAGGCGCTCGATCCACAGTGAGACCTCAATCTCATCGAAGAGAAATGCCGCGGCCATATACTCCACGCTGAGCTTGCGCACGACCATCTGCGCGTCGCTCTTGCGCACATCGCCGCCGAGCTGGCCAAAAGCCTCCCAGCGACAATGCTCAAAATAATTGAGGTAGACAGCGTTGTTGACATGTCCGAAGACGTCGAGCTCGTAACCTCGAACGCGCAGCGTTGTGCTAAAGGGGTTGGAAGCGTTCACGTCGTGACATCCTGAGCCGAAGGTAGCGTTGCGCTTAAAAACATTGAAAAGCGCCACGAAGGTTTAGACTCCCCTGCCGGGGTTTCAAGTTCACACTTCGCAACGCCGTGTCGCGTTTTTGCATCACGCGCTCAACCCCACCCCTTCGATCTGCGTTTTAGCCGCATTCTAAGCCAACAAAAGGCCTGCACCACGACCAGAGAGGTCCCCGCCATGAGTGAAAAAAAGACGCGCCCCCATTGCCCGATCTGCCGCGCGGAGGTCGAGCTCCTCGATCAGAACAAAGACTTTCCCTTCTGCTCCGAGCGCTGCAAAAGCAAAGATCTGGGCAAATGGTTCGGCGGCGCCTACCTGGTACCCGGCCGCGCCGCCTCCCCCGAGGAGATCGTCGAGGAGGTTCGACGCCCCCGCCAGAACGACTGAGGCTGGCGCCCGGCGCCAGCCTCACAGTCTTCATTCTTTCGATAAGTCTCACTGAGGCCGAATCGCCTCGGGGAGCATGCGCCGCAGGCGCACGTTGACCTCGGAGGGCCGGTCCCGCTCAATCTCCACGTTGCGGATCCAGCGGTGGTAATCGTCCAGGGTCACTTCTACAAAGTAGGTGCCCGTGGGAAGCTCGCGGGCCTCCTCCCAGGGGGTGACCACCTCAAACGCCTCCACATCGGCGCGCTTCGGCGCATCGAGCTCGCGCGGCTCCACCCGAACGCGCGCGCCGGGCCTGTCGACCATCACCTTGAGGCTGCCGGTGAAGAGCATCGGCTCGGCCAGAAGCTCCACCCGCTGCTCGGCCGCATCGCCGATGACGATCTCGGTGTGAAGGGGCTCGTGATCGGCGAGCTTCGCCTTCACGTCATAACGGCCCGAACGCATCCAGATCTTGCGTTCTTCACCGCTGAAAAACATCGGAAACCCGTCGATATCGATCTGCCCGCGGGGCACATCCCGGGCAACCAGCGTCACCTCGACCCAGCGCGGCTCCCCCTCCGCCATCTCCGGCTCCTGGCCCTCATAGACCAGCTCCGCCCCGCCATCGATGCAGCTCTGCACCGCCTGACGGGACTCCTCGATGACGTCCTGCGCATCGCCGCGATCGAGGTAGGCCTGGTAGAAGAGCACCGCGCGCTCGCACTGCTTTTTAGCGCGCAGGACCTCCGCGAAGTTAAAATACGCGATGGGGAAGTTCTGGCCGGCCTTGAGGATCGCCGCTTCATAATGGGGCACCGAGCGTGTCCAGGCCCCGGCCATCGCCAGGCGGTTGGCACGCTGCAGCGCCTCAATCGGGTTGGAAGAAGGCGTCTCCTGGGCGCCGGCGTTCAGCGCCACCGTCGAGGCCATCACCGCGATGCTCATCACCCGCGCAATCCTGCTCCACTTCATTGTCTACCCCTGGTGAAATCATCACGTCGTGCGCCCGACCCCACCGAGTATCGGTCGGGCTTCGGGCCACTTTTCAACCTAACAAAGCCCCGGGGGCACCTCCAACGACGCTGGCGTAACGGGTGGTTAAGCGCCCACCCTGCCCTCGGCCTTCAAACGGCCTCGCAGTAAACCCGCCAGCGTCTCAGCCCTCGGCCTGTCTCTACGACGGTGGTCGCGCGTCAAACTTCAATCAAGGCTGGAGCAGGGGCTGGCGCCCTCCCCTGATGTCGCCTCCCTCTGCGCTGTGCGGCCAGCTACAGCGCCGCATCCCCCATAAAAAGGCGCGGCGAGTCGGAGCGCCGGCGGCTTATCGCCACCTTGCTCCCACTCGCCGCGTTTCATATTGCCTCCTAAACCCTTGATTCAAAAGGCTTTTCAGACAGCACTTTCACTTACTTCTCGGCGCGATCTTCGCTCAAGAGTTCCAGCAAAAGATCGTTGATTCGCCGCACAAAGAGCGCCGGCGCCTCAAGCTGACCGCCCTCGGCAAGACGCGCCTGATCGAGCAGGAGCTCCGCAAATTGCCGGCGACGCTCGTCATCCGACTCCGAGACCAGACGCTCCACCAGAGGATGCTTTTCATTGAGCTCGAGAATCGGCGCGCTCGACGGCACCGACTCGCCAGCCTGCTCCAGAATGCGCCGCATACGCTCGCCAATCTCCCACTCCTCGCGCACCAGGCACGAGGGAGAGTCGGTCAGACGTTTGGACAGGCGCACCTCCCGCACCCGCTCCCCCAGCAGCTCGCCGACCTCACCAAGCCAGGGCGCCGGGGCCTCCTGCGACTCGGAGCTCTCGTCGTTCTCGGTCGCATCGGCCTTGTCGTCGCCCTCTTCGCCTGCCTGCGCCTCGTCGGACTTGCCAAGCGACTCCAGATCAAGCGCCCCGCGGTCCACCGAACGCAGCGTCTTGCCCTCGAACTCACTCAGGTGGTTGACCAGCCACTCGTCGACCGCGTCGGTGAGCACGAGCACCTCGACGCCGCGGGCCTTAAAAATCTCGAGGTGCGGGCTGGCCAGCGCCGCCTCATAGCTATCGGCGGTCACGTAGTAGATGGCGTCCTGACCGGGGCGCATCCGCTCGATGTACTGCGCAAGACTCAGCGTCTGCTCAGCCCCCTCGGTGCCGGTGGAGGCAAAGCGCGCGAGCGCCGCTACCTGCTCGCGACGGTCCGCGTCTTCGATCACGCCCTCTTTGAGGATGGGGCCAAAGGCCTTCCAGAAGGTGGCGTACTTCTCGGCGTCGGCGCTGAGCTCTTCGAGCGCTTCGAGCACCTTCTTGACTGCGGTCTGGCGCATCGAGCGCACCACACGGTTATCCTGCAGAAGTTCGCGGGAGACGTTCAGGGGAAGATCGTCGCTGTCGACCACCCCGCGCACAAAACGCAGGTAGCGGGGCAAGAAGACCTCGGCCTCATCCATGATGAAGACGCGTTTGACGTAGAGCTTCACGCCACCTGTGCGCTCCTGACCGCCCATCGCCAGATCGAAGGGGCGAGCGGAGGGCACGAAGAGGAGGAGCGTGAACTTGAGGCGGCCCTCCACCGTGGTGTGCACCCGGGTCAGCGGCTCATCAAAGGCGCGGGCCACGTGGTGGTAGAACTCGGTGTAGTCCTCCTCGCTGATCTCGGAGCCTGGGCGGGTCCACAGCGCCGAGGCCTGGTTAAGCTGGCGTATCTCCTCGTCTTTCTCCCCCTCACCCTCGTCGATCTTCTCGACCAGAAGGATGGGAAAAGAGATGTGGTCGGAGTAGCGGCGGATCACCGTCTCGACGCGCAGCGGTTCCAGAAACTCATCTTCCTCCTCGCGAAGATGCAGCACGATCTCGGTGCCGACCTCCTCCTTCTCGGCCGCCTCCAGGGTGTAATCGCCCTCGCCGGTGGACTCCCAGCGCACGGCCTCGTCGCTGCCGGCGCGGCGCGTGGTCAGCTCCACGCGCTCGGCGACGATGAAGGCCGAATAAAACCCCACGCCGAACTGGCCGATGAGGTTGGCGTCGGCTTTCTGGTCGCCGCTTAAGCGCTCCAGAAACTCGCGGGTGCCGCTGCTGGCGATGGTGCCGATGCTGCGGGTGACTTCCTCGCGGCTCATGCCGATACCGTTATCGGCGATGGTCAGCGTGCGCGCCTCTTTATCAAGCGTGATGGTGATGGCCGGCTCGCCCTGGTCAGCGCGCAGCGCGGCGTCGGCCAGGGCCTCAAAGCGCAGCTTGTCGATGGCGTCGGAGGCGTTGGAGACCAGCTCCCTCAAAAAGACCTCCTTATTGGAGTACATCGCGTGAATCATCAGCCGCAGCACCTGGCTGACCTCGGCCTCAAAGGCCCGCGTCTCTTTTTCTTGAGCCATAGCAACCTCTCCTATCCTGTTGATATTACGTCAATTTCCACACAAAAACGCCCCACTTCCGAGCCTCAATGGGCGGCCGGGGAGGCGGTTGGGGGCGGCATTCTAAAAGATCGATCAGCGCAGACAACCCCTGCGATCCAAAACCAATATTTGGTGGGTCGCCCCTCGCTCCTAACTTTATCAGGAGACGCGCGGCGTTCGCCGGGATCGAGCATCGAGCAGCACGACGAACCGATCGGGCCGCGCAACAGACCCGAGCCACGAGGTATCATCATGCGCTCAACATCGATTCAACGCGCCCTAATGGCGCTTCTGCTGGCCGGCGGCCTTTCGGTGGCCGCCTGTGATATGACCACCGACCAGAACGAGCCGGCCAACGAGCCTTACGGCAGCGGCCCGGCCGAGGAGCAACCCGCCTCCGAGCCGATGCCCGAGGAGCCGATGCCCGCCGAGTCGGGTACGGAAGCCCCCGCTGAGCAGGGCACTGATATGGAGGAGCCCTCCACCGAGGAGACCACCGAGCCTTACGGCGGTGGTCCCACCGGAGAGGAAGAACAGCTCGGCGAGGGCTGGCAGAAAGTCCAGGAAGGCCTCGATCAGGTGCGCGATGAGGCCAACCGTATGGCCGCCGGCGGCACCGAAGAGGTCGCCGATGCCGCCGAGGAGATCCGCGACAAGACCAATGAGTTCGAGAAGGACATCACCGAGTCGATTCGCAAGTTGCGCGAAGCCGCGCCCGAGGCTGCTCCGGCTGATACCCAGCCCGGCACCACCGAGCCCTCCGAGAGCGGCGCTCCTGAGGAGTACTGATCCGAAGCGGTGATGGGCATCCTGCCCGCCTGATGTGAGCCCTCTTAACGCCCCCCCTGGCTCACTTCAAACCCTGAAGAAAAACCTCGCCGGGGCCGCTTAGCGGCCCCGGCGAGGTTTTTTCGTTTAAGTCCCTGTGCCGAAATGCGCAGTGAGGACGCCAGGGTCCGTACCCTTATTTTTTACCTAAAAACCCGGCGACCGCCGCCTGGAAGTCTTCCGAGCCCAGGCGCGCCGCAAAAATCGCGGCCTCGGCGCGCATTGCCTCAATGACCTGCTGCTCATCGCCGCGGCGCAGCAGCGATTTGGTCAGGCGCAGCGCCTGGGGTGACTTCGCCGAGAGCTTCTCGGCCACCTGCTGTGCCCGGGCCGCCACCTCGCCATCGTCGACAAGTTCGTTGACGATGCCGCAGCGAAGCGCCATCTCGCCATCGAAGAAGTCGCCCAGATAAAGGAGCTCCGCGGCCAGGCGATGCCCGGCGATCTGCCCCAGGATCAGGCTGGAGCCGGCCTCCGGCACAAGGCCCAGCTCCACAAAAGGCAGGCGAAAACGCGTGGTGGGCGCGGCATACACAAGGTCGCAGTGCAGGAGCATCGTCGTGCCGATGCCGATGGCGTAGCCCTCCACCGCGGCGATCACCGGTTTGGGGCAGCGGCGAAGCGCCAGCAGAAATCGAAACACCGGGCTGTTTTCATCGACCGGCGGATCGTTCATAAAATCTTTGAGGTCGTTTCCGCTGCTGAAGTGGCCGCCCTCCCCGCGCAGGATCACGCAGCGGATCGCCTCATCATCGCCGGCCAGCTGCAGCTGGCGAGCGGCCTCGGTGTACATCGCCAGCGTCAGGGCATTTTTGCGCTCGGGGCGATCAAAGATAATCTCCAGCACGCCATCCTGGCGCTCCACACGGATCGTCTCACTCATCATCACTCCTGGGTGCCGCACGAGGTCGGTGCGGCGGGTTTCGCGTTGGGTCCGAGCTGCCTGCCAGTGGCAGCGCGCGGGGCAAGGTTGCACACCCGGGCGCTGCGGTCGAGGATCACGGCATCGACGAAGAAGCCGCGCACCGCTGTGAAGACGACGTGCGCGTGTGCCAGCAATGATCTAAACTCCCCATTCACCCGAACACGTTACGGGGCGAGTTTCGACTCCGAGTTTTGCACGTTTTCCAACTTCTGCGGTGGACTATAACGATGTCCCATCACGACGAAAACGCAGCGGAGATGCCGGCGGGGGCCGACACGCTCACGCATGCGCCGGAGCCGACCAACCCGGCGCTTCCGGCGACGGCGCGGCCCTTTGAGCGGCGGGCGACTCCCGGAGCGGTGGCGTACCATAGCACCCCGGAGGTGGGTCAGAAGATCGGGCGCTACATCAACCTGGGGCTGATTGGCCGCGGGGGCAGCGGGGAGGTCTATCGGGTGCGCGACCCCACGCTCAACCGTCGGCTGGTGCTCAAGATCATTCGCCCCGAGCGCGTCGAAGATCCGGGCGCGCTGGCCCGCTTTATCGACGAGGCCCAGCTCACCTCCCAGCTCGACCACCCGGGCATTGTGCCGGTGCATGAGCTCGGCAAGCTCGACGACGGCCGCATCTTCTTCGCGATGCGCGAGGTGCGCGGGCGCACCCTCTCCAAAGTTATCGCCGAGCGTCACGAGGAGTACCGCGCCCTGCCGGCGGCCGAGCGGGACTGGGACCGCGCCTTTCGCTCGCTGATCAGCATCTTTTTGCGCGCCTGTGAACCCATCGCCTACGCCCACTCCCGGGGCATCCTGCACCGCGACTTAAAGCCCTCCAATATCATGGTCGGCGACTACGGTGAGGTGCAGGTTCTGGACTGGGGCCTGGCCAAGATCCGCGGGCGAAGTGGCGAACACGGAGAGCTGGGCGGCACCGACAGCGAGGTCACTACCGATCGCGCTCAGGAGGCCGTCTATGAGACCCACCAGGGCAGCATCGTCGGCACACCGGCCTTTATGTCGCCGGAGCAGGCCCGCGGCGAACACGACCGCCTGGGCCCGGCAGCCGACGTCTACTCCCTGGGCGCGATCCTCTTTAAAGTCCTCGACGGACGCGCCCCCTTTGAGGGGCCCAGCGCCACGGCGATCATCCTCAAAGTGATGGCCGGTCTGGAGCGCTCCCCTGGTGAGGAGTTAGGTGCGCCGGCTGCGCTCATTGAGGTCTGCCTGCGCGCGATGTCGCCGGAGCCCGAGCACCGCCCCCCGGACGCCGACGCGCTCGCAAAGATCATCAGCGACTGGCGCGACGGCGCCAACCGCCGTCAGCAGGCCTTAAGCCTGGTGGCCCAGGCCGATGAACTCATCCCCCGTCACACCGCGCTGCGAGAGCGCGCCGATCGGTTGCGCCGCGAGTCGCGCCAGCGCCTCGATCAGCTCAGCCACACCGCGCCGGTCGATAAAAAACGCGCCGCCTGGGAGCTTGAGGAAGAAGCCCTCTTCCTCGATCGCCAGGCCGGTGCGATGCGCGCCCAGGCGGTGCGCCACCTGGAGTCGGCCCTGGCCCACGTCCCCGATCTGGGCGAAGCCCACGACCGCCTGGCCGGCATCTACCAGCATGATCACGCCCGCGCCGAGCTGGAGCGCGACCTCACCCGCGCCACCTCGCTGGAGATCTTCATCCGCTCCCACAACACCGGCCGATTCGACGACTACCTCTCCGGCAACGGTCAGCTCAACCTGCTCACCGACCCGCCCGGCGCACGTGTGGAGATCTTCCGCTATGTTCAAAAAGATCGGCGTCTTATCCCCGGCCTCAAACGTTTTCTGGGCTTCACCCCGCTCATTGGCACCGAGCTTGCGATGGGCAGCTACCTGGTCGTGCTCAACGCCGCCGGCCGCCAGACGGTGCGCTACCCGGTGGTCATCGAACGCCAGGAGCGCTGGACCGGCATCCCCCCCGGCGCCGACCGCCCTCGCCACATCGAGCTCCCCTTTAGCGATGAGCTCTCCGAAGACGAGATCTACGTTCCGGCAGGATACTTCTGGCAGGGCGGAGACCCGATGGTTAGCAGCAGCCCGCCGCGTGAGGTGACCTGGGTCGACGCCTTTGTGATCCGCCGCCACCCGGTCACCCACCACGAATACCTCACATTTCTCAACGACCTCATCGCCCGGGGGCGCGACGATGAGGCACAGACGCACTGCCCCCGGGGCGCAATCCATCAAAGCGGGGGGCTCATCTACACCCGCGACGAGACGGGTCATTACACCATCGATGACGCCCAACATCCCGACGTGGGCACCTGGCCGGTAGCCAACATCAGCTGGCACAGCGCCCGCGCCTTCGCCGCCTGGGAGAGCGCCCGTACCCTCAAGCCCTGGCGACTTCCCACCGAAGCGGAGTGGGAAAAAGCCGCCCGCGGCGTCGACGGTCGCTTCTTCCCCTGGGGCGACTTTCTCGACCCCACCTGGTGCAATATGGTCCACTCCGGTGCCCAGGCCCCGGTGCCGGTTGAGCACTTCCCCGACGATGAGAGCCCCTACGGACTTCGGGGTGCCGCCGGAAACATCCGCGACTGGTGCGCCGACATCATCGGCTCCGACGAGAGCTCCACCCACCCCCACCGCGGCGGCTTCTGGTTCGCCACCCCGGAGAACTGCCGGCTGACCTCGCGCGAGCTGCGCCCGGGCACCTCCACCTCGGTCGGCGTGGGCTTTCGTCTGGCGCGCGACTACGGACGCTCGAAACGCGGCTGAACGCGTTTAACTTGCCCGGAGCAAGCCGTCGTGTCCCCCCTAATGCAGGCCCCCATGAGCACCTCCATCCTCGAACATCCCCGCATCACCCGCAGCTACTTCTTCCCCCGCGCCGACACCCCCGACGAGATCTTCTTCGTCAACAGCGGTGATGCCCGCCTGGCGTGCGCCTATCACGTGCATGACCCCGAGGCCCACACCCTGGTGCACTTTCACGGCAACGGGGAGGTCGTCGCCGATTATATCCCCTGGATGGCCGATCTGCTGGCGGGCTTCGGCCTCAACAGCTTCTTTGTCGAGTACCGCGGCTACGGCGGCTCCACCGGATGCCCGGGACTTGTGAGCATGCTCGATGATGTTGACGCCGTCGTCGACGCCATCGACCAACCCGTCGAGCGTATCTTTGCTTTTGGCCGCTCCGTGGGCTCGCTCTACGCCCTTGAGCTCGCCCACCGTCACCCCGAGATCGCCGGCCTGGTTCTGGAGAGCGGCATCGCTGATGTCCTCGAGCGCGTGCTGCTGCGCGTGAGCCCCTCCGATCTCAACACCACCTTCGACGACGTTCAGCGCGAGACGCGGCGCTACTTCAACCACGAAGCCAAGCTCGCCGACTTCCGAAAGCCGCTGCTGATCATGCACGCGCTGCGCGATCATCTCGTCGATGTCAGCCACGCCCGCCGCATGCACGCCTGGTCGAGCTCTTACCAGAAACGCCTGGCGATCTTTGAGCAGGGCGACCACAACTCCATCTTCGAGGCCAACCGCACCGAGTACCTGCGCGACCTGCGCCTCTTTCTGACCCTGCACGCCCGCCAGCGATAAATCTCACTGCGATGCGCAGAACGGGTTGACACCCCGCAAACTCACCCTTATATACAGTCCTCACCTGGCGCCAGCCGCCAGTGAACGCCGTGTCGGGGCGTAGCGCAGCCTGGTAGCGCACTTGCTTCGGGAGCAAGGGGTCGGAGGTTCAAATCCTCTCGCCCCGACTTTAAAAAGACCCGCCAAACCTTGAGTTTGGCGGGTCTTTTTGTTTCTTGCCGCTCACACCACCTTGCCAGCCCCCTGCCCCGGACTTACCATTCCGCCCCTGGTTATGAAGCGCCCCTGAGACGTTGAGAGCGGCGATGAAACGACTTCCCACCGAGCAAAGACGCAAGCAAATCGCCGACGCGGCGCTGCGCATCATCGCCGAGCGCGGCCTGCGTCGCTTTACCGTCGCGGCGATCGCCGAGGAGGTGGGCCTGGCCGATGGCACGATCTTCCGTCACTTCGACGATAAAGATGACATCGTGCTCGAAGCGGTCCACCAGCTCGAAGAAGCCCTCATCGCGCAGGAGACCGAGTATGAGGGCGACCCGCTTGAGCGTCTCGGCGCCTTTCTGCACCACCGCATCACGCTGATGCGCGAGCGCCCCGAGTTCTTCAAAGCCCTCTTCTCCGACGACCTCGCCCAGGCCGGCCCTCCCGAGGCCGGTGAGCGTGTGCGCGCGCTCAAACGCCGCTCGATGCAATTTGTGCGCTCCCACCTCCAGCAAGCCATCGATGAGAGGCTCATCGAGCCCGGCCACAGCGCTGATGCGCTGCTCTACCTCGTCCACGGCACCGCGCTGGCGATTGTCTTTTCGGGCAATGACCTCAAAAAAGTCACCGGCGAGTCCCTCAAATCCGGCGCGATCTGGGAGAGCCTCGAGAGGTTGATGCGCCGCTCCTGACGCGCACTTCCCACGCTCGCCACTCCTCAACATTTCTCCTCACTCCGCAGCCTGCTTCCCGCGAAAACACCTCGCCGGGTCCGCGCCCTCTTGCCTTCGCGTTCACTCTGCCTTACCTTTGCAAGTGAACACTCGCTTGCATACAAGGAGCAGGCTATGAGCACACGAACATCCGGCAAGAGATCATCGGCCGAACGCCGACGCCAGATCGCTTCAGCAGCGCTGAAGATCGTGGCGGAGGGCGGGCTGCACCAGCTCACCACCGCCGCACTGGCCGAGCGCGTCGGTCTGGCCGAGGGCACCATCTTTCGGCACTTCCACGACAAAGCCGAGATCCTCGCGGTGGCCACCGAGCTTATCGAAGAGATGTTTGAGCACGCGCTGCCCGATACAAACGACGAAGCGCTCTCGCGCCTTGGCGAGTTCGTGCGCAGGCGCCTGACGCTGGTGGAGCTTTACCCGGGCATCCAGCGCATCATGTTCTCCGACCACCTGGCGACCTCCGGCTCTCCCGAGGCCGTGGAGCAGGTGGCGCGCCTGAAGCAGCGTGCCATCGACTTTATGCTCGACGCCCTTCGAGAGGCCCGCGCGAAGGGGCAGGTTCGCGAAGATATTGAGCTCGACGCCCTTCTGCTCATCGTGCACGGCACCGCCATGGCCGCGGCATTCTCCGTCAACCAGCTCGCCGGCCGCGGCATTCGACTTCAGGCCGACGCGACCTGGGCGGCCATCGAACACCTTATTCGCCGACCATCCTGAGGAGGGACGTGTCATGTTCTCGTCGTTATTTTTTTGGTTTTTTCGCCCTGACAAGCAAGCAAATACTCGCTTGAAGGCTTCGTTTTTGCTCTCCGGCAGCGTTTTTCTTCTCAGCCTCGCGGGGCTCAGCGGATGCATGAGCGACAACGCCGAACCTCAAGCCGCGGGCGAAACGGCCGTGCCTCCCCAGGCGGTGCGCGTGATCACCGTTGAAAAACGCGCGATGCGCCAGACCCTCGACTATGTGGGCACCATACGCGCCACACAGCAGGTCGCGCTGAGCGCGCAGCTCCCCGGCACGCTCACCTCCCTCCATGTCGACCGCGGCGATCGGGTCACCCGGGGCCAACTTCTGGCCCGCATCGATGCAAACGATATCGCGGCGCGCCGCGCTCAGATTGCCGCTGAGATTCAGCGCGCCCGCACCGAGAACGACTACCTCTGCGGACGCTATGCCACCGACCAGAACCTGGCCGAAGCCGGCGTCATTCACAGCGCGCAGCTCGACACCAGCCGCAACGCCTGCGAGAGCAGCGCGCAGGCGGTCGCCGCCACCGAGGCCAAACGCGGAGAGCTTGAGGCGACCCTAAACAAAGGAGTGATTCACTCCCCCATCGATGGCTACGTGCTCGAGCGCAGCGCGGAGCCCGGCGAAGATGTCGGCCCCGGCCGCCCCTTGCTGATGCTCGCCAGCGACGGACTGGAGGTGCTCGTGCCCGTCGTCGAGAGCGATCTTCGCCGGGGCATCAAGCCCGGCACGCCCGCCCTTGTGAGCCTGTCCACCAGCAGCGAGTTCGAGGGGCAGGTCGATACGATCGCCCCTTCTGCTCGCGGCGCGGCCCGAAGCGCCGAGGTGACCGTAGCGCTTCCCGAAAACACCACCGAACTTCGCCCCGGGATGTCCGCCGACGTCAGCTTCGTGCTCGCTGCGCTTCCCGACGCCACCCCCGTGCCCCGCGAGGCGCTTAAAGCCACCGACGAGGGATGGGCGATCTTCATCATTGAAAACGACATCGCCCGACGCGTCGACATCGAACGCGGCATCGCTCAAGGGGGGCTTATCGCCGTCGAACCCCGACTCGCCAGCGGCACAAAGGTCGCCGTGAGCAACCTCGACGCCCTCGATGAGGGCGCGCGCGTCTACCCGGTCGACGCTAAAGGAGGCCAGCGATGAGCCTGACTGAGCTGACCGTCAACAACAAACACACCGTCTGGGCGCTCGCCATTGCCGCAGCAATCTTCGGCATTCTGGCTTACGTGAGCCTGCCGATGCAGCTCTTTCCCGACACCGCCCCGCCCGTCGTGACCACCATCACCGCCTGGCCCGGGGCCTCGGCCGAAGACGTCGCCGAGAACGTAAGCCGCCCCCTCGAAGAGGAGTTTTCAGGGATGGAGGGTGCCTTGCGCGTCAAATCCTCCTCCCAGGACAACCTCTCACTGGTCAGCGTCGAGTTTGCGTACGACCGCGATCTGGACATCGCCGCGGTGGATACCCAAAACGCCGTGGCCCGCATCCGGGAGCGTCTGCCAGCGCAGATCCAGGAGCCGCAGGTCCTCAAGATCGACACCAGCGACAGACCCGTCATCACCCTTGGGCTCGCCGGCGACGACCTGGTGGACGTGCGCCGAAAGGCCGAAGACGTCTTCACCCCCCGCCTGCAACGCATTGAGGGAGTGGCGGCCGTCGACATCTTCGGCGGCGCACAGGACGCGGTCATCGTGGAGCTCGACCCCGCAAAACTCGAGGTCTACCGCATCCCCTTCTTCCGCGTCGTCCAGACCATCGAGTCGCATGACGCGGCGATGCCCGCCGGCAGCCTGCGCACCGAGCGCACCCGCACGAGCTTCCGGGTCGAGGCGCGCGCATCAAGCCTCGAGGAGCTCGCGCAGATCCCCTTTCTCACCCCCGATGGCTCCCGCGTGCGCCTGGGCGACCTTGGCGACGTTCGGCGCGGCGCGCTCGACGACGACGCCCGCTACGCCGTCGATGGCCAACGCGCCGTCGCAGTCCAGGTCTACAAGACCACCGACGCCAACACCGTCGAAGTCGTACAACGGGTCGAAGAGGTGCTCAAAACATGGTCCGCGCTCTACCCGGAGATCGACTTTCGGGTCGGCGAGGAGAACGCGAGCTTTACGGAGCAATCGACGTCGAACTTGTTGTCGAATGTGTGGCAGGCGCTTTTGCTGGCCTCGATCATCATCTTCCTCTTCATCGGCCGCGTGCGTGCCTCCTTTGTGGCGGTCATCTCGATGCCCCTCTCCTACGGGATCACCTTTGCGCTGATGCACGCCGCCGGGGTGGAGTTCAACATGGTCACCCTCTCGGCGATCATCCTGGCGGTGGGCATGGTCGTCGACGCCTCGGTGGTGGTGCTGGAAAACATCGCGCGACGCCGCGACGAAGACGGCCTCTCCGCCCGCGAGGCCGCCATCGAAGGCACCGACGAGGTGCGCCTGGCCGTGCTCGCGGGCGTGGCCTCCACGGTGATCGTGTTGGTCCCCCTGATCTTTCTGACGGGCTTTGTCGGCAAGACCTTCGGGCCGCTGGCGCTCACGCTGCTCTTTGCCTTCGTCAGCTCAGTGACCGTCGCCCTGGTGCTGGTCCCCGTGCTGACGCTCTACACCGGCGGGCGCAGCCGACTCGACGAGATCGGCACAAAAATCGTCTCCCCATTTGGCTGGCTGATGGACCGCCTCCAGCGTGCGTACCTCTTCGCACTTCGCGGCGCCCTGCGCCTGCGCTGGCTCGCCATGCTAATCGCGCTGGCGAGCATGATCGCCGGTGTGCTGCTGATCAAAAACCAGGGCATGGACGTCCTCCCGAAGATGGACGGCGGCAGCTTCTTCGTCTCACTCGAGACCCCATCGGGATCTTCGCTTGGCGAGACCGAGGCCGTGGTCCGGGAGGTCGAAGCGATCCTCGCTGCCGAGTCCGAAGTCGTCAAAGTGCAGTCTCAGATTGGTTTTGAGCAGGGAATGAAGAGCTTCTCGGCCACCGGCGCCCAGGGCCCCACCCAGGGCTTCATCACCGTCGCCCTCAGCCCGCGCACCGAACGCGGCGAAGACATCTGGAGCATCGAGCGCCGGGTACGCGAAAATCTTCAAAAAGTTCCCGGCATTCGCACCGCGACGGTGCGCGAGCTGGGCAACACCGCCAAATCGACCACCGCCGCTCCCGTGGTGGTGCGCATCTCCGGCGATGACCCGCTGGTGCTCGACCGCCTGGGCAGCGAGGTCATCGAGCGCATCGCTGCGGTCCCCGGCGTGGTGCAGCCGGTGCGAAACTGGCGCATCGATCAGAAACGCGTGGAGGTCGACGTCGACACCCTCCGCGCAGGCCAGATCGGGCTGACGCCCCTGGATGTCGCCCGCCAGATGCTGGCCGGCTCCGACGGCGTCAACGCCGGCGACTACAAGGGCGACCGCGGGCAATCTCCGCCCATCCGGGTGCGCTATGATCGCGAGCGGCTGGAGCAACCCGAAGATCTGCTCGACGTCCCGGTCTTCACGCCCCAGAGCTCCGAGCCCACCCCACTTCGTAGCGTGGCAAGCCTGCGGGAGACCTCCGGCCAGGCCCTGGTCACCCGCGAGAATTTTTTGCCCACCCTGGAGATCACCGCCTTCACCGAGGGGCGCGCGCTGAGCTTTATCACCGCCGAGGTCGAGGCCGCGCTCCAGAACTTTGAGGTCCCCCGGGGCTATGAAGTGCTCGCTGCTGGCGAGTCCGACGATCTCGGTGAGGCCCGCAGCAAACTCGGCGGGGCCTTTGCCGTCTCACTGCTCGCGGTCTACCTGCTCCTGGTCGCCCAGCTTCGCTCCTTCATTCACCCCTTAACCATCATGGGCGCGATCCCGCTGAGCCTCTCCGGGGTGGGCATCGCCTTGTGGCTCGCCGACAAGCCCGTCTCCATGCCGGTGATGATCGGCCTGATCTTGCTGGTCGGAACCGTCGTCAACAACGCCATTCTGCTCATCGACTTCATCCGCCAGGCCCGCGAGCGGGGCACCGAGCGCAACATCGCCATCGAGTCGGCCGTTGCCGCGCGCTTCCGGCCGATCATGATGACCTCGATGTCGACCATCGTGGGCATGATCCCCCTGGCCTCGGCCTGGGCGCTGGGTGCCGAGCGCTTCTCGCCATTGGCCGTCGCGGTCATCGGCGGGCTGAGCGCGGCGACCCTGCTGACCCTGATCATCATCCCGGTGATTTACGATCTTTTTGAAGACTTCGGCGACCGCCTGCGCAGCCTCGTCTCGCGCGCGGCAAACGCAACATCTGCGAAGAGCGCCTCCCCCACGCTCGTTGTGCTGCTCGCGACCGCCGGCGCCCTGCTCACACTGGGTGCCCTGCCCGCGGAGGCTTCTGCCGAGGCGCCCCTTCGCCTGGATGTAGCTGAGGCGGTGGAGATGGCGCGCGAGCATAGCTTCACGCTTCAGGCCCGCCGCGATGAGACCGACGCCGCCCGGGCCCGCAGCCACCAGGCCCGCGGACGATTTCTTCCCCGCGTTGATGTTCAGACCCGCGCCGCCAAACTCAGCGACGTGGAGCCCGGCACCCTCATGCTGCCCTCAGCGCAACCCGGCGCGCCCTCCAACGGCGTGCAGTTTGGCGAGGCCATCAACGAGACCTTCACCTTTCGGGCGCAGATCACCCAGCCCATCTTCGCCGGCGGCGCTCTCGTCGATGGCCGCGAAGCAGCCGACCTCGGCATCGAGCTGGCCCGCAGCCGCGAGCGCCAGGACCTGGCCGATCTTCGCCTGCAGGTCGAGCAGCTCTACTTCTCACTCTACCAGGCCCGAGAACTTCTGAAGGTCGCCGAGGCGTCCGTCGCGCTGCTCGAAGATCATCGCGAGCGCATCGAGCGCCTTTACGATGCCGGCCGCGCCACCCGTCTCGACGTCTCACGCGTCGAGGCCCGTCTGGCCGACGCCCGCGTCAGCATCGAGGAGGCGCGCGGCGCAACCCGCACCGCGCGCTTAAGCCTGCAAACCCTCCTGGGCGTCTCTCCCGATACCGACCTCATCCTCACCGAAGCGCCGCTTCCCGAGGAGCCCGAACTTCAAGAGAGCGCAACCCTGGCCCGGGCCGCGCTGCGCCATCGCCCCGAACTTCAGGTCGCGCGCCAGGGAGCCGAGGTCCAGCAGAAGCGCGCCGAAGCTCTCCGGGGAGCGTTGTGGCCGCAGCTCTTTCTGCAGGCGGGCTACACCCTGGCCAGCCCCCACGAGCGCTACTTCCCGCCCCGAAACGAGTTCAATGACTCCTGGGATATCTCGCTGAACCTCTCCTGGACGGCCTGGGACTGGGGAAGCACCTACTACGCGATGAAAGAAGCCGAGCATCTGGCAGCAGCCCGCCGCCGCAACGTCGAGCACCTTGAGGACTTCACCCGCCACGAGGTTGAGCGCCGGCGCACCGAGCTGGAAACCGCCCGTCACAGGGTCCGCGCCACCCAACTCTCCGTCACCGCCGCCCACCAGGCCCTGCAAGACGCACTCGCCCTCTTCCACGCCGGCCGACTCGCCAGCACCGAGGTGCTGGAGCTGGAGGTCGAACTCACCCGGGCGCGCGCGCTCCAGGTGCAGGCTCAGGTCCAGGCTCGCCAGACCGACGCTGAGCTTCGTCGTCTCACCAGCACCCCCTGAGCTCACCCTGCTTCACGCAGCGCCCCTCTCCCCCCGCTCCCCGGACTTCGGGACGCTTTCCAACTTCAAATCTCAAAACACAAAGGCCACACCGACGCGATGGTCGGTGTGGCCTTTCATCTTTGCTTTCTGTGGGGTGTTCGGCGGCGAGCTGCGACTCAGCTCACCCCCTTCACAGCTTTTTGAATCAATAACGAAACGCGGTGTGGCAATTTGTGCACCCCTGCACCAGCTCACCATAGGCGGCGGTCGCTCGCTGCAGGTCGTCGGCCTTTGCCGCCCGCAGAAGTTCCCGAAGATCATCGTGGAAGACCTCATCCATCTCCACAAACGCCTCGATCCGCTCAGGGTTCTTCGGCGGAAGGTACGCCCCGGCCTCAATCGCGGAGTGGGTGAGTTCCTTGGCCGGATGCACCCTGTGAATCAACGCGGGAATGCCCCCGAGCTGGTTGTTGGCGATCAGCGTCAGCGTGGTGTGCATCGCCTCATTGAGCAGCCGCATCTCGTGCTGCACGGCGTTGACCCCTTCGGGAAGATCCTCAAACGAGGCGGGCGTCTCTGCCGCGTGCGGATCTGCTGCATGTTCATCCGCAGCATGTTCATCGGCATGAGTCTCCTCATCCTGATGATGCGCCTCGGGAGCACTCGCGACTTCTGCTGGCTCCTCGTTTGTATCGCAAGCCGATACGCCGATCAGCACCAGAAATGAAGCCAATCCGATCGCACTTTTTCTGAACTTCGTCATGCTCTCTCCTTCAAAACCAACGATCCCCACGCCGACACGCTCACGGAACGTGGACTGAGGATGTTTGAATTACTCACGCCAAAACCTGCACTTCCAAGCAAGTAAACACTAGCTTCCAGACCTGCCCGGGTCAATTCAGCCTGCCGGCCAACTCGCTTCTCCACCGATGTACCGCCCCGCCCCGGTCTGCAGCGCGCAACGCGGCCCGCCACGTTGATATGCGCCTCCTCATGTTTTCCTTTGGTGTCCGCCCACGCGCTCGCAGATTCAGAGTGAGTCGCACCCCTCACACCCACCTTTGGAGAGACCCAATGGACGTCGTCATTGTCGGAGCCCACGGAACCGTCGCCATGCACCTTCACCCCATGCTCAAAGAGCGCGGCCACAGCGTCCGCGGCGTCATTCGAAAGGCCGAGCAGAGAGATGAACTCAACAAGACCGGCGCCGAAGCCATCCTCTTCGATCTCGAAAACGACGCTGACCTCGCCACTGCCATCGGCCAGGCCGACGTGGTGGTCTTTGCCGCCGGCGCGGGCCCGGGAAGCGGCAAAGCGCGCAAATACACCGTCGACCGCGACGGCGCCCGCAAACTCATTGAGGCCGCCAAAACCAACGGCATCAAGCGCTACATCATGCTCAGCGCGATGGGTGTTGATGAAGACAGAGCGTACGACGACGAGGTCTTTGCTGCCTACGTCGACGCCAAGGCCCAGGCCGACGCCGCGCTCCGAGAGAGCGGCCTCGACTACGCCATCATCCGCCCCGGCCGACTCACCGACGATGAGGGAAACGGCCACATCTCCGTCGGCAAGAGCGTTGCTGAGGGCGAGATCCCGCGTGAAGACGTCGCCGCCATCATCGCCTACCTGGTCGAGCATCCCGAGCTCATGAACCTGCAGTTTGAAGTCACCTCCGGCAAACAAAGCATCAGTGAGGCCTTCTCGGCGATTGTGCGTTAGAGCCGACCCTCGATCCTCGCAGGTCCTGACCTCCGGCCAACCTGACCGGGGCTTCCAACAACATAACTTCACCTGCCTCACTCATCGCTTTTGCGACGCGTTTGCCCTGCGCCGGGAACGGCGCACGCTGGAGGCCAGCACCAACATAAACAGGCCGACCGCCGCCGCGCCGCCGATACCTCCGGCGCGGCGAAGGTTCTCAAATCCCCCCAGATCCCCCACCACACGAAGCAGCGTGGCCAGGTGCAATGCGAGCAGCGGCACATAGAAGCGCGCGCCGTGACGCACCTTCAGACCGCTGAGCGCCGGCAAGATCACCTGCGCGTGCGCGAAGACCATCGAGAAGACAAAGCCCATAAAGATGGCGTGCCACAGCGCGTCGTACACCAGCCCGAAACGCACCCCTCCATGAATCACTGCCAGCACACCCGCGAGGGTCAGCCAGAAGTATCCGGCGAGTAGCGCGGAGGCCATAAAGCGCGGGGCGCCGGGCAGGCGAATGGTCGAGCGTGCGATGTCGTGGCGAACCAGCCAGGCCGCGAGCATGATGAAGCCCCCGCCGAGCAGGCGCATGCCGACATCGAACACGACGAGCGAGGCGACGAGGCCAGCCACCGCAACGCCAAAGCCTGCCCAGAACGGCGCATGGGAGCGCTCACCGCCCCGAAAACGCGACAGCTCCAGGCGTTCCCCCACGATCGTCAGCACCAGAAAACTCGCCCAGAAAGGCACGACCTCGGAGACCGGCACCCCTGACATCCACGCCACATTTCCCGCCGCCCAGGCTACCGCTCCCAGCGCCATCGCCAGCGTAAAGGACTCAAAGCGCCGCGAAAGCAGCACGGCGAAGACGCCGACCAGGGCCGCCGCCGCCAGAGAAAACAAGACCGCGGCCAGGCCCGCATCCGAGAGCGCCACCAGCGCCACCCCGCCGCTCACCGCCGCCACCGGCGCGACGTAGCTCCAGGCCGTCCTGACCGCGACGGCACGCTCCATCGAGATCACCGTCCCGAAGAAGGCGCTGACCATCAAGGGCCCATGATGATGGACGAGCACCTCCGGCAGCGCTCGGCCCACGCTCCCCGGCAGCACCACCCCCATCCGCGCCAACCCTCCCAGGATCGCGGCGACCATGAGCATCGCCGCCCCCATCAACGCGACGACGATCACCCCACGAAACGCCCGGGTGACCGGGCCGAGCACGCTCTGAGAAGGCCTGGTCATCGCGCTCTACCTCCCGAGCTGCTGGCGAGCGTACGCGGACATCATCTCCGGCGACCACGCCGGTTCAAAGACCACAGCCACGCGCACCTGCGCGTGAGGATCGACAAACTCCCAGATCGCATCGCGAACATCCTCCTCGATCACCGCCGAGAGCGGGCAGGCCGGCGTGGTCATCGTCAGGACCACATCGATGCCGCCCTCGCGGCACGCCACCGCATAGACCAGCCCCAGATCGACGATGTTGATGCCGACCTCCGGGTCAATGACCGCCCGCAGGGCTTCCAGGCATTCCCGGTTTTCCTCGCTGGGCGTCACCGGGACGCCTCCCGCAAGCAGCGCCGCAGCATCGAACCCGACCTCATCGGCGGAAGCCGGCAAGTCGGAATCTTCGTCGCGTCTCTTCCCGAGCAATGTGAATAGATCCATCGGCAAAACCCTCCAGGCGGTTGACTGCTCCGATATAATCACCTCGCCAGAGAAATGAATCGCAAAACAAAGATTTAAACCTCAAACCTGATTCAAATCCTCGTCATCCTCAGACGAAGCGGCCTGAAACTCGTAGACACACGCCGGATGACCCTCGGGCATATACCCCACGCGCTTTAGGTCCCGCTGCAGGGCCTGCTCCAGAAACTGGGCTTCCAGCCGACAGGGCAGCCGGGTGGCGCGCACCGCCTCGGAGAAGGGGCAGTTGCACTCGCGGATGGTCACCACATCCTCCTCGACGGTGACCTCCGGAACAAAACCCTGCTCGGCCAGAAAAGCCTCGACCACCTCGAGCCGCTCCTCCAGCGTGTTTGCCCCGGCCTCTTCAAGACGCTCGCTGAGTTCCTCTCTGCGCTCCCTCCACATCTGGCGAAAAAAATCGTCAATCAGCGCGGGGTAGCCCTGAAGCACCAGAAAATCGAGCATTTTGCCAAAAAGCGCGGCGTCCTGGCTCGGAAAAAGCTGCTGGCCCGCGGGAGTAAGCCGGTAACGCAGAGTCGGACGCCCCGGGCCATCGGGCACGCTCTGGCGGGTGAGCAGCTCTTTCTTCTGCAGGTGATCAAAATGCTGGCGGACCGTTGTCTCACCGAACCCCAACGCCGCGGCCGTCTCTTCCACCGTGACCGTGCCCTGGCGTTTGATGAACTCGACGATCTGCAGCCGCGAGGAAGAGAGCAGGTTTAAGAGGTCGGGGGTTGTCACGGTCTTCTCCAGTCCTGGGGGGCAGTGTGGGGCGTTCTTCGGCGTGCGTGGGACGTGCTGCGCGGGACACGTCTGTCGAGAACCCATTTGACAGCGCTCGTCGACGCATCTATGAATTAAATCGCATTATGTAGTTTTTATTCTTAACACGGCTTCAGCGTAGCGGGGTGAGGGGGGAAGTCAAGACGACCCCTCCCCCCGAAGGCCCTCCCAACTCACCTGCGCACCCCATCTCGACGAGAGGTATCCATGCCAGACGCACATGAATTGGACGTCACCCGAATCGAACCTCATATCCGCCACGCCACGATCTTTGCGACCTTCGACGCGCTCAATGCCGGCGAGTCCTTCGTCATTGTGAACGACCACGATCCGGCGCCACTTCGTTTTCAGTTTCAAGCCCGACACCCCCGGGCGTTTGAATGGGACTACCTGGAGCTGGGGCCACGCACCTGGAAGGTGCGCCTGACCCGAACATAATCGCCTGCCTCCTCACCAAACGCCTCATCGACCTCGTATCGCTCCTCCTCCTTTTATCCTCGCTCACCCCACCATCAACACCCAGGAGCCCCCGTGATCACAGCCGATCAGACCGTTGGACACATCGCAAAAAACTTCCCCATGAGCACGCGCGTCTTCGGGCGTTACAAGATTGATTTTTGCTGCAAGGGCAGGCTCTCCCTGCAGGAGGTGTGTGGCACCCACGACATCGAAATCGACAAGCTCGTTGCAGATATCGAGGCCGAGATCGAGCTCGCGCCCCCGACGGCGCTCGACGGCTGGGCGGATCGCTCCACGCCGGAGCTCGTGGCACACATTCTGGAAAACTACCATCGCCCGCTCGACGAGGAGCTCCCGCGCCTGGAGTCACTGGCCGATAAAGTCGCCCGTGTTCACGGCGATCGCGACCGGCGCCTGCCCCGCATCGCGCAGACCTTCACGCTGCTCAGGGCGGAGCTGGAGGAACACTTCCGCAAGGAAGAGAACGTACTCTTCCCGGCCATCCTGGCGGATGACGGCCAACCCCTCGCCGGTCCGATCCGCGTGATGCTCCAGGACCACGAAGATGCCGGAGATATGCTCGTCCTGCTGCGCGAGCTCGCCGATGACTTCCAGGTCCCGCCGCACGCCTGCAACTCCTGGCGTGCGCTCCTGGGCGGACTCGAAGATCTGGAGCGCTCGCTGCACGAGCACATCCACCTGGAGAATAACATCCTCTTCCCCCGCGCTGCCGCCTGACACGACGTAATTTGCGCTGCCACCGCTCCCGCGGCCGCGCCATAGACAGCCCGCCAGACCTCTCAGACCTGGCGGGCGTCTTCGCCCCGGGCGTTCTGGAATTCACATCAACGTAGACGTCCCCCCCCCCTCCCGCACGACACCTCTGACCTCCACATCTTCAAATCTCTCCCCCGCCATCCTGCCCCCCCGAGCAGGTGTTCCAGCAGTCCTATAGCCGCGCAAAGCCTGCGCCCGAGCCTCCTCTTCAGGCTCAATCCGCATCCATACGCACGTTAGGATAAGGATTAAACTGCGGCCGACCGATGGCGATAAAGTCGTGTTTCGTCGCGGTGTGGCAGGCGTTGCACTGTGCGATCACCGCATCGTACTCCTTCTCGAAGGTCGCGGTATCGCCGGCCTCGATCGCCTCTTCGATCTTCTCCAACCCGGGGAGCACGCTGCGATCGAAATAGTCGACTACGTCGATCCCCTCCTCCACCGGTTTGGCCTCGCGCAGCTCTTCGATGACCTCCTCGATCTCATGGATCTGGTAGTCGACCATCCCCTTGTTGCCCGCCTCCCCCGCATACCAGACCGCCGAGTAGCGCCGCCCGATCTCAAACATATGCGCCCCCAGATGCACCTCATCGTGGGCGTGATCTTCGTCGTGCTCCTCCTCCGCCTCATCGCCCGGCTCCACCACGGCTTCGGTCGCTTCTGCCTTCTCCTGTGGTTCGGGAGCGCGCTCACAACCCATCAGCCCTCCCACCGCCAGGGCCAGCACCATCAACACCACCGCGCTCCGCCCCTTACGGGCACCCGCCACATCCTTCGCTGCATCACACGCCATACGCCTCTCCTTCACCACAACCTCCTCAAATCATCGCATATCCGACAGCATCGCCAACCCTACAACCCAGGGCCCCCCACGTGGCCCGCACCCGCGCCAGTGTTGAAGATCCACACCGGCGAGGCAAGGCGAGTCGATCGGTTTAAAACCGACAAAATTGCACTCCCCGCCTCCCCTCAACGCAAATTTATTCGCCCGACTCGCCGCGGCGCAAAATATGCGCATTTCGACGCCCGAAATTCCCCTCGTGGCGTCCGATTTTAAGCGAAAACTTCTTCACTTCCCCACGTTGTCGCACATCGACACACCCGTGGCACAGCCTTTGCTTAACGTCGTCGCGACCCGCGAGGGTCCCGGCCTCCCCGGGGGGGTTCGGCCCTCCCCCACCCTCGCAACTCCCCTTCCCCATACTCCCTCCTCAGCAAAAGGCAGTACGTTGTGAAGACCGACACCCTCCCCCCAGGCAGCGCCGTGGGCCAGTACCACGTCATCCGAAAACTCGGCGAAGGCGCCGCCGGCCAGGTCTACCTGGCCCACCACAAGATCCTCGATCGCGAGTTCGCCCTGAAGATCCTCCACCCGGAGTGGGTGGGCAACGACCAGCTCACCCGCCGGTTCTTTCAGGAAGCCCGCCACGCCACACGCCTCAAACACCCCAACATCGTCGGGGTGATCACCGCCGACCAGCACAACGACTTCTATTACCTGGTCATGGAGTTCGTCGACGGGGTCTGCCTCGAAGCGCTCCTCGCTCAACAGGAGCGCCTGCCCGCCGAGCGCGCCATCCCTTACGTCGTCGGGGTGCTGCGCGGTCTGGAGCACGCCCACAAGAAAGGCATGCTCCACCGCGACGTCAAAGCCGACAACATCATCATCGAGAACGCCACCGATCGCGCGCGCCTGCTGGACTTCGGCCTGGTCAAAGACACCGAGGCCACCCAGAAACTCACCGCCCAGCACGCCGTCGTCGGCACCCCCTACTACATGCCCCCCGAGCAGTGGCGCGGCGAAGAAGTCGACGCCCGCGCCGACATCTACTCGGCCGCGGTCACGCTCTACTACGCTCTATCCGGGCGCTTTCCCTTCCCGGGCCGCTCTCCCCTGGCGGTGGCCCACCGCCTGATGAGCGAGTCTCACGATCCCCTCGGTGAGATTCTGCTCTACGCTCAGCCCACGCGCGCCACAGAGCTTGTCACCATCCTCGACCGCGCCCTCTCCCGTGAGCGCGATCTTCGCCCCTCCTCCGCCGCCCAGCTCGCCGACGAGCTGGAACAATGGCTGGAAGAGCAGCGCCCCTCCCCCACGGCAAAAACCTCGTCACGCACCATCGCTTACGCCCCCCCAACCGCCGAGCCCACCATGAGCATCCCCACGCCAAACCTGGTCACCGAGCCCGTTGAGATCGCCCCGAACACCTACTGGGTCGGCAAACGTCCGCCCAACGAGATCTTCTACGCCAACCCCTACCTGCGCCACTTTCCCGGCCAGCAGGGCCAGGAAGATTTCAACCTGATCATCGACCCCGGCTCCACCAAAGACTTCAGCGTGGTCCAGGCCAAGGTGGGGCGAGTGATTGGTACGATTAACAACCTCAGCTCGATCTTCATCAACCATCAGGACCCCGATGTGGGCTCCTCGGTCGGCGTGCTTCTGGGCCGCCACACCCCCAACGCGCATGTGCTCTGCACCGAAGATACCTGGCGGCTGATCCAGTATTACAACGTGCCCCGCGAGCGCTTTGTCGCTCTGGAGCGCTTCCCCCGCGGCATCAAGCTGCCCACCGGCGATGTCGTGCGCCCGGTGCCCAGCCCCTTCTGCCACTTCGTCGGCGCGATGATGCTCTACGATCCGGCCACCCGCGTGCTCTTCACCGGCGATCTCTTCGGCAGCCTCACCGACAAAGATGCCGAGGGCCTCTACGTCGACGAGTCTGACTGGGCCGGCATGCGCGCCTTCCACCAGATCTACATGCCCACCCAGGGCGCGGTGCGCTACGCCCTGAGCAAGATCCGCGAGCTGAGCCCGGCCGTAGAGATCATCGCCCCGCAGCACGGCCGCGTGCTACGCGGCCACTGGGTCAAAGAGTACATCGACCGCCTCTGGAACCTGCCGGTGGGCCTGGATATCCTCGACGATCGCCACAGCAGCCCCGAAGAGCTGCAGGCCTGGACCACCGTGCTCAACCGCCTGGTCGAAGTCGCCCGGCAGGCCATCGGCGACGAGGTCTACGCGCTGCTGGAGTCTGACCCCAACCTCAGCGGCATCCTCTCGGTGAACTCCGGCAGCGTCGAGATCACCTCGCTGGGCAAGACCACCGTCGAGCGCGCCGTGCGCCTGCTCTGCGAGCACGTCACCCCGGATGTGGCCAGCGCCATCAAGTACGAAGCGGTCTACTCCGCCAACGAACTCAGCCTACCCACCCCCATGGTCGAGCTCGATGAAGACGGCCCCGAGATCGCAAGCTCCCGGCTCGATCCCATCGCCGACGCCGGCTTCTCCAAAGTCTGATCGAAACCTCACTTTGCACTCTCATTCCCCGACCGGGAGTCAGCCCCCGGCTGACTCCCGGTCGCCGATCGCCCCCGATTTTCGCAACCTTTTCAGGCTCCCCCCTCCACCCGATAGTCCCAGATCTCGGCCTGCTGCCGATCCAGCATCGCCCTGGGCGTCCACCGCATCGCCAACTCCCGCATCCAGACCGCCACCGGATGTTCCAGCTGCCCGACGGTGCCAAACTGACGGGAGAGACGCTGCAACATCGCGGTGCGCTTGCAACGCCTGGCCTCGTAACGTCGAAACGCCGAAGCCACATTGACCGACGCCAGGCTCCCCTGCTCATCCCGAAGCTCCGCGAAGCAACGCGCGAGCATCGCCGCGTCTTCGATCGCCGAGCAGGCTCCCTGCCCGAGATTCGGGGCCATCGGGTGGGCCGCATCCCCGAGCAGCGTCACATTCTCCTGACCCCACATCTTCAGCGGAGGACGATCGAAGATGTCGTTTCGAAGCACCTGCGCAGCCGGTGTCGACGCAATCATCGCGCGAAAATAGTCGGGGAACGCCTCAAATCGACGCTGCAAATCCTCGATCACATCCTCGCCATCGCGCTCCCCCTGCGGGGTATTGGCGGTCGCCCACCAGTACACCCGCTCCTCATCGATGTACCCCATCCCCGCGCGTCGCCCTCGCCCCTGCAGCTCCAGCAGCATGCCGCGCGCAAAACCTTCGTGCTCAAAGCGCGAGGTCACGCCGCGCCAGCACGTATACCCGTGATACGCAGGCTGAGCCTCACCGGGATGCAGCTGCGCACGGACCGCCGAGCGCAACCCATCACACCCGATCAACGCCCGGCCCCAGCCGCCTGCCCACCCCTCATCACCCACAGCACGCACGCGACCGCGTTCAGCATCATGCTCAAAGCCCTCAACGGCGCGGCCCGTCTCAACCTCAATGAGCGCATGCTGCGTGGCAGCCTCATAGAGCACCCCGTGCAGCGCCGCCCGGTGGATCATCCGAAAAGGGGCATCCGCACGCGCATTCGCCTCCTTTTCGACAAAAAGTTCGCCCCGATCGGCGCCGATCCCCAGATGCGTCATCGGCGCACTCACCCGTTCCAGCGCG
The DNA here is from genome assembly GCF_007997015.1 of Lujinxingia vulgaris. NCBI lineage: Bacteria > Deltaproteobacteria > Bradymonadales > Lujinxingiaceae > Lujinxingia > Lujinxingia vulgaris. The sequence continues at coordinate 264,337 of NZ_VOSM01000004.1, forward strand.
TCACCAAGACCGCGCGCGTACAGCACCCGCGAGGCGTTCGGGCCCAGCAGGATGCCCGCGCCCACCTCTCGCACTTCGGCGAAACGCTCCACGACCACGACGGGGATGGACTCATGGGCAAGGCAAAGCGCCGCGCTCAGCCCCCCGATCCCCGCTCCCACCACAATGACTGGCTCATCCATCACCCACCTCCAAGTTGAGACCTCTGCCGCCTTCAGGCCTCAGAGTAGAGAAGGTCCGCCCCCCGTGCAACGTGGCGAATTGCCTCGGGGTCACGGACGGCGCTTACTTCACGCGCAGCTCATCAAAGATGATCTGGCGCTCGCTCCCCTCAAAGTTGCGCGTTACGGAGAGGCGCAGCGGCCCAAGCTCCTGATAGTCATCCCAGAAGACCAGCTGCGGCGGCCGATCCCCCTGCAGATGCATCTCCCAGGCCCGCACCTCACCGCTCTCCGGCTCCACCTGAACCAGGTAGCGATCACCGGGTGTCAATCCCACTCCCTCAAAGCTCAACTCCAGCACCTCCAACGTCTCCCCCTCGCGTTCAAGCTCCCCCTCGTGGCCCAACGAAACGCCCGGATCAAAGACTTTCAGCGGCATCAGCAACCAGTACACATCGTTCACCCAGCGCGTATACGCCCCCTTTCCGGCGATCTCCAACGCCTCTCCTTCTATGGGGTCGCCATCGCGGCTGGCCTCCTCGGCTGTGGCGTCATCCAGGTTCACCGTCACGTCCCACTCCACCCCCTCCTCATCGGTCCAGCGCACGCGGTCGACGCCCTCCCAGACCTTCCAATCATGGGTGGCCGCAAAGGTCTCCTCGTCCTGCTCTTTCACCACAAAACGAAATCCCAGCTCTTCGACCTGAGGCCAGCGCTGGCCGCCGTGCGCCTCAAACACCCGGGCTGCCAGCTCCCCGGCCGGCCCCTCAACCTGCGGCGTCGGCGCCACCGGAAGCTCCTCCTCAGCCCGCGCCTTGCTCCCCTCCTCCCCCTCGTCATCCAACACCGGCGCCTCACCGCCGACGCTGCCCTCCCCCTCTTCGGCAGGGCCATCACAGCCCGCCGCCAGCAGCGCCACCGCCAACACCATCATCCACCCACGAAAACCTTTCATCTCACACCACCCTGGTCTGCAATTCGTCGAACAACCGCTCGCGCTCCATGGCCAACTCGGGCCCCGAAGCGCATCCACGTCGCAATCTTCAACTCGCCGGCTCACCTTTCAAGCCATCTTCTCCGATGCGATCGAACATCCCTCCGCCCATCACTCCGCCCATCACCGAAACGCGACATGTGTTCACCCGGCCACAGCGCTTCGTTCCGATTGCACAAACGCCCCTTTCCACGGCGACTTCCGGGCATCCGGATCGCTTCCTGAATGAAACAAAAAAGGCTGGCAGGCGCTCCTCGCGCCCACCAGCCCTGCTGCACACTTTCATTAACCCGAATCTCGGCTCAGGAGGCGACCGACAACCTCACCGGCCCCGGCGCATCCTCAACCCTTCCTTTGCGACTCAGGGCAAAAACACCCGCCGCATCTTCATCGCCGACCACCAGTTCGTCACACACACCTCGCCAGTGATCTCAGCATCAAAACCACTGCCGTCGGCCAGCGTCGTCCCGTTGATGTAGAAGGTGCCGCTGGCCCCCTCAAAGATGCCCGTGCCGCCCTGCACGCGGTTGAACTCGGTAAAGATCCCGGCGGCGTTATCCAGAATCCCCGCGTCCGTGCTCTGAAGCTCCCCGTAAGGGGTGATCAACGTGAGCACACCGGCGTAGGTCCACGTCGTGGCCGGCTCCACCGGCGGAAATACCACGCTATCCTCACCGATCACCCCGCCGCCAATCCCATCGGCCACATAGCTCGTCGAGCCGACCACCCGACCGCCGCGCTGCAACAGGTCGCCGGCGGTGCACAACCCTACCGCGCTCTCACACCCTTCCGAGAAAAACGTCGCGCTGAGCGAGGCGCTGATCGACCGACAAATCGGCTCGCCGCTCGAAGGTCCATGCGCCCAGGACGTCGCGCTCAACGCCATCGCTGCCACCACCACACTCGAACCCACCACCGTCTTCATACATACACCACGCATCTCGACCTCCTGCTTCCAGGGACAACACCACCATTACGCTCAGACGCAACGCGCCTGTCTCGTCGGGCCTCGCAGACTCGCCAGTGGCGAGCCGCGTAACTTGTCTCGTAAAGGTTTACCTCTTCAGGGTGACAGGTTGGCGTCGCACGATCAAGGACTTTCGCACAGTGCGCTTTCACGCCGTCGTACCACCTGCGTGCCCCCCGAAGGCGCAATCGTCACAAGTCGCCTCACCGGCCGCAGCGCGCGCTCCCCGGCCAACTCCAGATCGACGTTTCGCAGCAGGGTTCCGAGCACGATCTTCATCTCATACATCGCCAGCCTCGCCCCGATGCAGCGCCTCACCCCGCCGCCAAAGGGCAAAAACTGATGGGAGCGGTAGGTGCGATCGAGAAATCGCTCCGGCCAGAAACGCTCCGGCTCCTCAAACACCTCCGCGCGCCGGTGCGCCAGATAGATGGCAGGCATCGCCACCATCCCCGGCTCCAGCGTATAACCCCCGACCTTCACCTCCCGCTGCACCTGACGGGCGATCACCGGAATCACCGGTGTGAGCCTCAATATCTCTTTGACCACCGCCTCCAGATACGCGCTCTGCGCGATCTGTCCCCCGGTGCACGCCTCCCCCAAAGCCAGCATCTCCCGGCGCGCTCGCGCATAAACCTGCGGTGAGCTCAAAAGCCAGTAGATCCCCCAGGCCAGCGCCGTCGCCGTCGACTCATGACCGGTTGCCATCAGCGTGAGCACCTCGTCGTGAATCTCCTCGCGAAGCATCGGCTGGCCCTCCTCATCGCGGGCCTCCAGGAGCACCGCCAGGATGTCGCCACGCGCCTGCTGATCTTCGGTGCGACGCTCGTCGATCTCTTCGTAAATCAGCGCTGAAAGCTCATCGAGCTGCCCCACAAACTGCGCCCACCGCGCGCCGGCGGCCTCCCCGCCGGCGCGCTGACTGAGCAGCGCCAAATTGAAAAGCTCATCGTCGAGCACCGCCGCAAACGCCCGGGAAAGCCGCTGCCGGCGCTCGGTGCGCTCCGGCCCGAACACCATCTCAATGATCAGCCGAAACGCCACCTTCTGCATCGAGGGCCGCACCGCAAAAGGCGCGTCAAAGGCCCACTCCCGGCAGATCTCCTGTGTAACCCGATGAATCAGCTCCCCGTACGCCTGCACCCGCCCTCGCCCAAAACTCGGCATCAGCAGCTTTCGCTCGCGTCGGTGCCGCTCCCCCTCCAGCAAAAGCAGCGAGTTCTCGCCAAGAAAGGGCTTAAGAATCCCGTTGCCCGCCCCCGCCCAGAAGACCTCCGGGTCCCCACCGAGCACCTCCTGAATCGCCTCCGGGCTACTAAAAATCACGCCGACCCCGTAGCCGCGAAAATCCAACGCGAAGGTCTCGCCAAGGGTCGCAGCACACTCCTCCAGAAACCCGTAGGGGCGAGTCATCCACTGCAGCGTCTGCTGTGCGCTGGAGAGTTCGGGACGAGGAGGTAGGGTCATTGCACACACACCACTTCGGGGGATCACAGGCATGATGGCGCGTCGCAAGTTACAACACGCAACACAGCCTTAACCTTAAAACACAAAAGCACCCGTCAGCGCAAAATTTTGCAGCCACGTCGCTTCATGACATGTTATAAATCATCTTCCCCATGACTGTAGAGGCCTTCAATCTTAGCGTCAAATTTCGGCGATACTTTTTTCACCTCGCCACACGCACCTACAGCAACCCACCCACCCGGACAGACAAAAAGACCAATAAAACCAACACCATAGACCCCATGGACACATCGAGCATCGCACACCCACTCCTCAACAACACCTCGGTTCGAGGCCAGTCGCGTTCAAAAACCGACTCGCCCGACCAAAAACAAGATTCAACTTTTACCGATCGTTAAAAATTAAAAAACACGCTTGAACTCGCCTCATCCGATCTTCATACTGAGGGCGATAACATCACTTTCCAGCTTCTCCCACGTCGATGAGCCACCGGGCTCATCCCCCCCACGAGGTGTACCGTGAGAGCGTCCTTCTCTACCGTCGAAAAGGCCATCCGCGCGGCGGCGAGCAACCCCCTGCCCGATACGATCCGCGAGGATCACTCCTTTTTGCTCGATCTGGGCTTCGACTCGCTGACCATCACCGTGCTCACCCTGGAGCTGGAGGGCTACGTCGGCCAGCCCGTACTCTTAAATCGCTGGGTGGAGTCGGCCTCCAACCCCACCGATCTCACCGTCGGCTCGCTCTGCGACTACCTCGACCAGGTGGTGAGCGCATGAGCCCGCCAATCTTCTCAAGTCATCTGGATGCCCGGGGCGTGCTGCAGGTGCAGATGGACACCCCCGGCAGCGAGGTCAACATCTTCAGCGCTCGCGCCGCCGAAGAGCTTATCGAGGTGATGGCCGCGGTCGACCCCGACGTCACCCGCGCCGTCGTCTTCAAGAGCGCCAAGGCCCGAAGTTTCATCAATGGCGCACAGCTGATGCTGGCCAGCGCCGTGCAGTCGCCCGAGAGCATCTTCGAGATGACCGCGCTCTTGCGCCGCGCCTATGCCAGCGTCAAGCGCTGCCCGGTGCCCACCATCGCCCTGGTCACCGGCTCGTGTTACGGCTGCGGGGTGGAGTTCTCGCTCAACTGCGACTTCCGGGTGGCCACCGACAGCCCCGACGCCACCTTCTACATGACCGAGATCGCCGACTACCTGAACACCCCCGCCTTCGGCAGCACGCAACGCCTGCCCCCGATGATGGGCCTTGAGCGCGGGCTGGGATTTCTGCTCTGGGGCCACCGCCTCTGGGGAAAACGCGCGCTGGAGCACCGTCTCATCGACGCGTTGCTCCCCCTCGACGGCATCGAGGAGGCGCTCGACGCGCTCATCGACCAGATCCTGAGCGACCAACGCCGCCCCCACGCCCCTCAGGCAGAGTCGGCCGAGCGCATTGCGCAGGTCACCGAAGCGACGCGCGCGCTTATCGCCCGGCTCCCCGACGCCTACCATCGCATCTACACGCGCTGCCTCGATCTGATGGTACACGCCGCAAAACGCGGCACCCATCCCCCCACTGAAGACGACTTCCGCCGGGAGCTCGCTGCCGCCGGTGAGACCCTGGTGGAGACGCAGGCCCAGTCCGCGCGCTCTTTTCTTTACCTGCGTCAAGTCGCCGAGCGCGTTCATGTGCGCCGCCTCCCCCGGCGCCAACCTCTGGAGCTTACGCTGAAACGAGGCGTCGACGCCCACGCCGACACCTTCTTCGACGAGCTCAGCGCGCGACCGCTGCGCGACATCCGCTACCGGATCAGCGGCGGCGCCGACGCCGCTGAATACCCACTCTCGCTGCACCTCTCCTCGACCACAGACGCCGACGAGTCCGGAGCACCGACGCCCCTTCTGCTCAAGATCCACGGCGGCGCGCCGCCCACCAGCCTCCCCGACGATGGCGTCTTCCACCTGCGCCGCCCGCTCCCCGGGCTCACCCTGGAAGCCTGCGAGCGCGCGCTGCCCGGCACCGGCACGCGTCCCCTGCTGGAGGTCCGCCTTCCCTCAGGCTTTGAGCGCGCCCCGGGTCACCTCTTCGAATGGCTCGACGCCTGCGGCTTCGCCGTGATCTTCTCCCGCGCCCGAGACACCTTCCTCAGCGACCGATTCCTGCTGGCCACCCTCGCGCCGGCACTGGCAAGCCTGCGCGCCGGGCTGAGCGCTGCCGATGTGCACGCCACGCTTCGCCACATCGGCATGGTCCCCTCGCCAGTCCTCAGCGCTCGTCAGAGCTTCGCCCCCGAAGCTCTCAACAGCGCCCTTCGCCCCCACCTCCCCGACACCTGGGAGGGGCCTGCCGACCAGCATCTCCGCGATCTTCTCGGCGATCTTCCCTCAGCGTCGGGCGCGCCCTCACCGCGTCTCAGCGCGGCCATGCACCTCAACCTGCTGGCCACCATCCTCACCGCCCGCGAGTCTGGCGAGCTGGCCCATCCCACCGTGGCCGACGTCATCGCCCGCGAACTTCTGGGCTACCCGGTCGGGCGCACAAGCCTCTGCGAGCACCTGACCCCCGGTCGCGTTAGCGCGATGCTCGAGCAGGTCGACCCGCGCCTGCTTCCAACCGCTCACATCACGCTTGCGCAGGCCTTCGCCGAGCAGACACGCGCCTTCTACGTCTGAGCCATCCACCCCGTCGTACTGAGGTTCGCCATGTCCGCATCCACCGCCCCGACGCCCCTCACCGAGCCTCATTGGGTTCGCCCCGCCTCAGCTCTCGATACCCCCGCAGCGGTGCTCGACGCCATCCCCGACCCCTCGGAGTCGCTCTCGGCGATCTTCTGGCGGCGCGCCAACGCCAGCCCTGAGGCGCCGGCGTTCTATGACGTCACCCTTAGCGCAGATGGCCCCAACGCCGCCCCCGTCAGCTTTGCGCGTTTGCAACGCTCGGTGGAGCAAGCCCGCGCCGCTCTGCTCGCACAGGGCGTGAGCGATGGCGAGCGCGTGATCCTCTCGCTGGACGACGTCGACGTCTTCATGGCCTTTATGCTGGCGTCGATGACCCTGGGCGCCATCGCCGTGCCGCTGCCGCCGCTGACCGAGCTCAAGCTCTCGCGCAGCTTCAACGAGCGCATCCGGGCGGTCTGCGCCGACTGCCAACCCCGCGCCCTGGTCGCCGACCACCGAGACCGCTGGGACGCCCTCGATCTGGCCAGCCTCGGCGCCACCACGCTCCTCGACGGCCCCGCCCTCCTCAACGCCGACGCGCCGGCCGAGCCCATCGCCGCGCAAGACTGGCAGCGACCCCTCTCGCAGGCCGCCTACCTGCAGTACACTTCCGGCTCCACAGGCTCCCCCAAGGGCGTCATCGTCACGCATCAAAACCTGGTGGCAAACCTTCGCGCGAGCACCCTGGCCGGGCACTTCTCCCCGGCCGACCGCTCCTTCTCCTGGCTGCCTCTCTACCACGACATGGGCCTCATCGGCGGCCCGCTGCTCGGGCTCTTTGTCGGCTTTGCCCCCTACCTGATGCGCCCCTCGGGCTTTGTCGCCCGACCGGACAGCTGGCTCAAAGGCATCACCCGCTTTCGCGCCACCTTCATCGTCGCGCCCAACTTCGCCTACGCGGTCGTCGCGCAGAAGTTGCCCGAGCGCCTGCTCGATGGCGTCGATCTCTCGTCGGTGCGCCTGGCGTTTAACGGCGCCGAGCCCATCGACCACCGCACCGTCGACGCCTTCCTCGGCCGCTTTGAGCCCTACGGCTTCAAACGCGAAGCCTTCTTCCCTGTCTACGGCCTGGCCGAAGCCACACTCGCCGTGGCCTTCCCGCGGCCCAGCACCCGCGTGCGCTACGACAGCGTCGACCGCAACCAGGTGGCCGATCAGCGCCGCGCCAGCGAAGAAGACCCGCAAGCCTCTCACGCGCTCACCTCGGTGAGCGTGGGCTTCATTGTGCCCGAACACACCCTGATCCTGCGCGATCTTCAGAGTGGTCAGGCCCTCGGCGAACGCCAGGTGGGCCAGATTCACGTGCGCGGCCCCTCGGTCTCACCGGGCTACTGGGGCAAAGATGTCACCGCCGATCCGGAGCTCGCCACCGGCGATATCGGCTACGTCGCCGATGATCAGCTCTACATCATCGACCGCCTCAAAGATCTCATCATCATCGCCGGCCAGAACTTCGCCCCCTCCGACATCGAGCGTCACGTCGGCCGCATCAATGGACTGCGCCTGGGCCGGGTGGTCGCCTACACGCGCCCCAACGCCCTGGGCACCCAGGCGCTGCAGCTGGTCGCCGAGATATCCCCGGGCAGCTGGCGCCCCTTCGACCAGGTGGAGCGCGAGGTTCGCCACACCCTCCAGCATCACTTCGGGCTGGCCCTGGCCGATCTTCAGTTGGTTCCGCCCGGCTCCATCCCCAAAACCTCCAGCGGCAAAATCAAACGCCAGCACACCCGTCGCCTGGCCGAATCTGGCCAACTTCGCGACGCTCGCGACTGGCCCACCCTCGTGCGCACGCGCGTCAGTCACATAAGAAAACAACTTCTGACCCTCAGCGCCCTTGCCGTCGAGCGCACTCGGCAGCTATTACCTTAACGTCTGCCACACAACTAAGCCATATCCGGTGCCCGGGCAACGCGCCTCCGGGGGGTCAGGTTCACGCCCGCGCACAATCTGCTCTCCCTCTTCGGGAGCTCGATTGTCGTACCCATTCAGGATCTCCCCCATGAGCACCATCTCCGGCACTTCCCGCAGCGGCCTCCTGGACGCGCTGCTCGCCCGCGTCGCTCCCGATTTTGCCGACGCTCCTGTTGAGCAGGCCTTTCGCGCGAAGATCGTCATTGTCTTCTCGCTCTCGCTGGCCATCTGGGCGCCGATCTATTCGGTGATCATGTATGCGCTCAGCAGCACCTGGCTGAGCGCCGCAGGCGTGATGCTCTGCGCCGGCACCGTCTGCGCCTCGATCTTGATGCTGCGCAAAAACGTCAGCTTCAACGTCATCGGCAACTGGCTGGCGTTCAACGTCTACTGGTGCATGATCTTTGTGACGATGGTCGCCGGCTTTGGCTCCCCCCCTCTCCTGTGGCTGGCGGTGGTCCCGATGCTCGCCATCCTCGTGGCCAACATCCGCTCCGGCGTGGTCTGGCTGGTGCTCAGCCTGACGGCCTCGGCGATCTATTACATCCAGATCCTCTCGGGCACCGAGCGCGCTCCCTCCCTTGGCGAGCGCGAGTCGATCATCTTTGAGATGACCGTGCTCGCCGGACTTTACGTGCTCGTGCTCAGCCTCACCCTGGCCTATGAGGCGCTCAAAAACTGGGCGGTCAGCCAGATGCAACGCCGCGAAGCCCACACCCGCGCCATCGTAGAGACAGCCGCCGACGGCATCCTCACCCTGCGCGCCAACGGCCAGATCGAGGAGCTCAACCCGGCCGCCACCCGCATCTTCGGCTACCCCCAGGATGCCATCGTCAGCTCCCCCTTCAGCGCGATCGTTCCGGCCATCACCGGAAGCCCCCGTGCGGAGAGCCCCCTCAAAGATGAGCGCGACGACTCCCGCCAGACCCGCGAGACCCCGGGCGCGCTCTTTGCGGAAAAGAACGCTCCGCGCGGCATCGCCGCCTGGGAGGGCAAGCTGCATGAGTCCGACGCGGTCCGCTCCAGCGGGGAGCGCTTCCCGGTGGAACTCTCGGTCAGCCGCATCGAGAGCGACATCGAGGAGCGTCGCGTGGTGATCCTGCGCGACATCACCGAGCGCCGCCTGGCCGAGGTCGAGCTGCGCGAAGCCCGCGACGCCGCGCTCCAGGCCAGCGAGGCCAAGAGCGCCTTTCTCGCCAACACCAGCCACGAACTTCGCACGCCGCTCAACGCCATCATCGGCTACAGCGAGCTCATCAGCGAAGAGATGGCCATGGATGGCCAGAAGGAGTACCTCGACGATCTTCAGAAGATCGGCAGCGCGGCCAACCACCTGCTCAGCCTGATCAACGGCATCCTCGACCTGGCCAAGATTGAGGCCGGCAAGATGGACATGTACCTCGAGACCATCAACCTGCCCGACCTGCTCAAGAGCGTCGAAGCCACCATCAAGCCGCTCATCGAAAAGAACGGCAACCGCTTCAGCGTCGACGCCGAGCTCGCCCCCACCGCCATCGTCGTGGACCTGACCAAACTGCGGCAGATCCTCTTCAACCTGCTCTCCAACGCCGCCAAATTTACCAACAACAGCGTGGTACGCCTCAACGTCTACAGCGAGACGGTCGACGATCGCGAGTGGTGCGTCTTCGAGGTGCAGGACCGCGGCATCGGCATCTCCCCGGAAAAACTCGAAGCCCTCTTTGACGCCTTCACCCAGGCCGATGAATCCACCACGCGCCGCTTCGGCGGCACCGGCCTCGGACTGACCATCACCCGCCACTTCACCGAGATGATGGGCGGCGCCATCTCGGTCACAAGCCAGGTCGACGAGGGCTCCACCTTCCGGGTGCGACTGCCCAGCAAGGTGGAGCTGGCCGAAAACGATCCGCTCGTCCTCGACGAAGAGATCGACGATCTCAGCGTTGATCTCCCCGATCACGCCCCCTCGGTGCTGGTCATCGACGACGACCCGACCGTACACGCCCTGATGCGTCGCTTCCTCAACCGCGAAGGCTACCGCGTCAGCTCGGCGCTCAGCGGCTCGGAGGGCCTGGAGATGGCCCGCGAGATCCAGCCCCACGTCATCACCCTCGACGTGATGATGCCCGAGATGGACGGCTGGACCGTGCTCACCCGACTGAAAGCCGATCCGGAGATCGCCGAGATCCCGGTGGTGATGCTCACCATCGTCAGCAACAAGAGCATGGGCTACGCGCTGGGCGCCTCCGAATACCTGCTTAAACCGGTGGATCGTAGCCGCCTGACCCGCGTCCTCGACATCTTCGGCCAGGGCCGCAAGAGCAACCAGAGCCTGATGATCGTCGAAGACGACGACGCCACCCGCGACGTGCTCGAACGCACCGTGATTCAGGCCGGCTGGAAGGTCGAGAGCGCCCCCAACGGCCGCGTCGCTATGGAACTTCTGGATGAAGGCGCCATGCCCAGCCTCATCCTCCTCGACCTGATGATGCCCGAGATGGACGGTTTTGAGGTCCTCGACCGTCTTCAGGAAAACCCGCGCTGGAAAGACATCCCGGTCGTTGTGGTCACTGCGATGGATCTCAACCAGCGCGATCGCTCCCGACTCACCCAGCGCGTGCACCACGTGCTGAGCAAAGGTCATTACAGCCGCGATGATCTTCTGGAGCTTGTCCGCGACGCGGTCAACCGCGGCGCGCGCAGCCCTTCCAACGGCGCCTCGCTGGCCTCCAACTCCGAGTCGGCCTGACTCCCGGTCGGCCTGCCCCCCGGTCAGGCCCACGACAACCCCGGGAGGCTCGCCCGCCTCCTCAAACCTGCCAGGGTGAGGAGTTGGGCCCGCTCATTCTAATCTTCTCAAAGACCGTCATTCGCTGCCGCGCTGCCTTCTAAAAGCGCGCGCCATAACCCAGCTGCAGACCCCCATCAGCCGTCGCCCCCACCTGAACTCCATCGAGGAAACGGGCCGAGGCGCGCTGCTGCAGCGCAAAGAGCGTGCTGTCGAAGACGAGCAAAAACGCCCCCTGCAGCACGAGCGAGGGGCCGTAGCCCAACAGACGTTCATCATCACGGCGCAGACCCCGCTCCCACATGAACGCTCCCGAGGCCATGTAGGCCACGTTCAGGCCGATGTTGATCGCCAGAACCCGCTCAAACGAGCGCCCCTCCTCCAGTGTCTGCAACCCATCGAAACTCGCCGCGTCGGCGCGCAGCGCGCCGCGAAGCCCGAACCCGGCGATGGCGGCGTTGACGAGATTCCAGGCGGCGTTCATCTGGTGGAAGTAGCGCTGCGGACCGTCGGATACGAAGTAGCCCGCGGTGCCCACGCCGATGTTCAGCGCGGACCAGGCGAGTAGCACGCTCATGCCACGGGCCTGGCGATTGAGGCGCGCCTGGTTGACCTCACGCAGCTCCACAGGTCCGGGCCAGCGGGTGATCTGCGGCGAAGAGTGCGCTAAAGTCGGAGACGTCTCGGCGAGCCTGGTGGTGCCCGCGTCAGCCGCGCTCGGAGGCCGCGCGGCGGGCTCGGCCGCCAGCGCCGGGCGACTCAGCGCGCCGACGGCCCAGAAGGTTGCGGCGGTGAGGGCGCCGGCCCAGAAAGCACCTTTGAACATCCCCACACCTCCCCATAATTTGACCTGTCGCACCTGCTCTCCTTTCTCGCCGCTACGTCTGCTCGGGCGCCCCATCGCAACGCCCGCTACCCTCGAAGTTCGCTCTCGAAGCAAAGGGAAGGGTAAACGCATTTTCAGGAGTTCAAGACCATGACCCCACATCTTCTAGCGATCGATCTGGGGTTGCGCTGCGGCTTCGCCACCTACAGCGCCGAGGGCCGCCTGGTGCGCTACCGCTCCACGAACTTCGGCAGCAAACGCCGCCTGCGCGACGCGGCCTGGGCGGTGCTTCGCGACGAGGCCCCGCTGGCCTACGTGGTCCTCGAAGGCGACCGGGGGTTGGCCGAAATCTGGCAGAAGGCCGCCGAGCGCCAGGGCGCAAACACCCTTCAGGTCGCTCCAGAACGCTGGCGCAAGGCCCTCCTTTTTGATCGCCAGCAGCGCAGCGGCGCGGACGCCAAAGCCGCCGCCGACACGCTTGCTCGCCAGATCATTACCTGGTCGGGTGCCCCCGCCCCCACCGCGCTTCGGCATGACGCGGCCGAAGCCATCCTCATCGGCCTGTGGGGCGTGCGCGCCGTCGGCTGGCTGGACGCGTTTCCCGACCCCATTGAGACATCACGATAAAGCGAAAACTCCCGTTCAGCCGCTCAGGATGCGGTCGCCTTTGAGGTCTTGCGCGCTACCTCCTGATGTTGCGGCAGCCGAATCGTCGCTCGCGTCCCCTTGCCCGGCGCGCTCTCCAGATGCAGCGTTCCGCCAAACTCCTCCACAATCTCGCGGCTCACAAATAGCCCCAGCCCGGTGCCTCGCCCCGGCTCCTTGGTGGTGTAAAAGGGCTCAAAGACCCGCTCCATAACCTCCTGCGACATCCCGGGTCCGTTATCACAGACCTCAATGCAGGCATGATCCTCGGTAGCGAAGGTCGTGACCCGCACCAGGTTGCGCTGACGCCCCTCCGAACTCATCGCGTGCGCCGCGTTCACCAGCAGGTTGAGCACCACCTGGCTCAAACGCCGCCGACTGGCGACCACCTCGCCACAGTCCTCCAACTCCATATGGAGACGGGCCACCTGCAGCACCTCGGCCCGCGCCCAGCGCAGCGCCCCCTCCACAGAGAGGCGAGGGTCGATCACCTCGCCATGCTCCGCCCCCTGCCGACCGATTTCTTTGAGATCGCGGGTGATCTCAATGGCTCGCTCCACGCCTTTGCGCGCATCGCGCAGCGACGCCCGCACGTCCTCTTCGCTCTCTTCCCCCAGGTCACGAAGGCTTGGCGACTCCTCCAAAAGCTCGCCTAGAAAGTCGAGGTTGGCCTGCACGTAGCTCAGTGGCGAGTTGATCTCGTGGGCCACACCGGCGGCCAGAGTCCCCATGGTGACGAGGCGATCGGTATCGATGGCCCGCGCCATCGACGCCTCGCGCTCACGCACATCGCGCATCGTGACGACCAGAGCCCGACGCCCCAGGAATCGGGCGCGCAGCGCCCGTGCCTCCACCGGCACCGTCGCCCCGCCCTCATCCAGCGCGCGCATTCGCAACCCGACCGCCTCGCCCCGGTGCATCGCCTCGTTCAGAAGCTCAGGCAAATCATATCCCGGCACCTCAAGTTGCTCGACGCACCGTCCAACAAGTTCTCCGCCGTGACGCAGCCCCAACATCCTGGCGAGCGCATCATTGGCAAAGATCACCTCCTGCTCACCCAGCACCATCACCCCGTCCGGGCTGCGCTCGACCATCGTACGAAAGGTCTCCTCAGACTCCTGCAGCGCGTCGTAACTCTCACGCAACCGCTCCCCCTGGGCACGGAGCTCTTCCATAAACGCGCGGCTGGTCAGCGCCGCATCCGTAAACCGGCGCAAACGCGCCGGCAATGAGAGAGATGGAGGGTAGCCCACTCGATAGGTCGCTTCTCGCTGACCGTAGCTGACCTGGATACGCGCCGGCTCCATGCCCATCAGCGTCGGCCCGTACTGCAAAAACTCTTTGCATATACGAAAGAACAAAGGGCTATCGCGCACATCCTCCGGCAACGTCGCCACCGCGCGAAATCCCCTGCGCCCAAGTTCCTCGACTTCAAATCGAAGCAACGGAAACATCATGGGCCCGAAGACATGATTCGCCATCTTGTAAAAAAGCTGCGGGCTGCAAAATAACCCACCTACCTTCACAAAGTTGCTGAACGGGTTTTGCTCCAGGTAGTGGCGACGCATCGCGTTGACCAGCTCCCCGCCAAGCCTCTCTTCCATCCGCTCCAAAAAGAGCGCAAAACTCTCCCAGGGAACCCGCATGTAGGCCGATCGCAGGATCGCCTTCACATCCACGTCGAGCCCCCGGGTCAGGGCCTCCACATCAAGCCCCTCGTCGATGGCCACCTCCACTGCCAGCGCCATCGGCTGGCTCAATATATAGCGCGCGGCCATCTCGTCCTCATCACAGGTCCCCCGTAAGTCATCCCAACTCATCCTCAACAACTATGGCACCGACACCTTGAAGTGTGACAATTCGTTCGCAGCCCCACAACCTTCAACGCTTCGCCGACTTCGACGTTCACCACGCAAAGCGTCCTGCGTTTCAACGCTGAAACGCGCCGCACATCCCCCTGAATATGTCGCTCCAAACCGGCCCCGGGGTCAGCTTTACCGATCACCAAACCCGCGACTCCCCCTCCCTTTGCGAAACGCGGATGACCGAAACGTCCGAAAATCGGCGGGCCCCCCATCATCCGGAAGTCAGCTCAACACTCGCTGATGCCCCCACCTTATCACCGCACGCATTGCCCGCGATCGCAGATCCCGGGAGGCGCACAAACCTCCCCGCAGCCCCCGCAATGAAACGCATCGGACTGCAGATCCACACAGCGCCCGTCGCACCGCGTCTTGCCATCGGCGCACTGCATCTTTCGCATCTCCCGCTCGCGATCCTGATCGGCGGCGCGCTGCTCAGCGAGGTTTTCACCCGGGTCGGGATTGAGATCGTTATGGGAGCCCGGCGCACACCCCGAAAAGCTCATCATCACAAACACAACCCACCCGACGAACACCCCGCCCCGAAGCGGCTCCCCGGCCGCCTTACGCTCTCGTTGAACACCACGGCACATCCCGCACTCCTCTGGGCTTCTCAAGTCTTCCACCATCACCATCACCTGCGCGCCACGTCGCGCGTTGGGGCACACCGACGACACTCATCCATCATCCTGCCCCGACACGCTCACCAAGCGCTACTCACCCGCCATCTTCGGCCCCAGCGTCACCTCACACACTCGCCCCTCATCATCCTGCTGGGGCGTCGCACGAAGCTCATCAACCGGGAACCCCCGCCGCTCCAGATCATCGTAGATCGCCTGAAACTCTGGCGCGTCCAGACAAGGCGTCCGACTCAAAATCCATAACTTCTCACGCTCGGGCCCGGAGACCGCTGCCCAGCGGTAGTCCGCATCCAGCGCAACCACCCAGTAGGAGCTCTTAAAAGGCCAGAAAAACCGCACGTTCAACTTCGCCGGTTGTTGCGGATCAACCACCCAGGCCCGCGCTGTGATATCGCTGACCTCGCCATCAAAACCGCCCTTCAAACACCGGTTGTAGACCCGAATATCGCCATCGTCCCGCAGTCTGTACGTGGCGGTCGTCCCCACGCAGCCACGCTGAGCCCGAAGCGGCACCGACGCCAGCTCGTACCAGGTGCCCAGGTAGCGCTCGATCTCCAGGTCATCGACCACCCTCACCGTCGACTCCCCACCGCCGGTACTGGCGCACCCTGCCAGCCACACCGCCCCGACGGCCAGCGCCGAAAGCGACACCCAGATCTTCGCGCTTCGTCCCATCTTCAACTCCTCGCTGCGTCATTCATAACATTCATAGCTCGCCCCCAGACTCTCCCGGCAAAGACGTCGATCTTGCCCGGGCCGAAGTTCGTTCCGAGCTTTGGCCAGTCAACGCTCGCCAGCTTTCCTGCCCCGCTATCCAGGCCCGCCCCCCATGCCATCGTCATTGTTGCAATCCTTTCCCAATCCGAGCCACGCGTTGATCCAGGGAGCCAGCCGCCGGCCGCGTTCAACGAGCTGATGCAAGTCAACGCGCTCGGCCCGGCCCTGGTGGTCAAACACCTCACCCCGCTGCTGCGTCATTCAGAACGCACCGTCATCGCCAACCTCTCCGCGCGCGTCGGCAGCATCGGTGACAACCGCCTCGGAGGCTGGTACAGCTACCGCGCCTCCAAAGCCGCCCAGACAGCTACCGCGCCTCCAAAGCCGCCCAGAATATGCTCACGCGCACCATGGCCGTTGAGCTTGGGCACCATCGACGCATGGGCGAGTTGATCTGTGTGGCGCTTCACCCGGGAACGGTCGATACGGAACTCTCAAGGCCTTTTCAGGCCCACGTCCCGGCCTCAAAGCTCTTCTCCCCCGAGCGCGCCGCCACACAACTTCTCGAGGTAATCGACGGGTTGCGTTCGGAAGATTCTGGCAACTTCTTCGCCTGGGACGGCTCCCCCATCCCCTGGTGACCAACGACCAGTCTTCGTGCAACGCGAAACTGCAGCTGCGCCGCGCCCGCCTGGCCGGCCCCCTACCTCGCCACCCCCCCCGGTAAAAAAATAGCCCTTCGACAACCGCCCGCCGCCAACTTCACCTTGCACATCTCCCCCTTTTACGTTAACCCGCCGCCTCACGCGCCATCCTAACGAGTCACCGGCGCGTCTAACTCAGGACGCTCCCGTCCCCCTCCTTCCGCTGTGCCCCTCAAATGCCATCGTTAGGTTCTCGCCCGCTTCAACGTGACTCGGGTGAACGCGCCGCTTTGCAAACGCCTGCGGCCCGGGAGATGTGTGCGTCTTGAGCCGTCGAGCATCTGTACCCCCCATCTTCATGTTCCAAGGCAAGCGTTTTGCACCCCGCACTTCAGTCCTTCCGTGACACCTGGTTCTTCAACAGTCGCCGCGACATCCTGGCCGGCATCACCGTCGCCCTGGCGTTGATCCCCGAGGCGATCGCCTTCTCCATTATCGCCGGCGTCGACCCGATGGTCGGTCTCTACGCCTCTTTCTGCATCGCCGTGACGATCGCCTTTACAGGCGGTCGCCCGGGCATGATCTCGGCGGCCACCGGCGCGATGGCGCTCCTGATGGTCACCCTGGTCGCTGACCACGGGCTGGAATACCTGCTCGCGGCAACGATTCTCACCGGCGTCATTCAGATCATCGCCGGCGCCTTAAAGTTGGGGAGGTTCATCACCTTCATCCCCCACTCCGTGATGCTGGGCTTTGTCAACGCCCTGGCCATCCTGATCTTTATGGCGCAGCTGCCCCATTTTGAGGGGGCCGGCTGGCTGATGTACACGATGGTGGCCGCGACCCTGGCGATCATCTACGGCCTGCCACGCATCACAAAAGCCGTTCCCTCGGCGCTGGTCGCCATCGTCATCATCACCGCCGTGGTGATTTTTGGCGGGTGGGAACTTAAGACCGTCGGCGACATGGGCCAGGTCACCCGCGCCCTCCCCCTCTTCGCGCTTCCGCAGGTCGCCTTCTCGCTGGAGACGCTGCTCATCATCCTCCCCTACTCGCTGACCCTGGCGATGGTCGGCATGCTGGAGTCGTTGCTCACCGCCTCGATCGTCGATGATATGACCGACACCCGCAGCGACAAGAACAAAGAGCTGCGCGGTCAGGGTATCGCCAACGCCATCGCCGGCTGTTTCGGCGGCATGGCCGGCTGCGCGATGATCGGACAGTCGGTCATCAACGTCAAAAGCGGCGGCCGCGGTCGCCTCTCGACGCTGGTCGCCGGCGTCTTTTTGATGTTCCTCATCCTGGTGCTCGGCGACATCGTCATGCGCATCCCCATGGCCGCGCTCGTCGGCGTGATGATCATGGTCAGCGTGGGCACCTTCGACTGGAAGTCGCTTATGGACCTGCGCAAGATCCCGGCGGCCGACTCCATCGTCATGGTCTCCACGGTGGCGACCGTCGTCTACACCCACGATCTGGCCAAAGGCGTGGCGCTCGGCGTGATTCTCAGCGCCATCATCTTCGGCTGGCGCATCGCTCGCCTGGCCATCAATGATGAGCTCCTCGACTGCGGCAGCAAACGCTACCGGGTTCAGGGGCAGATGTTCTTTGCGACCTGTACCGACTTCAGCGAAACCTTCGATGTGCAGGCCGACCCGGGCCGCGTCGAGATCGACTTCTCGGGCTCCCATGTCTGGGACCACTCGGCGGTCGCCGCCATCGCGCGGGTCATCACCAAATACAGCGCCCTGGGCAAAGAGGTCGTCATCACTGGCCTCAACACTGAGAGCCAGCGCCTGATCGACCGCGTCGGCCTGGCCGCCCCTTCCGGCCACTGACGCCCCTGACTCCGGGGCCAGGCATCCTGTCCGGCCTCGGAGCTCATTCTCGGTCACCCGAAATCCCTCGAAATCCTGACCTTCGGTCACCCGAAATCCTGACCCTCGGTCACCCGGTCGCAAGTATCCGCGCCGACTTCACGAACTCGGCTCCAGGATTTTAAAAATCATTGGACAAAATCAGAGGGGAAGTTCTGGCCGATGCTGAACCGGTGCACAGCATTACATCTGTTCACCGCCGGCGCGGCGCTTCGCGCTGGCCCTTATCTACCCTCAGCATCCGATTGCCCATGCTTTCTTCGACCCGTTCTGCCTCTCTCTTTGTCGTGCTTGCCACAGGCGCCCTCCTCACCGCCTGCGCCACCGGATCCCCCGAAAATTCCGGGTCCCAGAGCCTGTCTGAAGACACAGCTCCCTCCCCGGCAAATGACGCCCTCCCCGAAGACACACCTTCGAGTGAGGGCAACGTCCTCTTCGTGCTCACCAACCACACCTCGCTTGGCGACACCGACACACAAACGGGCTACTACCTGAGCGAAGTTACCCACCCCTGGTCGGTGCTCACCGAGGCCGGCTACACCGTCGACTTTGCCAGCCCGCAGGGAGGTCCGGTCACGCCCGACCCCAAAAGCCTGGATCTGGACGACCCGATCAACGCGCAGTTCTGGGAGAACGACGCGCTGCGCGAAAAGCTCGATACGACGATCTCCATCGAGCGCGTCGATCCAAAGCGCTACCAGGCGATCTTCTTTGCCGGCGGACACGGCACCATGTGGGACTTCGCCGATAACGCCGACATGCAGCGTGTCACCCGAGACGTCTGGGAGGCCGGAGGAGCCGTCGCCGCGGTCTGCCATGGCCCGGCCGCCCTGTTGAACGTGAAGCTCTCCGATGGCCAATGGCTGGTTGCCAGCCGAGACGTCACCGGCTTCACCGATGCGGAGGAGCGCGCCGTGGAGCTTGATCAGGTCGTCCCCTTCATGCTGGAGAGCCAACTTCGCGAACGCGGCGCGAACTTCGACGGCGCAGACAACTTTCAGGAAAACGTAGTTGTCGATGGGCGCCTGATCACAGGCCAGAATCCGGCCTCCGCCACCGGCGTCGGAGAAGCCATGGTGCGGGCCCTCGACGCGGCAAACGAGTGATCGCGCAATGCCCGGCAACGGCCTTTACAGCCGTGTTACCACCGCGCTGAATTTCGGCCGCACCCCAGACGTCGAACGCCGGTGTAACTGTCCTCTGCCCGCGGAGCCCATCGTGACCTGCTCGTCGTCCCTCCTGACATCGCCCGGCCTGCTGCAAAGCCGTTTTTCTCTCTTAACCTGTGCGCTCCTGTTGAGCCTCTATGCCGCGGGTTGCGACCGCTCCGACTCCGAGCCGGAGCCGGTCGCCGAGAACGCCCAGGAACTCACTTCTCCCTATCAGGCACCCGAAGGCGCGGAAGCCGCTGCGGCCGCGCCGCTTCCCTTTCCCTCCAACGACTGGAGCTGCGATCTGGCCAGCGCCGAGCGCGCCCAGGCCTGGATCGATGCCACGCGCCCTGCGGCAGATGCTCAACCGCCGGGAGGCATCGACCCACTCAATCCGACCCGTCAAACCCCGCGCATCCTCATCGGCATCAGCGACGCTTCGCTCAGCCTCCTGCGCCGCGACTTTAAAGGCGACCTCGACGCCGCAGCCCGGGCCCTTCAAGGCGCGATAGAAAAACAACCCGGCGCCGAGCCTTCCGCAATCGCTTTTCGCATCGACGGCCCTACCTCGGCCGAGCGCATGAACCAGGTCCTGACGGCGTTTCGCAATGAGCTCGGCGAATCGGTGCTCTTTGTGGTGCCCACCGCAGCCCCCGTCGATCGGGCCGCCCCCCCGAGCGATGACGCCATAAAACGGGCAGCTGCCCCCGGCTCCCTCGCCAACCCTCAAACCTGTCCCGCGGTCGATCTGCTCGTGGAGCGCGTCGCCACCCTGCCCCCGGCCGAAAGCTCCGCGGCAGCCCGGAAGGAACTGGTCGACGCATGGATGACATGCGAATGTGAGCCTGATCTCGAAGCGCTGCTCGTCAGAATGATCTGGCCCGCGTCCGGACGCCAGCCCGTCTCCGTGGGGCAAATCTCGACCGACGCTCTGCAGTCCATGACCGCCGACGATGCCCCCGCCTGGACCGAACTCGCCAGCAAGCTACACCAGTCCTAGCGCGCCCCTCCGATCAGGACGACCTTTATGCTCGGCAATCCAAGCGCCCCCGATACTCGCTCATCTTCCCCGCCAGTGGTGCCAGAGCCTGCGACGCCTCCGGCCAACCTGGAACGTGGCGATGCGCTCACCAGCCTGCCCTCCAACTGGTGGCAAGAGTGGAACGCCGGTATCACCCTTCAACAAAGGGCCAGTCGCGTCTTCAACCTCCCCTCGGCGATATTCTTGCTGGCGCGCTGGTGCGCGCTCACGATGCTCCTCGGCGTGGCTCTTTCCTGGTGGCTCTTCTCCCCCCTGACACTGCTCCCCGGGGTGTTAATCATCCTCTACGCAGCCGTCATCGGCGCCGGTCTCGGCGCCACCTGGGGCGCGGTCCGCGTCGTCGACCTCGCCATGGACAACATCTGGCAACTGGTCGTAATGGTCATCGAAGGTCTGGAGTCGGCGATGGCCGAAGTTGATTCCCTGCGTCGGGGAAAGCTCTCAGCCAGTGCGCTCCAGACACTCTCTCACACGCTCTACCAGGGGCTGTTCTATCCGGTGGTACGTCGTGCCTCACAGCAGGCCGCGGGCATCTTCGCCCGACCTCTCACCTGGGCTCTCGACAAAACCATCGCGCGCCTGATCTCCCGCACGCTTCGCCCCACCGAGCCCGAAACGGATTCCCCCAATCGCACATCTGCCGCCACGTCGCCGGAACCCGGCGGCGCTGCACTCGAAACCCTCGGCGCTGCACACGCTCGCCTTCTTCGTCTGCGCAGCAAAACCAGGACCATCGCTCTGACACCGCTGGTCGCACTCGCCACCCTGAACTCTCTGCTGATGACAGCCCCGATCGTTGGGCTCTATCTGCTTTTGAACTAGCGCGTCCCTTCCCCCGGACGCTAAGAGTACGCAAGCGCGGCCGTACGCCCCGGCCTCACTCCCCTCCCCGGCATCGTTCAACGCCCCATGCCTGACTCTGTGAGATTCGTATGAAACCCTGGTTCACCCTGGAACGCACGACGCTTCCTGATGGCGGAGAGCTGCTCCTTCAGCAGCGTGATCAGGAGTACGTGCTTCGTGCTCACGGTGTGGAATTGATGACGTCACGCGCCCACGGCTCCGAGGATGCCCTGGGTAGCCGCGGTGTTGCTCCCATCGCCCATCGCCCCAACGTCCGCGTTCTCATCGGTGGGCTCGGTATGGGGTTTACGCTGAGGGCCGCCCTTGATGCTCTCCGCCCCGACGCCCGGGTCTTTATCAGCGAGCTCGTCCCCGAGGTCGTCGCCTGGAACCGAGGCGTCCTCGCACCGCTTGCCAACAGCCCCCTCGACGATTCACGTGTCACGCTGCTGGAAGGTGACGTGACGACGCATATCGCCCGCACACAGGAGCGCTTCGATGCGATCCTGCTCGATGTCGACAACGGCCCTGAAGCCCTGACAGCCCGAGAAAATGATGGTCTCTACGGCGCTGTCGGCCTCGAGCGAGCCCTCCACGCGCTGACGTCCGGTGGCATCCTCGGCGTGTGGTCAGTCTCCGACGATCAAGCCTTCTCCCGACGTCTAAAAAAGGCGCGTTTTCAGGTCAAACGCCACACCTCCTACGCCGCTGGCGACCGCGGCCGTCGTCATCTCGTCTGGATCGCGACCCGCCCCTGACACTCCTCGTCGCTGCCTTCCAAAGATCGCGTCGCAAACCCGCACCTTCCCCGTCAACGACGCGTCCCGGAGTCAGGCCAAAGACCGGGAGTCAGGCGGAGGACCGGGGGTCAGGTGGAGGACCGGGGGTCAGGTGGAGGACCGGGAGTCAGTCGGGTAACCGGGAGCCGGGCGGGTAACCGAGAGTCAGGCGGATGATCGCTTCCGGCCCCCCGTAAACGAGGCATTTTTAGCGCATACCGACAAACCTCGTACCATCCCCCTCCTTCGCCAACTCAGTCGGGCTCGTTGCCTGCTGCTGGCATATCGAACACATCATCGGAGCCTCGCTGCAACAGGGCCGCGAGGCGGTCTTCTACCATCTCCAGCTCGACGCAACGGATAGCCAGTCTCATTCGCACCTCCGCACCGTATTGCATCGCAATGACGCGCACTCCCTGTTGGCCGTCGAACAGATGCTCAACCTGCGCCTGCACCGAGTAGGGAATCACCAGGTCGGCCTCCACCTCCGGAAAGCGCTCCACCGCCACCGCAGCGTCCAGCGCCATCCTGGCGGCTTCTCGGTACGCACGGGCGAGCCCGCCGACCCCGAGCTTTATCCCTCCAAAATAGCGCACCACGACGACTAACGTATCGCATAACTCGCGCCCCTGCAGAACCTGAAGCATCGGAAACCCGGCACTTCGACTCGGCTCTCCATCATCTGCACCGCGCTCAATCTGCTCGATACCCCGCCCGATCCTCATCGCATAACAGACGTGGCGCGCGTCGTGAAACTGACGGCGCAGCGCATCGACACGCACAAGTGCCTCATCTTCCGCGCTAACCGGACCCGCAAACCCGATAAATCTGCTGCGCTCAACGATCAGCTCCGACTCCCCGGCGCGCTCAAGCGTCCAGTAAGGCTGCGCATCATTCTCGACCTCACCACCTGCCATAATCCACCTCCCTATCCGCTTCTGCTCGGTAACCCCCTCGATCGCTCCCCCCTGACTCCCGGTCATCCGCCTGACTCCCGGTTATCCGCCTGACTCCCGCACGACTCGAACGTAGCACCTGCTCACGTTTCACACTTGAAACATCACTTTGCCAGCGAAGCCCTCATTCAAAACATTCTAAAAACACTCCATACCACCAAAAAAATTGAGACATTTACGCAAGATCCTCCCGGAGACGCCGATAACAGACACACGAGCTGTTTTCGCCCAACCTCTCTCGGAGATCTGCCATGACCGCGCCTCGCCAACACCTCCCCGACCAGCTGGTGTTTATCACTCGACGCACCTCGGAGCGACGCTTTTTCCTGCTTCCAGACGCCGAGGTTGCCGAGCTCACGAGCTACGCACTTGCGCGAGCGGCAAACCGTCACGGCCAGACCATTCACGGGGTGACGGTCATGTCCAACCACATCCATCTGGTCATCACGGACAACACGGGTGAACGCAGCAATATGGCTCGCGACAGCTTCGCGAGCATTGCCCGGGCTCGAAACAAAGCTCTTCAGCGCAAGGGACACTTCTGGGAGGCCGGAACTTACTGCGACTGCGTGCTGCTCGACCAGGACGCCAGCGATCGCAAGCTGATCTACACCCTCCTTAACCCGGTGCGGGCAGGACTCGTCGACCACCTGGAGGAATGGCCCGGATTCATGATCCAGCCGAAAGACTGGGGGACCACCATGCGGATTCCGCGTCCTGCCAGATTTATCGGCGACGACGCCCCCGAGTTCATCGAGTTGAAGCCTGAGCCGCCCCCCGGCTACGAAGAGTGGCCTCTCGCTAAAACGATTAACCACTTCGAAGCCCTCATTGAAGAAGCTCGTCTGGAGATCCTCGCAGAACGCGAAGCCCAGAACACCACCCTTGAATTCGCCACAAAAGATCGTCTGGAGATCGATCCCTACTCGTCACCAAACACGCCAACCCCGGCACGGAGCTTCATCCCGAGATTTGCCACCCTGGATGGGGAGTTGATGAGCCGCGCCGAGGCCGCCCGTCGCGATTTTCTGGAAGCCTACATCTTTCAACGAAACCGTTGGAAAGATGGCGAGCGAGACTGCGTCTTCCCCTGCGGGACGATCGCTCTTCGTCGCAACAGCGGCGTCACGTGCGCGCCTGCTCCTCCAGACAATCCCCTGACCCAGGTCGCTCGGATCGCGCGCATCAAGAGGTACGCCCGAACCTGCCTCCTGAACTCCTGATCGTCAGCGACAGGTTCGGGGCTCGGCCTCGCGCTGTCTCATTCGACATATCCGGTGGTCGACGTCTACAGCGACCGCCCATAAGCGGGAATCGAGCCTTACACCTGGTTCCCTTGCCCCCTCCCCCTGAACGCGCAGGTTTCAGGCCGGAGAGGAAAAGGCCCTCGTGCGCCTATTGCACCGCCCTCCGGCTACAAAATCTCTCCCTTGCTGCTACTTCTTCTCTAAACTCGGCTCCCATCGGGCTGTCTCACGTGCTCACCGCCCCGGTCGCCCCTCCCTGACCCACGGTCACACCTCCCTGCCCCCCGGTCGCCCCTCCCTGACCCCCGGTCGCCCCTCCCTGACCCCCGGTCGCCCCTCCCTGACCCCCGGTCGCCCCTCCCTGACCCCCGGTCGCCTTCCCAACATCTCACCGGATACCACCTTCCAACTATCTCCCCTACCCACCGCCCAGCCCTGAAACACCCCTGAACCATCCATGAAACATCCTTCCCCTCTTCCCCTCCCCTCAATCCCCCCCGTCCATCGCCCTTCGACACCCCCCCCCGCAAACCACTGAAATCACTAACCTTTCCCACCCCACCCCCACCCTGGCACGAACACTGCAAACACTCCCACTGAGCGCAGCGCCCCCCTCGGCCCAACGCGCAATACCAATAGCCATGATTTAGCCAGGAGCCACACCTATGGAAGCTCTCACACCGGACATGATCACAGTCCTCGTGATCCTCGCCAGCGCCATCTACCTCTTCGTCTCCGAGATTGTACGCATCGATGTCGCCGCCATCATCATTATGGTCGCTGTCGGTCTCACGGGCCTCGTCGATGCAGGCCAACTCTTCAACGGCTTCGCCTCCAACGCCGTTATCTCCATTATCGCGGTGATGATCCTGGGCGCTGCCCTCGACCGCGTCGGCATCATGCGACGCGTCGCCGCCTTCCTCCTGCGCATCGGTGGGCGCACCGAAGGCCGCATCATCTCGCTGATCTCCGGGAGCGTGGCCGGCATCAGCGCCTTTATGCAGAACATCGGCGCCGCCGCCCTCTTTCTCCCGGTCAGTGAGCGCCTGGCCGAGCGTACCGGCATCTCCATCTCCCGCATCCTCATGCCCATGGGCTTTGCCGCCATCCTCGGCGGCACCATCACCCTGGTCGCCTCCGGCCCGCTGATCCTCCTCAATGACCTGCTCGCTGCCAGCGCTCAGAACCTCGGCGTTGAGATCGAACCCCTGGGACTCTTCACCCCCACCCCCATCGGTATCGCTCTGACCGTCGCGGGCATCGCCATGTTCGCGCTGGCCGGCAAGTGGCTCCTCCCCTCGGTTCAACCCTCGGGCAGCACAGACGCCCCCGACCTCGCCGCAACCTACGGCATCGACCAGACCATTCACGCCTTCACCGTCCCCGGGCACAGCCCCCTTGCCGGCCAGAATGTCCAGACCATTGAAGCGCAGCGCAAGGGCATCGTCCTTCTCGCCATCGACCGCGAAAACGACCTGACCCGTGCGCCCACCGCCGAGCACTGCATCACCGCCGGCGACATCCTGGCCGTTGTCGGCCCGACCGACCACGTCGAGCACTTCGCCCGCACCGAACAACTCGAACCCACCTCCAACGCCCCCTTCGCCGCCCTGCACGACGATCAGCACGCCGGCCTGGCCGAAGTTCTGGTGCGACCGGGAAGCGACATCGTCGGAAAGCGCGTCATCGAGCTTAAACTTCGCGCCGCCTTCGGCGTTACGCTGCTCGGAGTCCACCGCCGCGGCACCCTCTTAACCGATGACCTGCGCCAGATCGTGCTCGAGGCTGGCGACGTCCTCGTCCTCTTCTCCCCCTGGGAGCGTCTGCAAACCCTCGCCCGCGAAGCCGCCTTCGTCGTCCTGACCGACTACCCCGCCGAGCCCCCCCGGACCAACAAGACCCCCTGGGCGCTCCTCGCCTTCGGTGTGGCCCTCTCTCTGGTCATCTTCTCGTCGATGCAACTCTCCCTGGCCCTGATGGTCGGCGCCGTCATCGCGCTTATCTCCGGCGTCCTCACTGCCGACGAGGCCTACCGCGCTGTCTCCTGGAAGACCGTCTTCCTGCTTGCCGCCCTCATCCCCCTGGGCCAGGCCGTTGAAGATACCGGCACCGCCGCCTGGATCGCCGAGCGCGTCATCGGCCTGACCTCCTCCTTCCCCACCTGGGGCGTTCAGCTCACCATCGCCCTTTTGACCACCGCCTTCACCCTGACGATCTCCAACGTCGGCGCCACCGTCCTGCTCGTACCGCTGGCGGCCAACGTCGCCGTCGGTGTCGGCGCAAGCCCGGCCCAGTTTGGCCTCATCGTCGCGCTTGCCGCCTCCAACGCCTTCCTCCTTCCCACCCACCAGGTCAACGCCCTGCTGATGGGCCCCGGCGGCTACAGCGTGCGTGACTTCCTCAAAGCCGGCACCGCCATGACCATCCTCTTCACCGCCGTACTCATCATCTCGGTCAACATCTTCGCCTGATCCTCATTACCCTCCTCACCCGCGCCGCCCCATCACAGAAATGGGTCGGCGCGGGCACGTAACCCTGACCCACAGTCACACCCTGACCTCCGGTCACATCCTGACCCACGGTCATACCCTGACCCTCGGTCACTCCCTGACCCACGGTCATACCCTGACCCTCGGTCACTCCCTGACCCCCGGTCACATCCTGACCCTCGGTCACACCCTGACCCCCGGTCACATCCTGACCCACAGTCACACCTGACCCCCGGTCACTTCCTGACCCCCGGTCACACCGATCACACCTTGACCCTCGGTCACATCCTGACCCTCGGTCACCCCCTGACCCACAGTCACACCCTGACCCCCGGTCACATCCTGACCCACAGTCACACCTGACCCCCGGTCACTTCCTGACCCCCGGTCACACCGATCACACCTTGACCCTCGGTCGCCTCCCCACCCTCTTCTTTCGCCCCCGAGCCAGACCCACAGTCACACCCTGACCCCCGGTCACACCGAACACACCCCGCCCCCCGGTCAACGCCACCCGCCTCACAGCGGCCCCACCCCCGTCAGCATGTTCACCATCACCAGCCCCGCCAGCACCAGCAACAACACCGCCCCTACCAGCGACGCCGAAAAGGGAAAACGCTCACCCTCGCGATCGCTGAGCCGATACATATCGCGCACATGATCGACCACCGAGAGCAAGAGCACGATCATCCCGACCCCGAAGAGCAACAACCCCGCATTCGCCGGCCCCTGCGCCGACAGCTCCC
Source organism: Lujinxingia vulgaris (assembly GCF_007997015.1). Lineage (NCBI taxonomy): Bacteria > Deltaproteobacteria > Bradymonadales > Lujinxingiaceae > Lujinxingia > Lujinxingia vulgaris. The sequence continues at coordinate 291,773 of NZ_VOSM01000004.1, forward strand.
CCAGCATGTCCGAGTTGCCCTGCTCCAGAAAATCGAAGAATTTGAAGATCGTAAACCCGAACGCGATCATCGAGATCGACGTCCGCACCCCCGCCATCAACGTCCGCCCCGAGGCCTGCACCGTACGCTCATAGGCGTAATCCGTGCGCTTCTCAGCCCCTCCCTCCGGCGGGTTGTCCATCTCCTCGATCTGCTCTTTGCTCTTCATAGCCGTCTCCCGGCAAGTCTCTCGCGCATGCCTGGAAACTAAGCGCAAACGCGCCTCACCAAACGGCGACGCCCCCCCACTCTCTCACCGGCTCCGATCTTAAACCTCGCTGAGCGCCGGCAACCGCTGCGGGATTCGTACCCGAAACTCCGTGCCTTCCCCCGGCTGCGAACGCACCTTGATCCGCCCCCCAAGCAAGCGGCAAAAACGCTCGGTCAGCGTCAGCCCCAGCCCCGTCCCCCCGTAGCGCTCTTCCGTCGCCTCATCGGCCTGCTCAAACGCCTCAAACACCCGCCCCAACGCCTCCCTGCTCATCCCCACGCCCGTATCCCACACCCGCAACTCCACCCACCCCGGCTTCGGCGAACTCGCCAGCACCCCCACCTGCCCGTCCTCGGTAAACTTGCAGGCGTTCCCCAGCAGGTTGAGCAAGATCTGGCGCAACTTCGTCGCATCGGTGTGCATCGAAAACGCCCCCGGCTCACACCGCACCTCGAGTTGATTTCCGTTCGCCAGCGCCAGCGGCTCCGCGGTGCTCTCCACGTCCCCCAGGAGCTCGGCGAGGTCAAACTCTGCGGCGCGCGCCTCCAACTTCCCGGCCTCGATCTTCGAGAGATCCAGCACATCGTTGATCAGCGAGAGCATATGTTGACCCGCCACGCGAATCCGCTCCAGATCCTCGCGGTAGCGCACCGGCCCCTCATCCTGCATCTGCTCGAGCACAAACTCCGAGTACCCGATCACCGCATTGAGCGGCGTGCGCAACTCATGGCTCATATCCGCCAGGAACGCACTCTTTGACGCACTCGCCCTCACCGCCTCATCGCGCGCGCGCTCCAGCGCCTCATTGAGTTCTTGCAACTGCCGGGCACGCTCCACCCGCTCGCTCACATCCCGGCACAACGCCAGAATCACCTTGCGCCCACCCGCCATAAACGCCCCCACCCGCGTCTCCACTGGATAGACTCGCCCATCCTTGCTGCGATGACGCCCCTCCACCGTAAACACCTCATCGACCCGCATCCGATCCCAGATCGCCCCCGGCGCAAGATCCATCTCAAAGTCGGCCACCCCCATCCCCAACAACTCCTCCCGCGTATACCCCAGCATCTCGCAGGCCGCGTGATTCACCTCAATGACGCGCCCCTGCGTATCGTGCAGAAAGAAGGGGTCGACCGCATGGCGAATCATCTTGTCGAATCGCTCATCCAGTACCACCGTCCCCTGATACGCATCCTCCAGACGGCCCGACACACGCTCCAGAAACGCACGCCACGCCTCCTCCCCCGGGGCCTCGCTTTGATTGAGCCCCGCCTGCTCAAGCTCATGAACCAACACCGCGTGGTACGGCTTCGACTCTTTCATACAAACTCCCGGTGCTCTCAACGCCGCAGACAGGGTATCAACGCTACATCACGACCCACACAGGCCAGCTCAACGCTCTCACGGCTGCGCCGCGTCCTCCTCAGGACGATCCAGCACACCGGCCTCTCGCTCCGACCAGTCCGTATCCACACGCCACCCCTGCGCCTCACTCCACAGACGCACCTCCTCAACCTGCCCGCTCGACGCCCCGTCGATGCGAACATCCACCCGCACCACGACCTCCTCCTCCGAGATCGTCTCCACCCCCAGCACCTCAAACGCCACCCTCCCCGACATCTCCTCGACCTGCGACTCGGCCTGCTCCCCCTGCGCCTCCAGCACACGCAGCGGCATCGCCGCCTGATCCTCGGCTCTTACCCGCTCCCAGGCCTCGAGCATCTCCCCATCGCGCATCGCCTCCAGATAGCCCAGCGCCACATCCTCAGGCTCATGCTTCTCGCAACCCACCAGCACCACAGCCATCCCAACCACGATCGCTATCTTCCCAAAAACGCTCATCTCTCCTCCGCGCACATCGAGACCTGACCTCCGCGCCGCAATGTAGGTATGTGTGTGACATCGGTCAACGCACACTCCACCTCTTCAGACGTCTCCCCCTCAACGTCCACCGACCGGGGGTCAGAAAACACGCCGACCGGAGGTCAGAAAACACGCCGACCGAGGGTCAGTAAACACACGACCAAAGGTCAGCGATGACGGCAACGCGAGGTCAGCACAAATCCCCCCATCACCGCATCACCGCTCAACTTCTCACGGCCCGGGGTCAGCCTGCCTCCCCACCGGAAACAAAAAACCGGAGGCCGCACCCCGCGCGACCTCCGGCAATCATCCGCTCCCCCGCCCCACGCCCGACCTTATCAGAGGCCCAGATCCGCACCGTGCAGCTCGCGACGGGCCTCGGCCACCCGCTCGCTCGTCACGTACTCATCGAAGGGCATGTAGAAATCCAGATGACCGTTCGGCCCGATCTCAATGATCCGGTTGGCCACCGTACGCACAAGCTCACGGTCGTGGCTGGCAAACAAGATCACGTTGTTCTCGCTAAACGCCTGCATCCCCTTGTTCAACGCCGTAATGCTCTCCAGATCCAGGTGGTTGGTCGGCTCATCCATAATCAACAGGTTCGCCCCCACCTGCATCATCTTCGAGAGCATGCAACGCACCTTCTCCCCACCGCTGAGCACCTTCACGCTCTTCTTGGTGTCCTCCCCGCTGAAGAGCATCCGCCCCAGAAAGCCCCGCACATCTTCCAGGTGCATATCGACCGTAAACTGACGCAGCCAGTCGATCAGGTTCAGATCCACATCCTTAAAATACGCGTCGTTCTCCTTCGGGAAATACGCGCTGGTGATCGTGCTCCCCCACTCCACATTCCCGCTATCCGGCTCAAGCTCCCCGGCCAGAATCTGAAACAACGTGGTGCGCGGGCGCCCATCCGGACCCACAAACGCGATGCGATCGCCGGACTGCACATTCAGGCTAAACCCGTTGAGCAGCTCCTCCCCCTCGATCGACTTCTTGATGTTTTCGAGCAGAAGCACCTTCTTGCCGCACTCGCGCTCAAACCCGAAGTGAATATGCGGATATTTACGCGTGGAGACCGGCAGATCATCGAGCGTGAGCTGATCGAGCAACTTCTTACGCGAGGTCGCCTGACGGGCCTTCGACGCGTTGGAGCTAAAGCGCTCAATAAACGCCTTGAGATCCTTGGCCTTATCGCTGGCCTTCTTCTGCGCATCGCGGCGCTGCTGCAACGCCAGCTCGGCGGCCTGCAACCAGAAGTCGTAATTACCCGCGTAGATGCGGATGCGCCGAAAATCGATGTCCGCGATATGCGTGCACACGTTGTTCAGGAAGTGGCGGTCGTGGCTGACCACGATCACCAGCGATTCGAGTCGCTGAAGGTAGTCCTCCAGCCAGGCGATCGTGTGCACGTCCAGGTTGTTCGTCGGCTCGTCGAGAAGCAGGATGTCCGGCTTGCCAAAGAGGGCCTGCGCCAGCAGCACACGCACCTTCTGACCCGCCTCCAGATCCCCCATCCGGCGATGATGCTCCTCATCGCCCACGCCCAGCCCGGCCAGCAAAATCGCCGCCTCGGCCTCGGCCTCATAGCCGTTGAGGTCGGCGTAGACCATCTCCAGCTCGGCTGCGCGCGCGCCATCTTCCTCGCTGAAATCCGCGCTGGCGTAGAGCGCCTCGCGCTCCTTATGCACCTCAAAAAGACGCGGGTGGCCGCGCAGCACCACGTCCATCACCACGTCATCGTCGTAGCGGAACTGATCCTGCTCCAGCCTGGCCATGCGCAGGTTCGACGGAATGCTCACCACCCCCGCCGAGGGCTCCAGCTCCCCGTAGAGGACCTTCAAAAACGTCGACTTCCCCGCGCCGTTCGCCCCGATGAGCCCGTAGCAGTTCCCCGGAAGAAACTTCACGTTCACATCTTCAAAGAGCGGCTGCCCGCTGAAGTTCACCATCACGCCAGAGGTTGTGATCATCGCCTTGTTCCTGCTCGCTAACTGTTCACGCCACCACCCGGCGGCCACCATCGTCGTCGATGCCCCTTCCTATTTTCAGGCACCTCGCTCGGCCCCGACTAGCACGGGCGTCGCCCCCGGTCAAACAGGCCCCCCGCCCACAGATTCCCCGCCCGCCTCACACGCCAATCATTATGACTTCGCCGCACCGCGCACACATTTAGCCCAACAGCTCCAAAGAGCGCCCACAAAACAAAACTTCCCCAATCTTTTGAGGCACTTATGCACACCCTCATACTCGCCCTCTACGAAAACAAAGAGCGCGCCAACGACACCATCGACGAACTCAAAGACGCCGGCATCAAAGGCCTTCACATCGACCATATCGCCTCCCCCGGCACCGACCACAGCGGCATCTTCAAAGGCCTCTTTTCGGGGCGAGAGGACAGCCAGAAAGACGCCCGAGAGTCCCTGGAGAAGCTCACCGAACGCGGCATCTCGGAGACCGAAGCCCGCCGCTACGCCAGCGGTGTGCGCCAGGGCTACGACCTGCTCATCGTCGATCTCGACGACGACACCCTGGCCCACTCCGCCCGCCAGATCATGGACAGGCGCGCCTACGCCGGCCACCCCACTTCCCGTCAAAAACTCGGCCAGAAACACACCGGCGGCATCATCGAGAGCGCCACCTCCGAGGGCATCTCCACCTCGTCCTTGCACGATGAGCATCCCTCCCGCACCGACCGCCCCGCCTCCGGCGTGACCAGCGCCCAATCCTCACCGCATATCCCCCACAGCTCCGAGGTGACCTCCGGCACACAGAGCACCACCCACGAGCCCCGACTCGCCGGCAGCTCCACCGTCGCCGGTACCGCCGAGCGCCCCGCAGCCCGCAACGACGTCTCGCGCTTCGACAGCAGCTTCCGCGAGCACTACCAGCGCAACTTCGCCGACAGCCGCTACGCCTACGAAGACTTCGCCCTGGCCTACCGCTACGGCGTGGCCCTGGCCGAAGAGCCCCGCTACGAAAACAACACCTGGGATCAGGTCGAGCCCATGGCCCACCAGAGCTGGGAGACCCGCGAGACCGGCCCCTGGCCCCTCTTCCGCGACGCCATCCGCTTTGGTTGGAACCGCATCCGCGGCGAACATCAATCCGAACCCCTGCCCCCCAGACTCTGATTGCCGCTTAACCCCCGGTCGTCCCCTATCTCGGCGACCGGGGGGCAGGAGACCGGGGGTCAGGCCATTCCGGCACCGGCGACCCTCACTCCGTCGCCCCACCGCTGGCCACCGAGCGCCCCACCCGTCGAAGATCCTCCCAGCACCACCCGTCGTGCTCGACCGCTCCCCGCAACATCTTTCGGCGCCGCTCCAGCTGATGGACCTGCGCCCCAAAGAAGACGTCATCCATCGTCGACATCCCCGACTCCCGCAGCTCCTCAAGGTTGGGAAACTCCGGCATCGGCTGCTCCGGCGTGATCCACCCCTCCCGCAGGGTGCTCAGGTAGCGCTGCACACTGTTGCGCGCCAGGAGCATCGTCAGCCGCCCCGGCCGGCAGCTCTCCTCAACCCCGCACTCGATAAGCGTCAACCCCTCATCAAACATCGCCACCGCCAGGGGCATCGCCTTGTAGGGGGCATCGGTGTGGTAATAGTGGACTACCGGGTACGCCAGCTGCTCCTCGGTGACCTGCGTCAACAACTCCGAGATCGCCGGCAACACCCCGTTGCTCTCCTCCAGACTCTCCCCATCCCAGGCGTTGAGCACCCACTGCTCCGGCGTGGAGCCGATCGCAAAAATCTGTGTCGCCAGCCGCCGGCGAGTGACCACCGCCGAGAGCACCGCGATGACGTAGCTGATCGAGAGCGTGATCATCAGCATCCCGCTTCCCGCACATAACACCGAGCTTATCTGCCAGAACCCTCCCGCTGCCTGATAGTCGCCGTTGCCCAGCGTAAAAAACGCCGACCCCACGTAATAGAATCGCTCCGGCCAGCTCGCCACGCCGTCTTCTCCGAACGCCGGCGCCAGCAACACCGGGCTCGCGCTGAGCAAAAACACCCACGCCAACCAGAACATCACCATCCACATCATCACCGTCGCCAGCAGAATAAAGGGTCCCATCAAGCTCAGGCGCACCCCCGCAAGCTCGCCCAGCGTCGAGCGCCCCATCCACCACAGCCCCGCCCCCAGACGCGTGGTCAGCGGTCCGGCCCCCCCGTCTTGCCACAGCGTCGTCCAGAACAGATCGACCACCGCGCCCACCAGCAACACGAGACCCAACCCCACCCAAAGCCAGCCCAACGGCTCCATCGCGCCCCCTTACTTGTATCTTCCACCCTCGTAAGTTGGGAAAAATTAACCACTTTTCAACGCCCTGCCATCGTCATAACGAATCCCCCCCTTCCCCCCTTTAACCCGCGCGCATCCTCAACTATAGTCCTCCTCCTCGATGGCCATTTGCTTCCGTTAACTGGATTTGTACCCTGGAGTTCGCTGTGTCCCTCTCCCTGTCTTCGCGTCTCGCTAAAAACTCACTGCTCGGCCTCTCGCTGACGCTCTGCACCTCGCTCAGCGCCGCCTGCGCCTCCTCCTCCGGCCCCTTCCTCACCGACGATCTCAGCTCCATCGGTGCCGACGCCAGCGCCTCGGGCACCCTGAGCGCCTCCGGACTCATCAGCCCCAACAACGGCGCCCGCTACACCACCTACGCCGTCGACCTCGACGCCGGCCAGGTCCTGCGCGTCAAGTCCACCGCCAACGGATTTAGCCCCGCGCTCACCGTCTTCGCCCCCGACTACACCCCGCTGGCCACCACCCTCAACCAGCCCGGCGCCGACGCCCAGGCCCGCCTCATCGCCCAGGCCCCCACTGCCGGCACCTACCTCATCGTCCTCTCCAGCCAGAGCCCCGGCGGCAGCGGCAGCTTCTCTTTAGAGACCTCACTGCTCGCCATGGAGGAAGACGTCGAGCTCCCCGGCTCAGCCACCGGCTTTCTCTTCCAGGGCATGAACGCCCACCCCATCAGCGGCGTGCCGGCGGCCTCCTACACGCTGACCCTCGAAGAAGAAGCGCTCCTCAACATCAGCGCACGCTCCACCGAGTTTGACACCTACTTAAGCGTCCTCGACGCCGAGACCTCCCAAATCCTGGCCGAAAACGACGACGCCAGCGACCAGGTCGCCTCCGCCTCCACCAACTCCCGCATCCTCTCGCTCTTCCCGGCCGGCACCTACCAGATCTTGGTCAACTCCTATCAGGGCCAGGGCCAGGGCGCCTTTATCCTCGACGTTGTCACCGAAAACGCCCAGATCTCCGAGAAGTTCATCTTCGGCGAGCCCTACCGGGGCATCTACGGCCTGGCACCGACGGTTCATGGCGCGGCCAGCCGCCCGGGCTTCGCCTTCCCCTTCACCCTCGATGAGGCCGGCGCGGTTAACCTGCAGATGGAGACCTCCTCCTTCGACGCCTACCTCTACCTGCTCGACAGCAACGGGCGCGTGGTGGCTGAAGACGACGACTCCGCCGGCGCACTCAACCCCCGCATCGTCCAGCAGCTCGAAGCCGGCGACTACACCCTGGTCGCAAGCTCCATCGCCAATCGCCCCTCCGGGCCCTACTCGCTGACCACCGAGCACATCACCCTCGATGACCGCACCGCGGTGACCCCCGGCGACTCTTTCTCCAGCTTCATCCTCCCCGCCGACGGCGGCCTGCCCAACCGCCCCGGCGTCGGCAAGGTCTACACCCTTGAGGTCACCGAGACCTCCCAGGTCCAGATCGATCTTCGATCCGACGCCTTCGACACCTACCTGGTGCTCGTCGACGAAAATAACCAGCTTATCGAAGAGAACGACGACAACGGTCAGACCACCGACTCCCGCATCAACCGCCAGCTCACCCCGGGCACCTACAAAGTCGTCGTCACCAGCTTCGGCGGCGAATCTGTCGGGCAGTTTGAGCTGCAGCTCATCAAGAGCGGCCCCAGCGGGCAAAGCGTCTGAGCCTCAGCGCGGCGCGGCGCCGCCGCGCTCCACAAAGCGGCGAGCCGCGTCCAGCTCCTCCTCGCTGAAGACCTGGATGCCGGCCCGCCGCAACAGCGCCGCGCTCACCCCCTGACCGGCCACCAGGCGCCCCTCAAAACTCCCGTCATACA